>MPOS01000004.1 GCA_001896555.1 Candidatus Phosphitivorax anaerolimi
GAGCTTTAGCGAGTCGATGGGATCGCCCTGCCGGCATACGTGACTGCATCAGGAGATGATTCCAGTTCGAACGGCAATCCCCTCGAACCCACACTCCCCCAAGCACTATTCTCGCCCCCATCTTTAAAGCTTCCCAAAAGCAACACTCACGAATCAAGCAGGTCTCGTGCAACCTAGGCCTATGGAAGTGAACAAACCAACCCCCTCGCAGGTAGCAGGTCATCATTGACCCAAGGGCTGCTTCCCTTGGCATTGAAGAGCCGGTATTTCAAGGAATGGCTCAGTCTTTCGGCAGGGGCCTGGACGGCGCGCCGGGCGTTTCGGATGAGCCTCTTGCAGGAGGCTGCCTGCGGGAGGGGTCGTCGTCATCCTCTCTCCTGGCTCTGGCTCCGCCCTGCTCCAGCATTTCTCTGCGGATGAGCGACTCGAACTGTTTCGCCTCACGGGAATTCGGATTGATAGAAATGGACTTCTCGATCCATTTCAGGGCGTTGGTCCAGTCCTTTGTATCGTAGTACAGGCGGGCCACGTTGAAGTAGAGGTTCTCGTCGCCGGGGGAGATCTCGATGGCCTTCATGTAGTTCGCCAGCGCCTCCTCCACCATATTGGCCTTTCTCAGCTCGATGCCAAACTCGTTGAAGATGTGCTTGTTCTCTTCTTCAAAGATGGCCTCGATTTGGGAGAGCTTCTGGAACACACTCTTTGCCTTGTCGACCTGGCCCATCTCCATGTACAGGGTCCCTACGCCGAAGTTGGCACGGATGCTGTCCGGATCGATCTTGAGCGCCGAATTATATTCCCACTCGGCAGAGTTGAACTCCTTGCGCGCGCGATGTTTTTCCGCCAGCGCAATGTGCTTGTCCGTTTCACGTTCTTCCTTGGTTTTCACTTTATAGTCGGGCTCGAAGGTGTATTTGCTCATGAATTCGTCGTAGGGCATCTTGATGACGATGCCGGTAGGCTGCCCTTCATTCCCGAGATAGGTCACCTGTATGAGATCATCATCCAGCTGTTCTGCACGGCAATAGTTCTTGACGCGCTGGGTTTTTTTCGTGTGCCCGGTCCCCAGGGTGATAGTGGTTTCCTCAAAAAAAATCCCTTTGATCTTCTTAACTGCGCTTTCCATAGCCTTTTTATCGGAATATAAAAATCTTATGTTTAGAATATTTTGCCGGAAATGGGTATAATGGAGAAGGTGGAGCACCTGGAGAATATTCGCGCACCATCTTGTGTGAGAAGGGAGGAAGACACCATGGCTGCTGTAGGTTTTATCGGTGCCGGGAACATGGCCGAGGCGATAATAGGAGGCATACTCGAGAAGGGCTTGTACG
Source organism: Candidatus Phosphitivorax anaerolimi (assembly GCA_001896555.1). Taxonomy (GTDB): domain Bacteria; phylum Desulfobacterota; class Desulfomonilia; order UBA1062; family UBA1062; genus Phosphitivorax; species Phosphitivorax anaerolimi. The sequence goes on from MPOS01000004.1 coordinate 1,332, forward strand.
CATCCCCGGATATCATCATATACGATGTCCGTCCCGAGCGCATGGAAGAGATGCACGGGCACTACGGGGTCGAGACGGCCGGAAGCGCTCCGGAGCTGGTGGAAAAGAGCAGAGTGGTCATCCTGGCGGTCAAGCCCGACAGGATCGGTGCAGTGCTGGAACAGGTGCGGGAGCCGCTTGCAGAAAGGCTGATCATCAGCATTGCCGCAGGGGTCCCTATCGATTCCATCCAAGCGGTCACCGGGCAGCAGTCCCGGGTGATCCGAGTCATGCCCAACACCCCGGCGCTGGTGCTCGAGGGGGTTTCCGCGCTGTGCCCCTCACCCTCGTGTCTCCCTGAGGATATCGACACCGCTCTGGAGATATTCTCCGCCATAGGCATATGCCGGCAGGTGGAAGAGAAGTTGATGAATGCGGTGACCGCCCTGTCCGGATCAGGCCCTGCCTTCTGCTTCCTCTTCATGGAGGCCCTTGCCGACGGAGGGGTGCGCGCAGGGCTACCCAGGGAACTCGCCCTTGAGCTGGCCTGCGCGACCCTGAAAGGGGCTGCCGCCATGGTTCTGAAGACCGGAAAGCACCCCGGAGAGCTCAAGGACATGGTGGCGTCTCCCGGAGGGACCACTATCGAGGGGCTTGGCGTGCTGGAGTCCAGAGGGTTCAGGTCCGCGGCCATGGATGCGGTGTTTGCTGCATATCAGAAGGCGTCGCGGCTCGTCTCTTAGGCCCTCTTCGGACCCCGTTCATCTGCAAGAACGACCCTTAAGGCCGTCAAGGAGGGCTGACTAGACCCTGGTGTTCTTGATGATCTCGACCGCATCACCGGGCGAATCCACCACGGTGAAGATGGCCAGATCCTCCTGGAGGATCTTCATCTCCTTGAGCATGGTATCGCGTATCCAGTTCAGGAGCCCGCCCCAGAAGTCCGAGCCCACGAGAATGACCGGGAATGGCTTTATCTTGTCCGTCTGGATGAGCGTGAGGGATTCGAAGAGCTCGTCCATGGTTCCGAACCCTCCGGGGAAGATGACGTAGCTCATGGCATACTTGATGAACATGACCTTTCTCACAAAGAAATAGCGGAAGTTGATATGGATGTTCGTGTAGGGATTCATGATCTGCTCGAAGGGAAGTACGATGTTGAGCCCCACCGACTGGCCCCCCGCCTCGAACGCTCCCTTGTTCGCCGCCTCCATGATGCCGGGGCCTCCGCCGGTGATCACGCTGTAGCCCTCCCGGGCGAGCATGCCGGCCAGCTCCTCGGCCATGCGGTAGTATTTGTCGTCCGGCCTGCACCGGGCGGAGCCGAAGATGGTGACTGCAGGCTCCAGTGACGAAAGGGTCTCGATGCCGTCCACGAACTCCGCCATGATGCGGAAGATCCTCCACGACTCTTGAGGGTTGATCTGATCGATGAGATACCTGTCGCTCTTCATGCATGCTCCTTGCTTTGCCGCCCGGTCTTCCCTCCATGCGGCAGTTATGTTATGGGTCATCAACGCGATGATCGATCTCCATGTCCATACAACATATTCCAGCGACGGGCAATATTCACCGGAAGAGATCGTTCCCCTGGCGGCATGCCGGGGGGTGCAAACCCTTGCCTTCTGCGACCACATGGACTTCTGCGCCGTGCCCGAAGGGCTGGATGCCGCCCGGGCCGGCAATATCGAGCTCTTCAGCGGGATCGAGATATCCGCTGCCTTCAAAGGACGGGAGTATCATCTGATCTGCTATGGGTTCGATCCGAACGACTCCCGCATCCTCGAGTTCATCGATTGTTCCTTGAGGGGCATATGGCAGGGCATCCCCGCCATCATCGGGCGCTTCCGGGAGATGGGCTTTCTGCTCGATGAAGATGACATCACGGGGTGGGGAAAATCGGTCCCGACCGGGGTGACCTTTCTCAACGCGCTGGAAAAGCGCAATCCCCATGACCCGCGGATACTCCGCTATACCCGGGGAGACCGCTCCGATTCCCCCTACCTGAACTTCTACCAGGACTTTTCACGGGCAGGGATTGGAGAGACGGTCTCTTCCGGTCTTCCCGATCTGGTCCAGACCCTTCACGATGTGGGGCCCTGCGGAATCCTCGTCCTGGCCCATCCAGGCGGGATGGACAGAGCGAGCCTCAAGGAGCTGAAGTCGCACGGGATTCAGGGAATCGAGGTGTACAGCACCCACCACGGGCCTGCGGTCACCGAGTATCTTGCCGGGATTGCCGAATCGCTCGGCCTACTTGTGAGCGCCGGCTCGGATTTTCACGGCGAGCGGATCAAGCCCGATATCCGCCTGGGTGATGTGCCAGGACAGCCGGATGCGGCACTGATCGAAGCGATCCGGGAAAAGATGTCTGTCTGGCAGTGAGTGGGAAAGGGAGAACAGAGCCAGGGGCGCAAAAGCCGTATCGCCGGGAGATGGCGAGCGTCATTGCTCGATGATGACAGGTTCCAGGAGAATCACCAGCTCGTCGGTTTCCACGGTCTTGATCTTCTGGCTGAAGAGGTAGCCCAGGATGGGGATGTCGCCCAAGATGGGGATGCTCTTTTTCTGATCAGCGAGGTTCTTGCTGATGAGCCCGCCCAGTGCGACAATATTCCCGCTTTTGACCCTGAGCTGCGTGGTCGCCTCTTTCAGGTCCACAGTGGGGAGGGTGTAGATGTTCCCGCTGATGGACGTCTCCTTCAGCTCCACAACCCTGCTCTTGATGGGGGTGATGCTTAAGTTCACCTGGTTCGTTTCCAGGTCGATGTACGGCTGCACCCCGAGCATGACCCCGTCAAAGATGGAGCCGATGGTGACCTCGGGCGTGGTGATCGTGGTGCCGCCCTCCACTGTGGTGATGGTCAGCTCGATCTCCTGGATATACGAGGTGTTCGTGCCCACGCTGATGAGTGCCGGCTGGCCGTTGGTCACCCTGATCCTGGGGTTGGAGAGCACCTTGATCTCTCCGTACTGGGCCAGGGCGTTGAGCGCCGCGTCGAACCCGTGCTCCTGAGAGCCCACCTGGATCTCCAGAGACGGAACCAGGTTGTCCGTGGAGAGGGCGAGGTTCTGCCGGATGGGGTTGAACACATAGTCGCCGATGCTCCCGTGGATGCTGGTCCAGTCGATGCCGTACCGGTACGAGTCGCTGAGGTTGACCTCCAGGATCTTTGCCGTGATGAGGACCTGTGCATTGTAATAGGTCTTCAAGGCCTTGATATACGATTCTATGCGCTCCACGGCGTCTCTGCGGTCGTTGATCTCCAGGAAGCCGATACTCCGGTTGAGCGAGTAGGTGCCATAGGGCGTCAGTGAGGAGCGGACGACCTGCTCGATCTGGGCGTAGATGTCGATATCTTCCGATGTAGAGGTGTGCCTGATGGAGAACTCACCGGAAAGAGGGGTGGTGGAGTTCTCCCCGCTCGAGCTTGAGCCCAGGACATCGCCTCCCACCGAAAGGCGCGTCTCTTTCCGTGACGAGACGAAGTTGAGGTGAAAGGCCTTTGATGCCGTTCCCCTGATGTACAGGCATTCTCCTCTGATCTCCGAGAAGACGTGCAGGGAGACCGTAAGGCCTTCCAGAGCCTGTTCCAGCGGGGTGTTGTTGAAGGCCACGGTGACCGGCCTTACAGGAATGAGCATGCTGTTCGATCCGGTGCTCTGCGAATTCCGGGTGTCTCCTCCCGGCTGATCCGGCTGCGACGGGGCGGAAGGAGGAGGTGTGTCAGAGGTCGCGACTGCAGGGATCATATCCGCACTGACGAGCCGGGAGTCGATGACCAGATCGAGGCCGGCAATCTCGGCAATGGCGGAGAAGATATCGGTGAATGGGGCGTTCTTTGCCGCCAGGGTGATGGTCTTGCCCGAAAGAGGGCTTTTTTCTTCCACTGCGGGGGGTTGTATCTCAGGAAGCGGGCGGGGGACAGGGGGTGTTGCCTTGCCGGTCTCTTCTTGTACCGTGAAGTCTTCTTTCTTCATGAGCCTGTCCGTGGAGCATCCCCACAGCAGGGTAATGATGCACAGGTAAAACACATGCCTAGTATACTTTGACATGGATCGTCTCCTCAATGCCGCTCCTGTATCGAATGGTGATTGCGTCTTTTTTTATTGCTTTAACAACAAAGGTCCCGGTGTTATCACCAACCTGCATTTTTTTGCCGTTAATAACGCAGAAGCTCTTTGTGCCGTTTTCCACGATCATGCTCACAAAGACCGGGGCGATGGCCTCTGGTCCCTGAGAGCTGTTCTCCTCGCCGGGAATGCCTGGGGAAAATACATTTCTGATGGATTCGGCCGAGCCCGGGGGGGTGCTTTCTTGAGACGAGAAACCGAGCTGGTCGATATAGGCGAGAAACTCCGGCCTGTCAGGCACATAGGGTGTATGGCCGGAGGTGAACAGGAGCATGACGATGCCCGCGAGAAGGGCGATGAGCGGGGATGCGAAGAGGGCGAGGATTCCGGTGTCTATCTTCACGGGCGCCTTCCTCCCATCCTGAAGCCGGTCACGGCCAGCCGTATGCCTTCATGCGTGCTCTGGATCATTGCACGGTCCAGGAAAAAGAATCCTTCTGCATAGGTCGAGACGATCTTTTCCTGAAGCTCGCCGAAGTTCTTCGGATAGAGTGTGATGTCGTAGCTCACATTTGCGGTCTGCTCGCCGGAGAGTTCTCTCAGCCTTTTCCAGTGCATTTCGAGGGCATCGAGCTTTTCCTGGTATGCCTGCTGCTCGGCCCGTGCGCGCATGATCGAGGTGAATTTGGCCTGGTTGTACCGGGCGTCAGCCCGCTCGGAGAGATAGAACCAGCACGAAGAGATCAGGCAGAGCATGCTCACGACACTGAGGGCGACAGCCATTTTATAGATCCTCATCTCTGTGCCTCGCATTCCACGGTGTAGCCGGCCCACCGGTCGGTATGGCGGAAGGTGGCCCCGGTAACCGGATAGTGCTCCTGCAGGTCTGTGAGAAAATCAGAGAACAGGCTCTTCGACAGGGGGTACTGGGCCCTGATGGCGCCCTCGATCTTCACCCGGAACACCGCGCTTCCCGGAGAAGGCATGGATGCGGGGTCAGGGGGTTGAGAATATTCCTGAGGGTCATCCGATTCAGTCTGCGTCCCAGGTCTGAAGACCTCCACCCGTTCGATGGATGTGTGGGCCGGGATGGCGCCGGTAATGACGCCCAGCATGGCATGGAGTCTGGGTTCTGATTCGAAGCGCTGGTATAGGGCAATGAGCTCGTTGATGCGCTCGGGGTCTGTATCTTTAAGCAGCGCGGAGCACTCCTGCTCCATCAGGGCCATGTCTTGGAGGTAGGCATTGAGCGCTGCATCGGTTTTTTTCTCGAGGTCCCGGCTCTCCCATGAGCAGCTCAGGCCCAGGAGAAAGAGCAGCAATGCGCATGCGATCATCGTCAGGGAAAGCAGAAGCGAATACTCGGCGTAGCGGGCAAGCGTCCTGGTCCGGCGGTAAGGGGCAGGGGTAAAATCATACTCGCTGCCCAGTACATTTCCCAGGAGCTCGGGCGAACTGCATCCATTGCCGGGCAGGTGTTCGAGCAACAGCCCGACCGATTCGATATCGTTTTTCCGCAGGTCATCTATGTCTATCTCGCCCTGGCCGGCTGTGAAGACCGCCTGGGGGGTTTCGTTGTAACTGACCCTCAGCAGAGAGGACATCTCGCTGATACCGGCCAGTGTTTCGGCGAAGAGATCAAATGACCTGCTCTTCTGGATCGTGATCAGATGATAGATGATGCCTGCCTTCGCGCCGATGATCCGGACGAACTGGTCGTCCTCAAACATCACGATGCAGGTCTGACTGGTGATTTTTCCTGCCGCAGCCGCGAGGGACGCCTCGATGGGGCGGTAGGTATCGAGCAGGATATCGCTTCCGTTTAAAGACGAGATCCTGTCCACATCGCTTAAGGGGATCGCCAGGTAGGAAAATCTGGCCCGCACGGCGTCGATGTCGGAGATCTTTGCAAACGAGATGCAATAGCCCTCGTTGAACAGGCCGGTTTTGTCGATCGTGGCCCGGATATGGGCCAGGGTGGCATCCTTTGACACGCTGGAGAATTCACCCACATCGGCGTATGCGCTTCTCGTCGAAAAACATGCGCTTACGTGCTTCCCGCGGAGCATGGAAGGAGGAAATCCGCCCGCTCCACAGGACCGCACCTCTTCGAGACGGACCATCCCGGATTCCATCGTATAGCGGGCAGCCTGGTATCCGCTGTCGGTCAGTGAGATGGTGTATCCTGTCTTCCTGCCTTTTTTCATCACCTGTCGTCTCGTTTGAGTTCGGTCCTTCTCTTGTTATCCGGCGGGTTCAGCCGTACAGGGGAAAAGCCTTCTCCCACGTCTGTGTTCTCGGATTTCAGAGCGAATTTCTTTACGTTGTTCTCTATTCGAGGCGCCCGAGGAGATAGGACAGGGTCACGGCATCGAGTATGTCGTCATAATTTGATGTCTGGGGATCACCCGGCTTTGCGAATTGGTTGTCGTCGCCCGTCTGGGATACGATGCCGTTGTTGTTGTCGTCGTTCGGGGCGTCCGCCTCACGGTTTTTCCCCGGAGAGATCACCACGAAGGCCGCCCTGATGCTTGTGCCGTCGCAGAAAAGGCCGGGGGCGTGAGATTCGTTTATCAGCTCGACCAGGCGGCCCTTGAGCTCTTCGATAGTGGATGATGCGGCAAGATAGGGATCAACGGAGTAGAAGAGCGGGCTGTTATATGAATCCGTGCCCGGGATGCCCAGGGTTTCGTGGGGGAGATAGCCCCTCCGGCGGTTCACCGTCTCTGTGCCGTCCGTGCCGGCGGCAGCCCAGGGAAGCCTGCCTGTAGCCAAGGCATATCCGATGATCGCGGTCTTGGCCTCTTTGACGATTGCGCGGCTTTCGTTGAGCTTGTTCTGGTTGACGAGCAGGGGGATGAGGCCGGCGCCCATGCTCACGAGGATGCCCAAAATTACGAGCACAAAGGCCAGCTCGATGAGGGTGAACCCACCCCGGCGCTCAGGCGCGGGCCTGCTGCGGAAAGGAAGCCAATGTATCTTGCCGGTCGCCATGTCATCCTCCTCCAAGCTGCGAGATGAGATCATAGACGGGCCCGATCAGCGAGACGACGATGAATACGAACAGTCCGCCCGAGATCGCCATGACAATGGGCTCGATCATCTTGCCCATGACGTCAACGGACCGGGAGGTCTGCTCCTGATACATATCCGCCAGGTACTGAAGACGCTGATCGAGCGTTCCCGTGCTCTCGCCTACGCTGACCATACGCAGCGTGACCGGGTCGAAGAACCGGGTGAGGGCGAATGCGTTCAGCAGGGATTCACCCCTGCCCGCAGCCTGCCGTATCCTGGCGATCATCTTCGTGACGGCAGGGTTCGAAAAGGTGGTCTCCAGCACATCGAAGCACTTGGTCAGGGTGACGCCCGAGCGGAGCATCAGGGACATGTTGGAAAAGAACAGGGTGAGCGACGCATTCTTCAGGAGCTTCCCTGCAACAGGGATGTTAAAGCAGGCCATGGCCAGGAAGACGCGCGTGCGTTCATGCCTTTTCAGCACCCAGACCAATGCAATCAGAAGGAGGACCGCCGCCGGGAAAACATACCAATAGGCCCGGGAGAAATCCACGAACTCCACCAGGGCGAGCGTCATATCCGGCAATACCACATTCATGTCGTTGAAGGTTTCCACCAGACGCGGAAGCACAAAGAAGATCCAGAACACCATGACGCCCCCCATGGCCGAGATGACGAATGCCGGATAGATGAGGGCGCGCTTGGTCTGGGAGATGATGTCGTCCACGCGCTTGATGTACTCGGCGGTGCTCTTGAGGGCCTCCTGGATGGTGCCGGTCTCCTCTCCTATGTTGCAGAAGAACGAGAGCATGGGAGGAAACACCTCGGGCTGGGCCTTGAATGCACCGGAAAGCGACTCGCCTCTCGTGATCTCCCGGATCACCTGTTCGAGGGCCTTTTTGAGTCTCTTGTTCCGGACGGTATCCTTGATGCTCTCCATGGACTCCAGCAGCGGCAGGCCGCTTGCCACCATGGAGGAAAGGGCTTCGCAGAATTCGATGATGTCCGTGCGCTCCACCCTGGGCTGGATCATCGAGTCGACGGCATCGGTGAGGATGAACCGCCTTTTGCGGTATTTCAGGAGAATCTGGTCCCGGGACGCGAGGGTATCCATGAGTCCGCCCAAGTCGTCGAAATGTCCCTTGCCCGTGATGACCGAGCCGTCCTGGTTCAACGCCTGGTAGGTGAACAGCATTACCGGAGGACCCTCCTGGCTTCCTGGAAACTGGTCTTGCCGGCTACGACCTTGCGGACTGCGTCCTGTGCCAGGGTGTACATGCCCTCCTCGATCGCCTTGTCCTTGATTTCGAAGGGGTGCGCTCCCATGGAGATGAGCCGTTCCACCTCTTGGGTCACCGGGAGGATCTCGGCGATCATCATCCTGCCCAGGTATCCGGTCTTGATGCACTGGTCGCAACCTTTCGGGGCGTAAATCGTGGTGCCCGGAGCGATGCCGAACATCCGGCTCTCCTCCTCTCCGGACGGATAGGGCTCCTTGCAGTAGGGGCACAGGGCGCGCACGAGCCGCTGGGCGATGACGCACAGGAGCGAGGAGGAGATCATGTAGTCCTTGATTCCCAGATCCTTGAGCCGGGGGATTGCGCCCACGGCGTCGTTGGCGTGCACGGTCGAGAGGACAAGGTGCCCGGTCTGGGCCGCACGCATCCCCATGGTGGCGGTATCCGCATCCCGGATCTCGCCGATGAGGATAACATCCGGGTCCTGACGCAGAAAGGCCCGTACGGCGGATGCAAACACATAGCCTGCCTTTTCGTTGACCTGGGTCTGCCGGATCAAGGGGAACTGGTACTCCACCGGGTCCTCCACGGTCACGATATTTTTCTCGATGGAATTGAGCTCACGCAGGGATGCGTAGAGTGTGGTGGTTTTTCCCGATCCCGTGGGACCCGATACCAGGATCATGCCGAAGGGTTTGTGGAGGATCTCCTTGAGCGTAACGAGGTCGTCATCCGCAATCCCCAGGTTCTTGAGGTTGTAGAGCTCCTCGGTGCTGGCCAGTATCCTCAAGACCATGTTTTCCCCGTGTGAAACCCGGAGTGTGGACACCCTCATGTCGTAGTTCTCGTTGAGAAAGTCGAAGGTGAGGCGCCCGTCCTGGGGTTTTCTCTGCTCGGAGATGTCCATCTCCGCCTTGACCTTGATTGTGGAAATGATGCGCGGGTGAACCTCTACAGGGAAGGTGTAGAAGGGATAGAGAATCCCGTCGATGCGGTAGTGGATCTGGGAGGTCCTGTCCGTGGGGGTGATGTGGATGTCGGTTGCCCGGGAATTGATGGCGGACATGAGGATGAGCCGGGTGAGCTTTTCGGTGTCCACATCGTGTATGTTGCGCCTGGCGAGTTCGAGCTGCTCGCTAATCTCATCCTCTATGGGATGCTCCAGGAGGTAGTAGTCCTTTTCGATGTGCCGTTGTATCTGGGAAGCTGATGCGATTACGAGCGCGAGCTTCTTTTTCGCGATCCGGGAGGCCAGATCCAGAACCTTGGAATTTTCGGGCTCATTGGTGGCAACAGTGAGCACGGAGTCTTCGACTGCCACGGGCAGCAGTGCGTTGTCCTTGGCGAATGCCAGGGGCAGCGACCTCAGCGCATCTTTGGGGGGAGTGTAGTTTCTCAGCTCAAGAAATTCCAGGCCCGACTGCTTGGCAACGGCCTGGGCGAGCTCGGTCTGGGTCACGAGTCCCAGGCGGAGCAGGATATCGCCCACCCGCTCGCCGGTTGCCCGCTGCTCCTTGAGAGAAAGGCCGATCTCCTGGTCGGTGATGATCCCTTCGTCTTTGAGCAGATCGCCGATGCGTTTCTTTTCCATGCCATGTTCCAGACGCCGCCCAGGGCATGCCCTGGGCGGCAGGTATATTCACGAGATGCCCGGGAATGTCTTTTCTACATGCGCCAGATCATCTGCTTCGGCGCCTGGTTGGTATAGATCGTGTTGGAACGGATGGAGCCGGAATTGTATACCCCGTCGTCATACTTGGTGTCGATCTGCAGGGCTACCTGGGCCGGTATCCCGTTAAAGTACATGCAATTAGCGTTCACGGCAGAGCCGGCAAAGTTGCCCACCCACTGGATGCGCATGAAGTCACCAAACGCATGGTTCGGCAAGTCGGTCGGTGTGCCGTCGTAACTGCCGTTGATGATCCCGGCCAGGACAAGGTCTTCAAACACGTATCCATATTCGGCCGCATCGATCTGCCCGTCCCCGTCTCCCTCGTGGGTGTCGCCGGTGGGCGTTCCCGCCTGGTTTTCATCTCCCGGGAGCATGCCGTACCGGTCAAAGTAGGTATAGTACGCTGCTGCGATGGAATCTTTCTGATTCACGAGCTTTTTGACCTTGGCGTTTTCGATCAGGGCCTCACCCTTGAGCACTCCGGTAATGAGCAGTCCCACAATGACCAGCACCAGTGCAAGCTCCACCAGGGTGAATCCGTGTTTGTCCCGTATGCACGGCTTTCTCATATCCAAATACCTCTCTTTCGTTGGTATGTAGCCGCTTCTTCGGGACATTTTTCTGAAAACTTTACATGGCCTTCTCTGTGTTCATAAACGTCCTTTCTCCCTCATGAAGAGAAAAAGCCTTTTTCTCCAGGCAGACTTAAGGCGATTCAGAAACGATTCTGGTCCCGAGGCTGCACTGGCTGATGCCCGGCAGCCCGGATATGTCTAGCCTGTGGATGGAACCATCCCAGCTGATGTGCTCCATGATCCCGGCATCCGGGTCGATGACCGGCCCGAATGCCTTTGCCCCGAAAAGGGTGGTCTGCGATACGGTGTCTCCAGTCAGGGCATCCAGAATCACCAGAGATGACTCGCCGCTGTCGATCCCGCCGCATTCGTCCGGTTCCCAGACTGACAGGTAGAGCTTCGCATCCATGACCACGGCGTTGGTGATGGCGCCAATCTCCAGGGATCTGCTCCAGAGGATTTCTCCCGCCCTCAGACACACCGCCCGGCCCCCGGCGAGGGCGATGATGTGCAGCTCGCGCCTGGAATGAAAGGACCGGATGCCCCGGATTTCACCTGAAAGGTTCGGAAAGAGGAGATCCAGCCAGGCAAGATCCTGCCCCAGGATCGTGATCTGGCCTGTCCGCGATGCAGCGAGCACCACTCCTTCACAGGGATCGTACTCAAGGGCGCACACAGAGCTGTCTGCCGTAAACAGGGCCTCAAAGAGACCCTCTCTGAGCGTATGGGCCGTGATGACGGCGCCATCCGCCGAAAAGAGGCTCCCATCAGACGCTGTGTACAGGCCGCCCGGGCACAGCCACCGGATCAGGGGCCCATCGCCGAGAACCACGATGTCTCCACGGATGTCGGGTCCGGCGATGATGAGGTCTTCCCGTCCGGTCACCCTGCCGCCCGCCCCTTCCACCATCCACGAGCAGGCCCCTCTTGCCGTGTCTATGCACACGAGATTATCCCGGGAGGTGGTACACAGGAGCGTCTCTCCATTCACGAAGATCGAGAGTGCAGTGCCTCTGATCTCAAGGCCGGGGACGCCTGAGAGATGGGGGAGCCCGTTGGCCATGCGTTTGAGGTATGCGGCGCTCTCCCAGTCGATCCACGAAGGGAAAAGGCGCAGGTCGATGCTCGAGAGAACACGCCTGGTGCCTCCGGAAAGGCAGTGCGGCAGGGTGACCAGGCTCGGAGGCGGATCGAAGGCGCCGGCGCCGGGCATGAGTTTCCCCCCGCCCTTGTCGGCCGTGGCGTTCAAGAAAAGGGTATCAGGCCCCACCACGTGGATGCTGATTCCCTGTGACCGGGCCATTGCCGCCACGTCGTCCAGACAGTGGGAACCCTCCCCTGCAATGGCCCGGTCATTGGGATCGCCGTCATGGTCATAGTCCTGGAGCCAGCCGGGAATGTCCCCGTCGCCCACAGCTATGCCGTCGGTGGCCACGATGATGTGGTTTGCGGTGCTGCACCTGTCGGGGAACGAATCGAGAAGACTCAGGAGGCTCTCCGAGAGCGCCGACTCAACCGACTCGGGCCTGAGGCCCTCCAGGGTCGAGAAGAGCAGTGCCCGGTCGGTGGTGAAGGGCTGGACGATCCCCCCGGACACGGTGGCTATGGCCATGGGACACAGGTCCATGGAATCGATGAACTCTTTGAGCGACTCCATGACAAAGGTCCAGCACGGCATGGTGCCGCCGAGGGAATAGGTGTCGTGGGCCTGATGCCAGATGTTGCCGTAATCGCCGCGGAAAAAGGTCCCCTGGGGTGTGGAGAGGCTTGAGCTCACATCGTCCCGGTCTGGTACCGGCACGATGTCCCCGCCCGGCCTCGCGAGATACAGGCCGTTGTCCCGATACCGGCGGTCGCAGGCGGCGAGCATGTCTTGCCCGTCGTCCACCAGAAGAATGATGTGCGGTCTCCAGCCGGAGAGCAGGGGGGCCTGCCCCGGCATATCGGGCTGGCCTCTGAGCCGGATGCGCCAGGAATACCGGCGCTGGTTCATCCAGGTCTTCTCGGTCAGCTCGGTCGAGAAACAGGCGTGGTCCCATCCTTCGGGGGCATGGAGCATGATGTGCCGGAAAACCGGTTCCTCTTCGGTCCCGGCGGGGATGTGCGTCCGGGAAAGCAGGCTCACGAAGGCGGTGGAAGATTTCATGTTGTGTGCGACGAGCGAGCAGGTGATCAGGGCGATACCCTGGACCGCGATGCAGAAGACCAGGGCGTACATGAGGACCCACCCATTCTCACTGCAGGTGATAGGTATAAGAGATCCGTTCTCTGTTTTCATGATAACAGGCTTCCATTACGATGGAGACCTCTGCGCCGTCCAAGCTCGGGGTGAAGATGCAGACAGCCTCCGCCAGCAGCTGACCGTTCCGGTACAGCCCGTCCGTCCTCAACTCGTAGTGGATCGCCGGCACGGCGCGCTCGCCGATGCTCCCCGGGGCCGGCGCCTTCAGGGTGATGACGGCATCGCCCCGGGAATACCCGTGGGAGATGACGCACGGCCCGCTTTCGGTGATGATTCCGAGATCGGCCCAGTAGTCATATGACCCGCTTGCGTCGATGTCGAGGGCATCGAGGGTCATGGAGCTGCCGGAGAGCGTGCGGATGATGGAGTAGTAGGGAGGAGGGGTGCTGGCATGCACGCGGATGCCGCTGTGGGATGAGGTGAGGGGCACCCCGGCGATGAACAGGGCGCTTCCCTGGCACGCGACCCTCATGTCCTGGGGCAGCAGACATGCACACTGTTTCAGGTCGGCGTCCAGCCGGATGATTGCACTTCGCAGAGATTGCATGCAGTACCAGCCGGCCATGGCGTCCCGATATGCAGATGCGGTGAGGGAGTGGATGCTAAAGAGGGTAAGGATGAGGATCGACGCAAGGGTAATCGAAAGCAGGAGCTCAACAAGTGTCAGACCTCTTTCCATATAATTTTCACACAAAACAATCGGATACCAAAATTCCAAAAGCCGGGCATGTTCCTCGTGAGGCGGGTGTTCCGTGGTGGATTCAAATATTACAGTAAATGAATTTTTATGAAAGGTCAAGGATTCTCTCTTCTGAATCATCTCCCGACTGCCGATACGAGAACAAAATACCCCGGATAGAGTTATTCGGATCAATGGTAAGGAATTTCAGGAGGCTGCCCCCGGCGCCCGCTCAATGAAGGGTTTAGGGCTGTATCAGGGGCGAAAATGGGAATGGACAGATCGGTTATTCCTTGGTAATAACCGACTCAAATACCAGCAAATGCAAGGGCGAGGGATGGGAAAGAAAGGAAGCGCAGTTTTCATCGTTATCTTGGTCATCGCCATAGGATTCGTCCTCTTTCTCAGCGTTCCCATCGGCGGGAAGATCGGGCTTGTCCGAGAGGCCATGGTCTCCTTCATTTTCCGCAAGCCTCCTCGCTTCATCTCCATGGAGGTGAGCGTGGACGGGAACCCCCAAGTTATCAGACCCGGCGAGAGCCTGTTGATCAAGGGCACAGAGACTGTTGTCATCACCAAGATAAAGGCGAACACCTTCTTCGATTCCTATCTCACCGCCGACGTGGTGGGGTTCGGAAACACCAACGACCTGCACGAGCCGATCGAGACCTCCCAGATCCGCGACCAGCTCCTGGCCGCCGGTCTGCGCTCGGTTCCCATCGATGTCTACTACATCGAGTACAACATTGCCAGGGTCCCGCTCGAGATGGAGCTCACCGAGCAGGATTTTCTGAACCGGTTGAAGGAGTCCAAGAACGTTGACGACCAGATCGCCATCCTCAAGAGCGCCCATGCGAGTTTTCCCAAAAACCGGGAGTTCGTGGCCAAGCTCGATGAGCTGCTCACGAAAAAGAACGACTACGAGACGCTCGCCGGCATCTACAAGGCCATGATGGAGGCCGACCCTGACGACATGCATGCCCATGCGCAGCTCTCCCGCTGCTACACCCGGCTGGGCATGTTCAGGGAAGCCATGGCGATAAGCCAGAAGATCGTTGACAAGGGGAGGGCTGATTCCAACACCTACCGCCGCATGGCATACATCGCAGGGCAGATGGGAGATTTCGACAACAGGGTGAAATACCTCAGGAAGGCCCTCGAACTCTCGCCCGGCACCGACTCCATCATCATCGACCTGGGCAAGACCTATGAGCAGGCCGGAAGGCCGGCAGAGGCCCTGGAGATATACAAGTCGGCAGCGGGCAATGCCAGGGACCGCGAGATCCTGATTCCCGTGATCGAAGACGCCCTCAAGAAGAAGAACTACAAGGAAGCGGCCTCCCTGCTGAAACGCTATGTCACGCATTATCCCAAAGACGGGAATGCATACGCCCAGCTCGGCATGATCATGGGCAGGCTCGGAGATGCAGATGCGCAGGTCGCCTACTATTCCAAGGCCGTGGAACTCTCGCCGAAGGACCCGGTGCTGCTCTATAATCTGGGCGCATCCTATGAAAAGGCCGGCAAGGAGAAGAGCGCCCTGGAAGCCTTCCGAAAGGCGCTCGCCATAAAGCCCGGCGACAAGGATTCCCTGCTGCGGGCCGCCGCGCTGAGTTTGAAGGCGAAGGACTATCAGGCGGCCTATGGATACTACCAGTCGCTGCTCAAGGTGGAACAGTCAAATGAATACCGTAAGGGGCTCGTGTCAGCCGCAGTGGGTCTGAAGGACCACGACAAGATCATTGACGCTGCAGGCCAGTACCTCAAGCACGCAAAGGACTACGATGCCGCGCTGGCGCTCGCATACGCATACGAGGCACGGGCTGCTTCCAGGACGGGGAAGCAGAAGCTCGAGGACATAAACGCCGCAGTAGAGGCCTATCAGCTTGCCCTGAAGATCAATCCGAAATCCACGAAGGCCCAGGAGAGGATCCCGGAGCTCAAGATCGAGTCCATAAGACTCAAAAAAGGCATCTGACGCCCCGCGCGGCCAAGACACGATAGAGAACGATTCCATCTCCTGATAAGGCAATGATGAGAACATTTGCAATCGGCGATATCCACGGCCGTCTGGATCTGCTGGAAGATCTGGTGGGCCGAATCGAACCCGGGAAAGAAGACATCCTCGTTTTCCTGGGTGACTACATCGACCGTGGGCCCAAGATCGTAGAGACGATCGATTATCTCATCGATCTTGCTAAGGAAGTCCCCTGCATCTTCCTGAGGGGTAATCACGAAGACATGTTCCTTGAGTTCCTCGAATTCGGGACTAACAAATCGCTGTACTTCGCCAACGGCGGCATGAAGACGGTCGAATCCTATCTGGGAGGCGAGCCCTTTGTATCCCACACCCAGGTAGCGTATGCGCTCAGTCAGAAGCACCGGGACTTCTATGCAAACCTCAGGTGGTACTACGAGGACCGGTACTACATCTACGTCCATGCGGGAATCAGGCCCGGGGTGCCCATGTTCAGGCAGGAGCGCCATGATCTCGCGTGGATACGCGATGATTTCATTTTCTCCCCCACCGGCTTGAGCAAGAAGGTGGTGTTCGGACACACGCCCTTTGCCCGGCCCTTTGTCAAGGAAGACAAGATCGGCGTCGACACCGGGGCCATCTATGGCGGGGTGCTCACCGCGGTTCAGCTTCCAGAGGAGATCTTTATCCAGTCTCATCGGTAGATGCTTATTAAGGTAGTGATAAAAGAAACGGATACATGATCAAGGACTACTACCAGATCTTGGGCATATGCAGAGACGCCGGGGCAGAGGATATCAAGAAGGCCTACCGCAGACTCGCCTTGAAGTTCCATCCCGACCTCAATCGGGACGATCCCCGATCGGCTGAGTATTTCCGGGACATTACCGAGGCGTACGGGGTGCTCATCGATCCCCGGAAAAGGAAAAAATACGACGGGGACAGAAAACGGGGCTTCGAGCGGGAGCGCGTGTATCAGGATATCTTCTCCCGCTCGGACTTCCGGGAGGTCTTCGACGACCTGCCCATCGGCAGGGAGTGGCTCGAGAGGCTGCTCATGGTGAGCAGGGTGATAGCCCAGGAGGCCATGCTGTCCGGTGGAAGGCCTCGGGACGTCCTGAAACGCTCCCTGGTGAGGCTTGCAGCCCAGAGCGCGGCCAGGGTTTTCCACAATGTGATGGACATCCACGAGCACATCCGGATACCTCCCGAGATCGCCTCAGGGGGTGGAACGATCACCATCGAGTACCGGCCCGGCTTCTCAAAGCGCAGAATCAGGGTGAGCATTCCCCGGGGCACAACGCCGGGAACCGTCTTGAAGCTGGCGAGGATGGGAAGGAAAAACCCGGCGAAAAAGGCAGGCGATCTCTACCTGCACGTGGACATCGAATCTTCGTAGACCACGATCCGGTTCTTGCCGTGCTGTTTGCCCCAGTACATGGCCTTGTCGGCCATTCTGATGAGCTCGTTGTGGTCGATGGTGTGGCGGGGCAGGCTGGCCAGGCCAATGGTGACGCTTACATCCAGGGTCGCGGCCACGGTCTTGCAGATCCTCTCCGCGACCACAACCGTTTCTTCAAGGGCCGTCTCAGGGAATATGATGACAAACTCCTCTCCCCCGTACCGTGCCAAGATATCGCAGTTTCTCGTGTTGCGCCTGAAAACGTGTGCCAGGCGCATGAGGAGTTCATTGCCCTCCTCGTGGCCTCTGGTGTCGTTGTAGTTCTTGAAGTTGTCGATGTCGATCATAGCCAGCGACATGGTCCTGTTGTAGCGAAGGTGCCTGGTGACCTCGCTCTTTAAGAGTGAGATGAGGTGGCGGAAGTTGTACATTCCGGTCAGCTCGTCGGTCCGAGAGAGGTTCCGGTAGTACCCGGCCAGCTCGGCCTGTTCCTTGAGCCTGGCTTCCTGGATGATCCGGTTGATGGTCAGGAGCAGGTGGTCGAGGAGAATCGGCTTGGTAATGAAGTCCGAGGCGCCCAGCTTCATGCATTCGACCGCGTCGCGTATGGTCCCGTATCCGGTGATCATGATCACCTGAATATGGGGGCGGATCTTCTTGATATGCTTCAGAAGTTCGGAACCGGTCATGCCGGGGAGGTGGAGATCCACAATAGCTATCTCGTAGCCGTCCTGCTCAACCAGATGGATTGCATGCTCGGCGCTGGCTGATTTCGATAGCGTGAACCCCTTCTTTTCGAGATACTCGGAGATGAGGTCCAGAGTCTCCTTTTCGTCGTCTACGAGCAGGATCCTGGTCGTGTTGCTCGTGCTCGCGTCTGTTGGCGTCTTCATATTCATCCCATCGTTTTTCCGCGTATCGGCATTGCAGAGCGGTACCCTCTGCTTTTAAGGTATAGTAACGGATATTCAATAAAAATTCATGAGTGAAAAATCTCCTCTGCTGTCGAAAAGACCAGGAAGACTGCGGTATTTCAAGGCAATCATTACTACTATTTGATCCGGCTGGAAAAAAGGAGTACGATACAACAGTCCATTACACTTTGAAGCGGCATATCCGCCTCTGACGGCAAGCCCGGGCCGTTTAAGAGGCAAAGAAAGCGTTCAAGTTCCCGGTTTGATAGTCCGTTACGGAATGACAGTGAAAAACACGAAGACCCAGTTCTGCGTGGAAAAGCGCTTCGAGACCATCCCGGCACTGGATGCGACCAGGGCGCGCCTCTTCGAGGTGCTCCAGAGGGATGATGCGGATATCGAGCGGGTGGAGAGGATCATCTCCACCGACCCGGCGGTGGCCGCAAAGGTCATGAAGCTCGCCAATTCGCCCTTCTACCGCCATACCCGGAAACATCTCGGCCTGCATCAGTCGCTGCTGACCATTGGGCTTGATATGGTGAAGTGTATCTCCCTGTCCATGACGGTCATGGATACGCTCAAGTGCGAGACCAGGTATGCCCGGGACCTCTGGGCACACTCGTATGCAGCCGCCGTGATAGCCATTTCCTTAAGCGTAAGCAAGGCGGAGAAGGACAGGCTCTTCACCGGCGCCCTGCTGCACGATCTCGGCAGAATGATCTTTCTGTTCCTCGCGCCCGAGATCTATACCGCCCTGATCGACTCGGAAAGATGCCGCCCCGGCGAAGAGCTTGAGCGGCAGACCTTTTCCTTAAGCCACACCGAGCTGGGGAAGACGGTGGCAATGAAATGGAATTTCCCTCAGGAGATCGTGAAAATAATCAGCAGCCATCACCGGCCCGTCAACCATGATTCCGCCCTGGTATGCCTGATCAACCATGTGATCTGCCAGTACGAGAGAGGGATTCCGGAAGCGGACCCGTCGTGTCTCGGCATAGTCCGGCCCTTTCTGGGGGACACCTTAAAAGATCTTGTCAATATTATTGCACAACGGTATAAAACGAACACTGCCATGATAGAGAGCCTGTTTTAGGGCATGGGGGGGCTGTGAAAGACGGTTTGCCTAAGCTCCAGGAATCCGCGGGCTTCTCCCAGAGCCGGGAGATGGTCCTGCTCGATCTCCTGAAGAAAGCAACGGATTTCTACGAAGACATCATCGGACTGCTCTCGGGTATCTACGAGCTTTCCGAGTATGTCAGAAGAGGTTCCCCGGAAGATGAATTCTACTCCTATGTCGTCAAGATCCTGGTAAGGGAATCCCGCTGTGAGAACGCCTCGGTCTTTCTCGTTGAGGGAAACCGGGTAGTGCTCAAGGCCGCGGCAGGCATCGAGCTTCCCGGAGAGGTTCCTGCCGCCAGCATGGAGCTTGGCGAGGGTGTGGCCGGGACGTGCGCACGGGAGGGCAAGCCGATCCTGGTGACGGATGTGCATGAATGCCGGTATTACAAGGAGTTCCCCGGCTCACAGGTTCAAATCGGCTCCATGCTGTGCATACCCATCAAAGACGGCGAAACGACCTTTGGCGTCTTGAACCTCTCCCATTCCCAGAACAGTTTTTTCAACCTCCACTATCAGCGGGTGTTCGAGCTTATGGGCCTGCTGGTGGGACAGATGCTGACCCTGATCCACATATCCTCGGTCTTCCAGCGCAGGAACCTCGACTTGAACGAGATGCTGATGCTCAAGGACGAGAGCCTGCGGAGCCTCACCGAGAGTTACAAAACCGTGGTGGATGCCTCCGAGGACGGCATCTTCATCCTCGACGGGGATGACGATGTCACCTTCTGCAACCAGCGGCTCATCACTGCACTGGGAAAGGTCCCGGTCAAGATTCGGGACATGTTCGACGACGCGACCGCAGACTGCATCCGCGGCTACAAGTCCAGAATGAGCCCGGGGCAGTTCCTGGACTTCGAACGAATCGTCACCTTCGGCACCTCTGAAAGGATCGCGGGCAGGTTTTTCATCAAGAGCCTTCGGCCGGACCAGGTACTGATCATGATGCGGGACATCACCGCCAAGCGGCGGATGGAACAGCGGGCCATGCAGACGGAAAAGCTCACCTCGCTGGGCCTGCTCACCTCGGGCATCGCCCACGAGCTGAACAACAGGCTCACCCCTATCTTGGGGTTTGCCGATCTCATCAATGTCCAAAGGCTGGGGAGCAAAGATCGCAAAAGGCTATCCGTGATCATCAACGCCGCCTCCTCTGCCAAGAGCATTGTGGAGTCACTCCTGAAGTTCTCCAGGAACAAGCCGCCGGAAAAAGTGATCTTCGATATGCAGGACGTCATCAAACGGGTGCTGAGCCTCTATGCGCCGACCGTGAAGAAGCGCGGGATCCGGCTCATCACCGAAGAGGGGACCGAGCCGCTTTTCGTTAAGGCCGATATGAACTGCATGGAGCAGGTCCTGGTCAACTTCATCAACAACGCCATCGACGCCATCGACAATGAGCCGGGCACGATATGGCTCAAGGCCGGGTTGCATGACGGGAACGTGGAGGTCTCCATCGAGGATTCCGGGCCCGGTATTCCCGAGGAGATCATCACCCGGGTATTCGACCCATTTTTCACCACCAAGTCCAAGGACAAGGGAACAGGACTGGGGCTGAGCATCTGCTACGGCATCATCTCGGACCACAAGGGGGAGATATCCCTGGAAAACACCGCCCGCGGGGCCCTGGCGCGCATCAGGATTCCCGCCATGGTGCCTGATGCGCAGTCTAGTTGCACCGAGGCGGATGCCGGAGAATCACCTGTACCGTGTGAGGAGGGAAGGCCAGGGAGTAAGCCGGTAATCATGGTGGTCGAAGACGAGGAAGATCTGCTGGAACTGATGATGGATTCCTTAAGTCCCTACTACGAGGTCATGACCTTCACGAACGGCCGGCATGCCTTCGATCATCTGGGAGAGCATCCATGGGAGCTCATCGTATCGGACTTAAGGATGCCCGAGATGGACGGAATGGATCTCTACCGGGAGGCGGTCAGGAAGAACCCAAGGCTGAAGAGGCGGTTTTTGTTCATCACCGGAGACACGTACGATTATCAGGTCAAGGAGTTCCTTGAGGAGACCGGAGTGGTGTTCCTGCGCAAGCCGTTCCGGGTCAAGGAGCTCAGGGATATGGTTCACAAGCAGTTGTACAACAGGTAGGTTGCTCGTGGAAAAGAAAAAGATACTCGTTGTCGACGATGAAGAGATCGTCCGGTATTCCCTGGTGAATATCCTCAGAGCGCAAGGGTACGAGGTCGATGAGGTCTCGTCTGCGGAAGAAGCTCTGGAGATCTTCCGCGAGAAGAAATACCACCTGGTGCTCACCGATCTCGTCCTTGAGGGAATGGGGGGGCTCGAGCTCCTGGAGAACGTGAAGGTGGTCTCGCCCAAAACCCTGGTGATCGTGATCACCGGGTACGGGTCCATCAAAACCGCTGTCACGGCCCTGAGACTGGGCGTCTATGATTATCTGCTCAAGCCCTGCGACGAAGGCGAACTGATCATCCGGGTGCGGCGGGCGCTGGAGATGCAGAGCTACGGGCAGGAGCAGAAGCGGATTCAGGAGGTCAGTGCAATAGCAAAGACAACGGTCACGCTTTCTGATAGGATCAACACGCCTCTCAACATCATCCTGGGGAACATCGAGATGCTGCAGCTGGCTCCGGAGCTGGAGAAGAACCACAAGGTACAGCAGACCCTGAAGGTCATGGAGGAACAGATATTCAAGATCAAGGAGGTCATGGATAAGCTGGCAAAGCTCACCACGGCCGAAACCAAGAAATACACAACCTTGAGGGATTACGAGATCATCGATCTCGCCTCGCCGAAAAAATCATGATGAACGCAAAGAATATTCTCATTGTCGATGACTCGGACGATCTGGCCCATGTGATTGCAGACTTCTTAAGTATGTTCGGATATCGCGTGCATACCGCCCACGACGGAATGGACGCCCTGGAATATCTGGAAAAGACCTCCATGGATATCGTGGTCAGCGATATCCACATGCCACGAATGGACGGCTTCACGCTCATGACCGAGATCAAGAGCAGATATCCCCGCACTCCCATCGTGCTGATCACCGGGTTCAGCGTCAGCGAGGCCAGGAAGCTGGCTTTCGAGAAAGGCGCGGACGCTTTCGTCGCAAAACCCTTCCATCTCAAAGACTTGAAAAATGTCATCGATTCCGTAGTAAACAACTGATTGATCTCATGACAACTGGACGGCAACCCATCCAGCTAAGAGGAGGATCTCTATGAAGAAGACCATGGTACAAAAACCCAGAAGGATCTTGTGCTACATCGATTTGAGCGAGCACAGCCGCTTTGTCGTGGAATACGGCTTCGAGCTTGCCAGGCTTGTCCAGGCGGAACTCTATGTTCTCCATTCAGTGGCAGACATCAAGCAGGCTGCGGGCTTTTACGTCCCCCATGTCAACACCGAGCTTCTGGAAGATCAGGTGGCCCAGGCGGCCCGCGACAAGATGTACGCCATCTGTCATCAGGCAGCGGGAGAGGGCATCGATTCGGATCACCGGCTCGTCACAAAGGGCAATCCGGTGGATGCGATCAACCAGACGATCGAATCCAGGCAGATCGAGCTCCTCGTTCTATCCCACGAGACGGGCAAGGGCAGCCTCTACGGTTTCAAGAGCGACCTGGTGGAAAGGTTCATGAAGAATGCGGCGATACCGTTCCTCGTCCTTCCGGTGAAGTGATCTTAACCGCGCCGATGAGGCTAAGTGCGCTCGCTTTGTCCACGGTCCCTTTGCAGGATAGCATGACGATCTTCTCTCCCTGAAACGCGAAGCCCATGAACCGCCCAGGGGTGTAGAAAAGGATGGCCTCGCCGCCTCTAAGGCTGAGGATCTCCGCCCCTGCTGTCTTCTTCATCCACGAGGGGATGAGCCGCGATTTGACCCCCATGAGCGTTGGGTTGTAGCGGTGGCTGAGGATCTTCTCCAGGAGCTCCGGCGTGTCCATGGACTGCTCGTCGCCCAGAAAGGCCCTGATGAGGGGCCTGTGCAGCGACGCTCTCCACTCATCCTCCCGGGGGAGCTTGTCTAAGACCCTGATCTCGCCCCGGACCTTCGCGGCGGGCGAGCGTATCTCTATCGCTCCATCAGGCCTGGTCTCACACTCAAACCCGGGCGGAACGCACAGAGACAATCCCGGGAAGACCACCTCCGTGCACGGGCCGTCCGGAGGATCGGCCGTGACGGGGATGAGAAAGAGTTCGGGAGAATTCTGCTTGGTCAGGGCAATATAGAATCCGTAGATCGACAGTGCGATGATGCTGACCCCGATGATAAAACGGATGCCCTGATTGCCCTGATTACTGGGTCTGCCCGCTAGAACCATTTCGGATGGATGGGCTTGTTGGAAATCTCCGGCCCTTTGTATGTGTCATAACCGCCATGCGCGGGGAAATCTTCCCGATAGGGAGCGGGTTCTTCTCCCGGGAGGCCATGCCCCGGCTCTTCCCTTTTCTTTCCGGCATCCTTGCTGTCGAGCGTGTACCGGCCGAGCAGTTTGAGCACGGAAGGGAGCACGAAGAAGAGGATTAGGAGGATGACAAGACTGAAAAAAGAGTCGTTTCCCATATTTTTCTTTTTACCACAAACATCGCGAGCAAGACCATCCCTTTTTGCCGCGGCGATCGTTCACGCCCATCCTTTCAAAGGACAGGATTCGCATCTGGGCCTGCTCTTTCGGCAGAAGTCCTTGCCCACGAAGACCAGATACGCGTGCAGGTCCTTGTACACCGCCAGGTCACGGGGCAGGCCCGCCTCGAAGAGATGCCGGATCGTCTCGTAATCCGCCTGCTCCTCCACCATGCCGTGCCGGGAGAGGATCCTCCGCGTGTAGGCGTCTACCACGAAGATGGTCTTGCCTGCCGCATAGCAGCAGATGCTGTCAGCTGTCTCCTTCCCGATGCCGTTGACGGTAAGGAGCATGGACCGCAGGTCGTGGAGATCACGGTCGAAGAATGCGTCAATATCCCCTGCACAGAGCTCCATGATCACCTGAATGAGGTTTTTGAGCCGGATGGATTTGAGGTTGTAGTATCCGGACGGACGGATCAGGGCGGCGAGGGTACTTAAAGGGGCCGAGTGGATGCGCCGGACATCCAGCATAGAATGTTCCTTCAGGAGTGCAATGGCCTTTTCCACGTTGCTCCAGGCGGTGTTCTGGGTGAGCACCGCTCCTACAGCAATCTCCAGCGGGGTCTCCCCCGGCCACCATCCGGACGGGCCGTACCTGTCCCGGAGCTTTTGGTAGAGGAGAAAGGCGTTGAACAAATCAGGAACAGACGATCTTGCCGGCGAGGCCTTTTCTCTGGATGACACTCTTCATGTTCTCCCGTATGTCTCCCCGGATATTGAAGAGCATGGCCGTCATCTCGAGCTCGTATTCGAGCGCGGCCTTGGCGTCGAGGCGGCTGACCACGTCGAAGCTCCGCTTCAGGGCCCGCACCACCTCCGGGGGCCTGCTCACCAGCTGCTTCGACCATGAGGCGATCTCGTCGCGGAACCGCTCCGGCGGAACCACCCGGTTCACCAGCCCGATATGGTATGCCTCCTGCGCGCCGATAGGCTCTCCCTTCAGGGTCAGCTCCTTGCTTCGCGCCATCCCGATCCGGGCCACCAGGGGGGTGAGCAAGGGGTTGAACCCGTACTTGATCTCAGGGTGGCCGAAGATGGCGCTCTCAGAGGCAATGATGATATCGCCCATGAGTGCGAGGTTGAAGCCTCCGCCGAAGGCGATGCCGCTCACGGCGGTGATGAGTATCTTGTCATAGTCCAGGAGCATGGAGTAGGTGTCGATGGCGAGGTTGAAGTATCTCGTGGCCTCTTCCGTTGTAAAATAGGGCGCCTCCTTGAGATCGATCCCTGCGGAAAAACACTCGTCACCCCCGGTGAAGACTATGAGCCTCACGTTGTTCCCGTCCTTGAGGAAGGAGGAGAAGATATGATTGATCTCCGAAAGCATTCCAAAAGACAGAGCATTGAGCTCGTGCTTGCGATCCATGACCACCGTGGCGATATCATCCCTGACCTCCACCCTGATGAACTGATATTCCATGGGCTGCTCCTAAAATGATATTCTTTTAAAAAATATGTACATTGAAGGGCCCATGCTGTCAATCACAGGTTACGGGGCGGATTATGGCCTGTTCTCTCCCCAATTCTTAAGGCTGCCGGGCGTTTTCTCTTCAATCCGCGCTCCCTCGATATGAGTCCGGATCAGCCGGGCGCCCCAATTCTCAGAGGGTACGAACACTGCCCAGGGACTGCTTGATTCCCCTGCGCGCTTTCTGGTATTCCTGTATCGGTGTCATGTCTGAGCGTACGTCAACTCAATGAGCTGGCCAGGGAGGCCCTGGGCGCGTGCTTCCACGACGAGGTGTGGGTGCAGGGGGAGATCCACGGACTGAAGGCGCATGCGAAATCCGGTCATGTGTACTTCGATCTGGTGGAAAAGGCACCGGGCATGGATGAGGGCTATGTGGCAAAGGTCGGCTGCGCCTTTTTCCGGGGGTCGTTTGTCAAGTGGCGCCAGGCCCTGAAGATTCTCGGCATGCAGGACTTCGAGCTCGCGCCGGGCATCGAGGTCAGGCTCAAGGCCCGGATCGATCTTTTCGTTAGGGAGGGCCGCTACCAGCTGATCGTCTCCGAGATCGACCCGGCCTATACATTCGGCGCCATCGCCAGGAAAAGGGAGCAGACCGTACGGGCGCTTGAGGCCGCAGGGCTTCTGGAGAAAAACAAGGCCCTGCAGATGCCGCGGATACCCCGGAATGTGGGGCTGATCACCTCGGGCGGCTCGGCCGCGTTCAACGACTTCATGCGGATTCTCACCGACAGCGGCTATTCATTCTCCGTGACCCTTTTCGACGCCCATATGCAGGGCGAGAACACGGTGCCCGAGGTTCTTGCCGGAATCGAGGCCCTCCAGAGACGGCCCGATGTGGACGTCATCGTCATCATCCGGGGGGGAGGGGCGAGGACCGACCTGTTCTCCTTCGATGACCTCTCCCTGTGCAGGGCTGTGGCCTGGTGCGCCAGGCCCGTGATCACCGGCATCGGCCACGAGATCGATGTGAGTGTAGCCGACCTTGTGGCCCATACCTGCTGCGTCACACCCACGGATGCCGCAGGGTTTCTCGTCGGCAGGATG
Organism: Candidatus Phosphitivorax anaerolimi; assembly: GCA_001896555.1. GTDB lineage: Bacteria > Desulfobacterota > Desulfomonilia > UBA1062 > UBA1062 > Phosphitivorax > Phosphitivorax anaerolimi. The sequence goes on from MPOS01000004.1 coordinate 27,337, forward strand.
GACGAGGTGTGGGCATATCTGAACCAGGCAAGCCGGGATATTTCCCACCGGAGCCGTGAGGCCCTGCAGAGCGCGGGCGAGCGGCTCCGTGCAGTATCATCCGGACTAGGGCATGCCGCGCAACGGTGGATGGTCTCGGCGCTGTCCAATCTCAAAGAGCACGCGTTCCATCTCCATACCGCCCTGTCGAGGGATCTTGCCCGGAGGGAACAGATGCTCGCGGCAGCGGCTTCACACCTTGCCCACAGCTCGCGTGCAGCGGTTGAACGCCGGCTCCAGGCCCTCGATGGGCTGCCGAAAATCGCGATCCAAGACACCCTGGCCCGGTTCTCGCTTCTTAGGGCCGATCTCGCGCGAAAGCAGCAGGTTCTCGGCGATCATGCGGGCACGATCATCATCCGCGGGCAGGACCGCATGGAGCATCTCGGTTCCCTTTTCGCCGCCATGGATCCTTCCCGGACCCTGCATAGGGGCTACAGCATCACCATGGACTCACAGGGCAGGCCCGTCATGGATGCCGCCGTGGTCCGGAAAGGAGCGTCCATCACCACCGTGCTGGCAAGGGGAAGGATCGTAAGTATAGTGAAAGACAAGGAGCAGTGATGAAAAAGGCCAGACAGTATTCCGAGGTGCTCAAGGAGCTCGAAGACACCCTGGCGAAGATGAACAGGGGTGAGGTTCCCATCGACGAGCTGGAGGAGACGGTGAAACAGGCGGCCGAGAAGATCCGGTATCTCCGCGGCATCCTCCGTTCGACACAGACTGTCGTGACGAAGATCCTCAAAGAGGTCGAAGAAGAGTCTCTGGAAGAAAACGGATAGATAGGGAGACCCCTCCCGGGAAGGCATTGCCCCGGCTTTTACGGTCTGTTATAGGAGTGTCATGGAAGCGGGACTCACGAATCTGCCTATCACGTCCTTCCTCGTGATGGATGTCCTGGAAAAGGCCAACGCCCTCGCAGCACAGGGCAGGTCCGTCATTCACCTGGAGGTGGGCGAGCCGGATTTCGACACCCCGGCGTGCATCCGGTCGGCCGCCGTGCGGGCCATGGAAGAGGGCAAGACCCACTACACGCATTCCCTGGGTATCCCGGAGCTCAGGGAGACCATCTGCGAATACTATGTCAAAACCTACGGGGTGAGAGGCATCGATCCGGAACAGGTTCTGGTGACCACGGGTTCGTCTCCAGCGCTCCTGATCGCCATGGCCTGTCTGGCCGGGGCCGGCGATGAGGTCATTCTGACCGATCCCTACTATGCCTGCTATCCGAACTTCATCAGGTTCCTGGGCGCATCCCCCCGGTTCGTGCCCACGGGAAGCGGCGACAGGTTCCAGCTCGACCCGCAGAAGGCGGCCCGCGCCAGGAACTCCTCGACCAGAGCCCTCGTGATCAACTCGCCCGCCAACCCCACCGGGGTCTGCCTCGATGAGGATCACCTGCGCGGGCTCTGCTCTCTGGGACTGCCAGTCATATCCGACGAAATCTACCACGGGCTCGTCTATACCGGCGGGCAGCACACCGTCCTGGAGTACACAGACAACGCCGTGGTGATCAACGGCTTTTCCAAGGCCTATGCCATGACCGGCTGGCGCCTGGGATGGGCGGTTTTCCCCAAGGGCCTCATCAGGACGGCCCAGAAGATCCAGCAGAACCTCATGATCTGCGCCCCTTCCATCGCCCAGTGGGCCGGCGTCGCCGCGCTCACCGAGGCGGGTCCGGACGTGGAGCGCATGAAGCGGATCTTCGCGCAGCGCCGTCTGGTGATGCTTCAGGAGATGGAGGCCCACGGGCTCGATGTTGAGGTGGAGCCGGACGGGGCCTTCTACGTGCTGGTGAATGTGTCGCACGTGACCAACGACTCATACCGGCTGGCCATGGATATCCTGGACAACACCGGGGTGGGCGTCACCCCGGGAATCGACTTCGGCCCGGGGGCGGAGGGCTATATCCGGTTTTCCTACGCCAACTCTGAGGCCAACATCCGTGAGGGGGTCTCCCGGGTGGCCGAGTACCTCGGATCGCTATGATCGTCAAGGTGCGCGACGCCCGCTACGCCGGGACCATCTACGAGAGCCTCCCCCGGCTGCCCCAGGTCGCCTTTGCCGGCCGTTCCAACGTGGGCAAGTCTTCCCTGATCAACGCGCTGCTCAACCGCAAGTCGCTGGTCAAAACCAGCAAACAGCCGGGAAAGACCCGGAACATCAATTTCTTTGAGGTGGACCTGGTGGATCTGCCGTCCTTGTACCTGGTGGACCTGCCGGGCTATGGATACGCGCGGGTCCCCCAGGGCATGAAGAGCGCCTGGGAGAAGCTTGCGGCCCGGTACTTCCGAGGGAACGAAGATTTGAGGCTCCTCATGGTTCTCTTGGACATCAGGAGAGACCCCGGGAAGGAGGAGTTCATGGTCCTGGACCTCGCCCGTTCGACCGGAGCGCGCCCGCTCATCGCAGCCACCAAGGCGGACAAGCTGACCTTCAGCGCCAGGGCAAGGCGTGTGAAGGAGATCGCGCGGCTCAGCGGGGCAGAGCCCATTCCCGTGTCCGTCGTATCCCGTGAGGGCGTGGATGCCATCTGGGAATGCATCCTCCGTGAGATCGCACCCGGGTAGCCGGAAGGCATCCGTCATTCTGCGGGAATAATCCTTTTGAGCTTATCACCAGCTCCTTTCCCACCGGTGTAGCGGCAGACAAAGACGGACTCAAGTCCCTATTTACGCAAGCGCGGCAAAACGCCGATCCGCCTGAACGGGGCGGATAGTCCTTCAAGGAGACCGGGTGCGGAATCCATTGACGGTCTGCCGGAGGTGGCCGGCCGGCATAATCTGTCTTGAAAACACGGGGCATTTGCCATAGACATCAGGCAATGGAAAAGTTCGACATCGTCATCATAGGTGCCGGTCATGCCGGCGCAGAGGCCGCATACGCGGCATCCAAGTTCGGGCTTGAGACAGCCCTGTTCACCCTGAACATGGATACCGTGGGCCGCATGCCCTGCAGTCCCTCCATCGGCGGGCTCGCAAAGAGCCACCTGGTCAAGGAGATCGACGCTCTGGGCGGCATCATGGCCGAGGCTGCCGACGAGACAGCCATTCAATACCGGGTGCTCAACACCCGCAAAGGCCCTGCGGTGCGCGCCACGCGCACCCAGAACGACCGGCGCCTCTACGAGGCCGCCGTCAAGTCCCGGCTGGAACGCTCGGGCGTTCACCTGCGGCAGGCCCGGATCGACAGCATCGTAGTGGAGGGATCACGGGTCAGGGGCGTGGTTGACCATCTGGGGGCATTCATCGGGGCCGGTGCCGTGATCGTAGCTGCAGGGACCTTTCTCTCCGGCACCATACACGTCGGCGACAAGCGGATCCCTGCGGGCAGAGCGGGCGAAGAAGGGGCTTACGAACTTGCACAGAGCCTTAAAATCCTGGGGCTGGCCTCAGGGAGGCACAAGACCGGAACCCCGCCGAGACTGCACCGCGACTCAATCGACCTGAGTGCGCTTGACCGGCAGGACCCCATGGAAGGCTGCATGCCCTTTGCGTTTGAATCGAAAGGGTCGAGTCTGCCCCAGCTGCCCTGCTACCTGGCGCGGACCACGCCTAAGACCCATGAAACCATCCGCAACAATATCCGTTTCAGCGCCCTGTACTCAGGGGCCATCACCGGCACGCCCGCCCGGTATTGCCCCTCTCTGGAGGACAAGGTGATGCGCTTCGGCGACCGGCAGGGCCATCAGGTGATCATCGAGCCCGAAGGGCTCTCCACCCGGGAGGTCTATGCATCGGGCCTGGGGAACTCCCTGCCCGTCGACATCCAGTGGGAGGTGGTCAGGTCCGTGCCCGGTCTGGAGAAGGCCGAGATCATCCGGCCCGCCTATGCCATCGAGTATGAGTACATCCTGCCCACCCAGCTCACGAGGACCCTGGAGACCAAGTGTGTCGAGGGGCTCTACCTCGCCGGCCAGGTCAACGGCACCTCGGGCTACGAGGAGGCAGCGGCCCAGGGGCTCGCGGCTGCAGTCAACGCCTGCCGGAAGCTGCGGGGAGAGGCCCCCTTTATCCTGGACCGTTCCCAGGCGTACATCGCGGTCATGATCGACGATCTGGTGACCCGGGGCACCTCCGAGCCCTACCGGATGTTCACCTCGCGGGCCGAGTACCGGCTCATGCTCAGGGAGACCAATGCCCTCTTGAGACTCACGGATACGGCGTACGGTCTGGGGCTCGTCTCCCGTGAGAGGAGGGCGCGGGTGCAGGAGATCGTAAGCGAGATGCGCGATCTGGAGGCCCATCTGGAAAGAACGAGCGTGGTCATCCCCAGAGACATGCCCCATATCCGCCCTTCACGCGAAGCACAGAGCGAGCGCGTCAACCTCAGGCACCTCCTGAAACGGCCCGAGGTAAGCATGGAAGACCTGAAGTTGCGGGGGCTTGTCCCGCCTCACATAAGCCCGCTGAGCGGCATGGAGGTGGAGGTTCAGATCAAGTACGAAGGGTACATAGCCCGGCAGCAGGGCGACATCCGGCAGCTCCAGGAGCTTGAACGGGTGAAGATCCCGGCCGGCCTTTCCTACAAGGACATACCCGGGCTCTCAAACGAGCTCAAGTCGCGGCTGGAGAAGATCAGACCACAGACGCTCGGGCAGGCGGCGCTGCTCGAGGGCATGACCCCGGCTGGATTGAAGGCCATCCGGATAGGGATCAGAGCTCCAGGTCCCTGATGGTGGCCAGGATGCCAGCCTGCCTCTTGAACACGTAGTGCTGGAGATAATGGTGGTCTGAAGGATGAAACTTGAGTGATATCCCATAATTGCAGGTGCGGTCCTTGCCGTCACCCTTGAACATCACCTCGCCTGTGCCAAGCAGGGTACGGTTCGATGGCAGTATAAGGGCCACCGGATAGACCTGATTTTTCTCCAGCCCCGTATACGGTGAAACCAGCCCCACGCCCCCTTCGCTTATGTCGCGGACGAAAGCGGAAACGGTCTGGTATCCAGGGGGGAGGATGTGGATGCTCACCGGTTCCTTGGGATCGGGCTCCACGCGGAAGAACTTGCGCTTCTGGAAGTAGATCCTCTCAGGGAGGAAGACCGTGATCTTGCCCATGCGGCAGCTGTCAACGGTGAGATCGAAGCCCATGGTCTCTTCGTCCTCGGTGAAGAAGCCGGAGAGCCTTTTCCCCTTTCCAAACTGATTGTACAACCCCACGAACTCTTCGGGGCTGAAGTTGTCGAGGACGAGCTTGGTCTCGATCTCTCCCACCATCTGAATGATGTCGCAGGTCACGGTCAGAGTGGGGAGATCCTCCCGGAACTGGCAGGTGAGCATGATCTTGGCCCGATGTTTGAGAATCCTCCGGAAAATGGGCCGGATGATCTCGGGATCCTGGGAGGGTTTGTCCATGAGCCGGGCTTTCTCCTTGGGTGTTTCAGGTATGGTGACCAGCTCCTGCTGCTTCTGGAGAAAGGTGATGAACCCGAGTACCATGAGCCGGTCGAACCGGGAGGAGTCGAGAAAGATGACCCCCTGGGCCGCGTAGTCCAGGAGGTTCATCTGCATGATTTTCTCGGCGGTGTAGATGATGATGGGTCCCATGATGCCCCGGCCGCGGATGTGGCCGACGACCTCGGCGAAATTTCTGAAAAAGGGCAGCACCACGATATCCTTTGGCGAGCCTTCCTTGAGCAGCTCCAGGAGCAGGGTTTTGATCTCGAGTATCCGTACGGGAAACTCATTGCCCCGTATCCCCAAGTCCCCGGCGTTCTCCCGGGTTATCCATACCACGGCTGCATTGCCCATGATCCCTTGCCCCTACTCCGGCTCACCCAGGTTCTGAAGGCTCTGCCTTGCCCTCGCACCAAGCAGTCCGGTCTCGTCCAGGCGGATCACCTCCCGGAGATGACGGGCCGCACTGCCGGTGTCGCCCGTTTTGAAAAAGGCCTGGGCGAGCTCCCAGTGCGCCTCGGTATACTGGGGAAATTCCAGGATGGCCTTCTCGAATGCCTCGATTGCGTGCTTGTCCTGTCCCTGCTTCAAGAACACCTGTCCGAGGATGTTCCAGGCAGGGGCATAGTGGCTGTTTTCTTCCAAGGCCTTCTTCGCCGATTGCTCCGCCTCGGGGTATCGCCCCTGTTGGTAGTATACAGACGCCAGGTTGTAGTGTGCGTATTCCGGCGTGAGGTAGAGCTCGTCTTTCAGTGCTTTCTTGAAGGCCTCTACCGCCTCTTCGGGCCTGTCCATGCTCACCAGGATGGTCCCTTTGAGGTTGTATGCCTCACCCTTGAAGCCCGGGTGCTCCAGACCGAGTTTGCCTGCCAGGTTCACGGCCGTGGTCGCATTATCCAGGGCCCTGTCGAACCGCTCGGTTCTCCAGTAGACCAGGGCGTAGGCGTAATACACCTCGGGATCCTTCGGGTTCGCCTGAGCCGCGCGATTGAGCTCCACCAGCGCCCCCTGGATGTCGTTCTGCTGGATCTTGCCCATGGCGATGGCCACCATGGGTTTCGAAAGCTCGCGCTTCTGCTGGAAGGTGGATGCGCACCCTGCCAGCAGGATAATGATGAGGACCAAAAAACATGCTCTTCTCATTGACTGCCCCATACGTTCTCTCACCGGGTCGTTTTGCTGATGACATACCAGCCGTCTTCCGTGTCCGATGCCGTATCCACCACCAGATGGACTATTGAAAGGCCCGGGAAGAGCTCTTTGAGCTCGTCCAGATCCACAGGCTCGAATTTCTTCAGGTTATTGTAATAGGCCTCAGGGGTGATCGCATTGGACTCGTAGTTTTCCTTCGTACGCTTGGAGATCTTGTCCAGGGAGTAGACCTCGGGCGCGCTCGTCTGCTGGATGATGAAGGTCTTGTTGTTCCGTGCGGCAACCTCAGCCGCTCTCTTTCTCAGCGACTGGCTGATGAAGGTGGCGTCCAGGATGACCCCCTTTCCCTGGGAGGCCAGCTCGTCTGCCAGGGAGAACATCCGGTCGTAGACGAGTTTTCTCTTGTCCATGTTCGAAGCCACCTTTTCGTCGAAGATGTCTTCGCCTTTGAGAACATCGCGGCGGATCAGATCGGTCCGAAGGATGGTGTATCCCTTGATACGGGCGATCACCTCCATGGTCTCGGTCTTGTTGGTGGCGGGAAGCCCGCATGCGATCAGGACCGCATCGTCTTCGATCTCCCGCTCCACGAAATCCGTAAACTGCTCCCTCATTGAATCCGCTCCTCCATAGCACACGTTTTCTCTACCCTTTATACCACAAGTATGCGCCAGGCAAAGCCCGAACTTTCGAGACCCGCTCAGAAATCGAACTGGCCGGCCACCCAGCCGGGGACTTGAGCGGTTCCCATCACGGGCGGCTGCTGATGGCAGTCGGACCCGCCGGTCGCCATCAGGGAGTTCTGCCTGGTGAAATCGAGATACGCGCTGACATGGGCCTTGTCGTGGCGCGAGTGCCAGCACTCGATCCCGTCGATGAAATCCAGCATGGTCTCCCGGATGATCTCAAGCTGTTTTTCCAAAGAGTCGGTGAGTGCAACCAGAGAGGTCCCGTTGGGATCGCCCGGGTGGGCCAGGACGAGCCTGCCCCCGGCCCCCCTGACGAGGGACGATGCTTCTTCAAGGCTCAGGGGCATCTTGGGCACGTCGCACTTCACCAGGTAGCGGTCGAAGGCCTCCTGCTTGTCGCGCACGATGCCCTTCTCAATGAGGTAGGCGGCGATGTGCGGCCGGGCAAGGGCGCCGTCCGCCCCGGCCTGGATCGCCTCCATGTCCCGGCCCGTAAACTCGGGCAGCCCCTGGGCGCGGAACTCGGTGTTGAGGTTTTCCAATATCCGCCCGGCCCTCTCTATTCGGTGGCTGCGGAGCTGGGAGAGCTTTTCCTTCAGTGCGGTGTTGCGATAGTCGAAGCCGTAGCCCAGGACATCCAGCGATACCGCCTTGCCCGAGCGGAAGCCGGGGTGGGAGAAGCTGATGTTGAGCTCCACCCCGGTGACGAATCGCATGCCGTACTCTTTCGCGAGGAGCTGCGCCTGTTCCTGTGCGTCGATAGAGTCGTGGTCTGTGATGGAGATGACCTCGATTCCCCGCCTGGAGGCCTCGGCAAAGATGTCCCGGATGTCCCACCTGCCGTCCGAGCCGTTCTTTGAATGGATATGGAGGTCGATCTTCACGACGCGATGTACCGGTGGGCGAGCTCGTAGTACCTTCGGGCGGTTTCGAAGGCAGCCTTTTTGCGTGATTCGTCAAGCCCGGCGTCATCGAGCATGAAGGAGGTGACCTTTGCCCGGACATACGCCCGGTACACCTTGTAGAACAGCAGCACCTTGTCCATGGCGGTATCGCCTGAGGCCTCGATGAATGACCTCACGAACACGTCGCCCAGGTCGCTGCGGCCGTTGTAGTCGAAATCCATGGAAAGGAAGGCCACATCGGATGCCACATCGCCGAAGCGGAACCGTTCGTTGAACTCGATGCAGTCGAACACGAAGACGTCAGGACCGTCCAGGCAGATGTGCTGCAGGTGGAGGTCGCCGTGACAATCCTTGATCCATCCCGCAGCTATGCGATCCTCGAAGAGGGGGACGTTTTTGTCCAGGAAGTCCCTGCTCCACGACTCCAGGGTATCGAACCGGCCCCGATCGATCGGGCCGCCCACGTACTTGCGGGTCTGGTCGAAGTTTTCGATGACATTGGTCGCGATTGTCTCGGGCGAGCCGAAGGGCCGCGACTTCTCATCGCAGGCGATATTGCGGTAGATCCCTGCCAGGTGACTGCCCACCCGCTCCATCTCTGCCTGAGTGATCCGGTTTTTGGGCAGGAGGTTTGAGAGCATTTGCCCCTCGTCGATGCGTTTCATCTTCAGGACATGCTCGACCACGCTCGAATCGTCCCCGATCAGGTAGCCGTCTCCTTTCCGCGAGACGGGCAGCACGTCCAGATAGATGCCGGGTGAGAAGCGGCGGTTGAGCCTGAGCTCCTCATGCGTGTAAAATGCTCTCTTCTCACGGGTGGAGAAATCGAGAAAGCCGAAGTCCACCGGTTTTTTGAGCTTATAGACAAACTCATCACCGATGAACACCCAGGATATGTGGGTCTGGACGAGGGTGACGCTTTTCGGTTTCTCCGGGTAGGCATCCGGATTCTGCAAGAACTCGATCAAGGTCTTCTCCGCCATGGATAACTCCTCCTGCAAGCTGGCCACAGGCCGCTAGGATATCATCCCCCTTTTCCTTTCGGACCATCACGGCATAGGGGGACTTCTTCAAAAGCTCTTCAAAGGCGAGCACCGCCGAGCGCTCCGGCGCCTGGAACTCGCATCCGGGCCAGGGGTTGAAGGGGATGAGGTTCACCTTGACCTTCAGCCCGTGGAGAATCCGGATGAGCTCCCGGGCATCCTTGAGCGAGTCGTTCACTCCCCTGATCAGGACATACTCTACGGTAATCCTCCGGCGGTTGGGAAGCTGGAAGGAGCGAAGCGCGTCCATGAGTACGGGGAGCGGGTATGCGCGGGTTATGGGCATGAGGCGCTGCCTGGTCGAGTTGTTCGACGCGTTGAGCGACACGGCCAGGGCCGCCTCGGTGTCTTTTGCCAGGGTTTTGAGTCGGGGCACGATCCCGCAGGTGGAGATGGTGACCCTCCTGCGTGAGAACTGGGGACCGTCTACATCGGTGAGAATGCGCACGGCCTTGACCACATTGTCGTAGTTGAGCAGCGGCTCTCCCATGCCCATGAACACGATGTTGCGGAAATTTCTCTGCGGGTATGCCCGCAGAGGATGGAGCACCTGGGAGACGATCTCCGACACATCCAGGTTGCGGATGAATCCCATGGATGCGGTGTAGCAAAACCGGCACCCCATGGCGCACCCCGCCTGGGATGATACGCAGATGCTCCAGTGGTCTTTTTCCGGGATCAGGACGCTCTCGATGATGCGGCCGTCATGCAGGCGGTAGGCGATCTTCTGCGTGCCGTCGACGGATTCCTGCGAGCCCGCCACCTCGGGATAGGAGATGGCGACCCTGCCCGAGAGATCCTCCCTGAGCTGCCTGGGGAGATTGGTCATCTCGTTGACATGGCTTACAGCCTTGCCGAAGACCCAGTTGAAGATCTGGCCCCCCCGGAAGGGTTTGTCGGTGAACAGGCTCTTCATGTCCTGTTTGTCGAGATCGAGTAGATTGATCATGGCTTCTTTACAATGCATAAGGTGGTGCGCCCGACAGGAATTGAACCTGTGGCCTTAGGCTCCGGAGGCCTACGCTCTATCCAACTGAGCTACGGGCGCACATGCGAGGCCGCTAGGCTGTCAGGTGCTTTACAGCCTTTTCCAGCCCGCCGAGGGTTATCTCGAACATGGGGAATATCTCCCCGATGGCCTCGATGGTCTGGGTGTGGGGCCATGTATACGCATATTTCGGATTGAGCCATACACTATGTTTGAATGTTTTGGCAAGATATTCTAATCGTTTTATGCTGGGCTCACCGGACCGGGCCGCATAGTAGATGCTGCCGTTGCGGCTGAAGAGCTCGTAGGGCGCCATGGATGCATCGCCTACGATGATGAGCCTGGTCTGCGGATCATACCGCGCGAAATCTTCCAGGAACACCACCTTGTACTGCCTGGTCGGGTCTTCCCACACATGGGAATAGATGGTGTTGTGGAAGTAGAAGATCTTCAAGTCCTTGAACTGGTTTTTCGCGTGGTTGAAGAGCACCTGCACTACGTTGACGTAGGGGTCCATGGAGAAGCCGCCGTTGTCGATCATGAGGATGACCTTGAGCTTGTCCTTGAGCGAGCGGTCGAACACGATCTCGATCTCGCCCGCGTTCTTCATGGTCTGGTAGATGGTCTTTTCGATATTGAGTGAATCCTTCGGCCCCGCCGGCTGCATATGCTTCAGCCTGCGCATGGCCTCGGATATCTGGGAGGGGCCGATCCTCGTGTCTTCGGTATAATCCTTGTACCGCCGGTCCAGGGCGACCTTGACCGCGGACTTGCGCTGCGAGGTGCCGCCCACCCGCATACCGCCAGGATGAAAGCCGGAATGGCCCACGGGCGAGGTTCCGCCGGTGCCGATCCACCGGTTCCCGCCGTCGTGTCGCTCGGTCTGGTCTTGGAGGCGCTTCCGGAAGTAGTCCTCCAGCTCCTCCGGCGTGAGCCTGCTAAGGGTCTCCTCGTCGATCCCCAGGAATTCGGCCATCATCTTGGGGTCTTTGAGCCAGTCTTCCAGCATGGACTGGATCGCCAGCTCGATCTCCGCGCTGAAATCCTCGCTCAGCTCCGCGCCGTTAAAGTAATGGGCGAACACCCGGTCGTAGAGGTCGAAATGGCGTTCGGACTTGATCATGATGGCCCGGGAGATACAGTAGAAATCATCCAGCGAGCGGATGAGCCCTTTGTGCAGCGCCTGCTGGAGGCGCAGGAAACCTGAGGGAGAGATGAGCAGCCCTTTTTGCCTCAGGAGGTAGAAGAACTCGATGAACACGGCGGCTTTCTCCTACCGGGACAAACCCCCGAATTGTTTCTGGAGGATGGTGTAGTCCTCGCTCTTCTTGAAGAGCACACCTAAGTATGGCACGTTGTTTCCGGCCAGGTGCTTCGGGTCGAAGTTCTTGTCCATGAGCAGGATCCGGATCCAGTTGATGAGCTCCCGGGTGGCTGGTTTCTTCTCGATCCCCCGGATGTTTCTCAGGCGGTAGAAGGTCTCGATGCAGGCCTCGGAGATGCGCCTATCCAGGTCGGGGAAGTGGGCGCGCACGATCTTGCCCATCATCTCGGGATCGGGGAATGCGATGTGGTGGAACACGCACCTGCCCAGGAAGGGGTCGGAGAGGTCCTTCTTGGCGTTGGAGGTGATAATGATAATGGGCCGGTGCTTCGCCCGGATAGTCTTGTCGATCTCGATGATGTCGAAGGACATCTGGTCGAGCACGTCGAGCAGGTCGTCCTGGAAGTCTGTGTCCGCCTTGTCGATCTCGTCGATGAGCAGCACGGTTTTTTTGTCCGAGACAAAGGACTGCCCGATTTTGCCCATCTTGATGTAGTCCTCTATGTTGCTCACGTTGCGGCTCGAGTCCCCGAACCGGCTGTCGTTGAGGCGGGTGAGGGTGTCGTACTGATAGAGGGCTTCCACGGCCTTCATGCTGGATTTGACATTGAGAATGATCAGGGGCATCCCGAGGTTCTCGGCGATGGCGTGTGCCAGCAGGGTCTTGCCCGTGCCCGGCTCCCCCTTGATGAGCAGCGGCATCTCCAGGGCGATGCTCGCATTGACGATCTTCGAGAGCTCACTGTCGAGAACGTAGGTGCTGGTTCCGGTAAAGGTGTATGGTCCCATGATCTCTCCTATGGCGGGAAAATTTTTTATTTTTTCTTACCATAGAAAATAAGGCGGTTCAATGACGGCTGCAACCCTGTTCCTCTTCGCCGCGACACCGGTGAACCGGATTTCACGGGTATCGGCGGATTGACTTCCGGCAGCCCTTTGCGATAAATAAAAGAGATTCAATAAAGGAGAAAAGGAGATTCATTACTTGGAGAGTAACGAGGATAGCCAGGACAGCCTCAGTTATCTCAAACGGCTGTGGCTCCTGATGACAGGGGAGAAGTCCTCGCGGGATACCAAGAAAGAGATCGAGAAGATCCTCGACGAGGTGGAGGAAAGGGGAATCATCGACGAAGAACAGGGCGACATGATCCACAACATCATCGTCCTGAAAGACACCCTGGTACGCGAGATCATGGTGCCCAAGAGCGACATGGTGGCCTTGGAGGTCTCCACTCCGCTCGATAAGATCATCGAGGTATTCGCCAGGGAGGGCTGTTCGCGTATTCCCATCTATGAGGACAACCTGGACAACATCATCGGCGTGGTTCACGCAAAAGACATCCTGAAATACTGGAACAAGAATGAGCGCCCCCGGGACATCAGGCCCCTGCTGCATCCCCCCTATTTCGTGCCCGAAGGCAAGAAGCTCATCGACCTGCTGCAGGAGTTCAGGCAGAAACGCCCCAAGATGGCCATCGTGATCGATGAGTACGGCAATGTGGACGGCCTGCTCACCATGAGCGACGTGGTTGAGGAGATCATCGGAGACATCGTGGGAGAAGACGAGGCCGCAGGCGAGGAAGAGATCGTCCAGGAAGGCGAGGGGTTGTACTCCGTGGATCCCAGGCTTTCCATTGATGAGTTCTCCGAGAAGTTCGGCGTAGAAATCCCCGAGGGGAACTACGACACCATCGGCGGGTTCATCACCTGCCGAATGGAGAGAATACCCGAATCGGGAGAGACCATGGAGTACAACGGGGTGCTCTTCGAGATCGCCGAGGCAGACAAGAAACGGATATCCAAGCTCATGGTCCGCCCGTCTGCAGGGACCGAATCTTGAGAAGAATCATTCTCGCATTGACCTCGGGCGTGCTCTACGCAATAGCATTCCCGACGTATCATCTCTGGCCCCTGGCGTGGATATGGGCCGTTCCTCTGCTGTATCTCCTTAAAAGCTCTTACCCGGGCGAGAGGTTTCTCTACGGGATGGTGTCCGGCTTTGTCGCGTGGGCGGGCATCCTCTACTGGATCGCCTATGTGATGGAGACCTACGGAGGGATGGGGCTCTTTCCGGCTGCACTCCTGCTGTTTGCGCTCCTGCTCTTTCTCTCGCTCTACTTCGGCGCGTTCGCCTGGGCCGCAGGCGGGCTCATCCGATCGCGATGGGCGTTTCTCACCATACCCGGGGTGTGGGTCATGCTGGAGCTCCTGCGCTCGTACGTGCCCTTCTCGGGGTTTCCCTGGATGCTCGCGGGGTATTCCCAGTTCGCCTTCACGCCGCTGATCCAGATCGCAGAGTTCGGAGGGGTCTACCTCATCAGCGGGATCGTGCTCATGGGAAATGTGGCCCTCTACCAGTTCATCAAGAGGAGGGAGTATGCCCCCCTGCTGGCGTGCGGGGTTCTTGTCGCGGCGTGTGTGCTGTGGGGGGCCTGGCGGATGGAGAACCTGCCCGTCCAGGGAGATCCGATCAAGGCGGCCGTTGTCCAGGCCAATGTCCCCCAGGATCAGAAATGGAGGCCGGAGATGGTGGCTCCCACCGTCGAGACCTACGAGCGTCTAACCGCCATTGCGGTAGAGCAGGGCGCCGGGCTCGTGGTCTGGCCCGAGACCTCGTGCCCGTTCTACCTGTTCAGGCAGTGGGAGTTCACCCCCCGGATCATAGACCTGAGCAAGTCGAACGATGCGAAGCTTCTGGTCGGGAGCCCGGCCTTCGACGACGGCAGGCACTTTAACCGGATGTGGCTGCTCAAAAAGGGAAAGATCGAGGGATACTACGACAAGGTGCACCTGGTGCCCTTCGGGGAGTACCTGCCCCTGGCGCACCTGATCGAACCGTATTTCGGCAGTCTCACCGTCGGGGTGGGCAATTTTTCCCCGGCGCGCCAAGCGAGCCCCATCGGGGACATGGGGGTGCTCATCTGTTTCGAAAGCGTGTTTCCGGGCCTGACCAGGGACCTCTGCAATGCGGGAGCAACCTATCTGGTCAATGCCTCCAACGATGCCTGGTTCAAGACCTGGTCGACCCCGGAGCAGCATCTCCAGATGGCGAGCTTCCGGGCCGTGGAGAGCAGGCGGTGGCTGCTCAGGCCGGTGAACCACGGGATATCCGCCATTGTCAGCCCGGCTGGAGAGATCGTCGAAGAGATCGGGCTCCTCAAAGAGGGAATGATCCTTGCGGACATCGCACCCATCAAGGTGAAGACGCTCTACACCAGATTCGGCCCATTGCTCGCCTTTATCTGGGCCGGAGTTCCCTTCCTCTGCGTAATCCTTCGAAGAATCGCCCCAAGCAAAGTCCGACTGCGGCATTGACAAGGCGCATGAGGGGTGTTAAAGGCTGATGCCTATGGTTGGAAATTATCAGCAGACATGTGACCTTATCAAAGAAAAGCTCGAGAATGTAAGAGGGTATCTTTGAAGTCCCTCACAAGGAAGAGCGCCTAGAAGAGCTGGAATCGAAGCTCGCTGACCCCGGGATCTGGAAGGACCCGGCAAAGACGCGCGAGATCCAGTCCGAAAAATCCCGAATCACCGATATCCTCGCCAGCTGGAAGAAGGTCACCTCCCTCTGGGACGACCTCCAGGTGCTGTTGGAACTGGCCAAGGAAGACGAGCAGGCGGTAGCGGCCGACATCGAGCAGACCATTTCCGCCCTCCAGAAAAATCTCAATGCAATCGAGAAGACCCATGTCCTCTCCGGGCGTGATGATCCCAACAGCGCGTTTCTGGAGATTCATGCCGGCGCCGGAGGGCTCGAGGCCCAGGACTGGGCCGAGATGCTTCTGCGCATGTACCTGCGCTGGGCCGAGAAGGAGGGTTTCAAGACCAGGATCATCGACATCCTCGCCGACGAGGCAGCCGGGATCAAGAGTGCCACCATCGAGGTTGAAGGGCAGTGGGCGTTCGGCTACCTCAAGGGCGAGACCGGGGTCCACCGGCTCGTGCGCATCTCTCCCTACGACTCGAACAGCAGGCGGCATACCTCGTTCGCCTCGGTCATGGTCACCCCTGAGGTGGATATGTCCGTGGATGTGAAGATTGAGGAAAAAGACTTAAGGATCGATACCTACCGGTCATCCGGCCACGGCGGGCAGCACGTGAACAAGACAGACTCGGCCGTGAGGATCACGCACATTCCCACGGGCATCGTGGTGCAGTGTCAGAACGAGCGCTCCCAGCACAAGAACAAGGCCTTTGCCATGAAACTGCTGGCCTCCAAGCTCTACGAGCTGGAAGAAGCCAGGCAGAAAGAACGGATGGACGAGTTCGCAAAGGAGAAAAAGGAGATCGCCTGGGGATCGCAGATACGCTCCTACGTGCTCCAGCCCTACCAGATGGTCAAGGATCACCGGACAAACCTTGAGGTGGGGAACGTGGAGGCGGTCCTGGACGGGGAGATCTCGGATTTCATGGACGCCTTTCTCGCCATGAATGCTACAGAGGGAAGAAAGCATGATTGATGCGATACACGGGCGGAGGAGCATCCGCAGGTTCGCCCAAAGGGCCGTATCCGATGAGTTGGTGGACAGGATCCTCGATGCGGGCAGGTGGGCGCCCTCGGGCCTGAACAACCAGCCGTGGCGCTTCGCAGTCATCCGCGACAAGGCGGTGAAGGAGGAGCTGGCTGCCCTGACCCGGTACGGATCGATCATCAGGTCTGCGGATGTGATTCTGGCCGTGTTCCTCGACCAGGATGCCGGTTACGACCGGACCAAAGACCTTCAGGCGATCGGCGCCTGCATCCAGAACATGCTGCTTGCCATTCACGATTTTGGCTTGGGCGGGGTGTGGCTGGGCGAGATCCTCAAAAACGGACGGAAGGTCGGAGCGCTCCTCGAAGCGCCTGATTCCTACGAGTTCATGGCGGCAATCGCCCTGGGATACCCTCAAGGGAAGACCCCTGAGGCCCCCGGGCGCAAATCGATCGCCGAGCTGGTGTTCTTCAGGAGATGAGGGGGAAAAAACGGGCGCGCCGCCCATACCTGTCCGGCGATTTCTTCGAGCGCGGCCTGCCGTGCATTCCCCTTGTACTGCTTGACCTGCGAACCCATCATATATATAGAAGAGCACCATATGCCCATTGAACGAATCGAGCTGCCCGATAAAGAGGTCATTCTGGTAGGAACCGCCCATGTCTCCCAGTCTTCAGTGGATGAGGTCCGCTCCGCCATACGCGAGCACCACCCCGATGAGGTCGCCATCGAGCTCTGTCAGAGCAGGTTCGATGTGCTCAAGAACCCCGGGGGCTGGCAGGACATGGACATCATCAGGGTCATCAAGGAGAAGAAGACCTCCTTTCTGTTTGCGAACCTCGTGATGGCCTCGTTCCAGAGACGGATCGGAGAGCGTTTCGGCGTGAAACCCGGTGACGAGATGAGGGCCGCAATCGATGAGGCTCAAAGTGCGGGAGTGCCGATCGCCCTCGTGGACAGGCCGGTCCAGCTCACCCTGCAGCGTGCCTGGAAATCTCTGCGGATGTGGGGGAAGATCAAGCTCATGTTCTCGTCGTTGTACTCGATTCTGGCCGTAGATGAGATCAAGGAGGAGGAGATCGAGAGGCTCAAAGACAAGGACATGCTCACCAGCACCATCGAGGAGGTCGCCAGACAGGCCCCCACGGTCAAGCGGGTGCTCATCGACGAGCGTGATGCCTACATGGCGCGCAAGATCGCCGATCTGAAGGGCAAGAAGGTCCTTGCGGTCGTGGGCGCGGGCCATATGCAAGGCCTCATCGGGCAGTTGAAGAACCCTGTCGGGGACATCGACGCCCTTGAATATGTGCCGCCGGGGAAAAAGGGGATAGCCAAGTGGATCATCCCGCTTGCGATCCTGGCGCTCATCATCGCCGGTTTTTTTTTCGGCAGCCCCGAGCAGGGTTATGAGATGGTCAAATGGTGGTTCCTGTGCAATGCCGTGTTCGCGGCCCTGGGGGCTGCGATCGCACTGGGCCATCCCGTGACCATTCTGGTGGCCTCCCTGGCATCGCCCATCACCTCCCTGAACCCCACCCTGGCGGCCGGGTGGTTTGCTGGGCTGAGCGAGGCATATATCAAGAGACCCAAGGTATCTGATTTCGAGGCCATCCAGGATGACATCGTCCATCTCGCCGGCTGGTGGAAGAACCCCGTGGTCAGGATTCTGCTGGTGGTCATCCTGGCCAATCTGGGCAGCTCCATGGGGGCCATCATCGCCATGCCCATTCTCGCAAAGATCGTCCTGAGCGGGTGATGCAGCCAGGCTTAGACAGGCCGGTCCGCCCTTGCGTCTCCTGACGGATTTCCCATTCTTTTTCTTAAAGACCCCTTTTTTGCCCAGGCCTGAAAAGATGTAGGTCATGGAGCAGGGTTGCCCCTTTCTCCAGGGTCATGTTCCGAAACCCCGTGTCTCCCTGCCCGGTAAAGGCCGGGGTTGCAGCATACAGTAAGAAACTGGGGAGACCACGCAGCGCAAAAGGCTTGAAAGCGGGGTGATTCCGGGGAATCTATGGAAGATATTTTCTGTCAAAGGCTGTCTTTTTTCACATATTGGCAGGTTGCCGGGGGGAGGCTAACATATAAGCCTTTGAATAAAAAGCAGGTATAATCTGGTATGTTGTTTGCTAGCGATGATATGCTTTTTAATAATGACAATCTTTTTCCATGCAGGACCATAGGGGGGGTGCGCAAGGAGGCGTTATGGACAATACCGGTGCCGGGTGGATCGGCCATTCATCCATTATGGAGCAGTTGGATATCAATCCGGTTATGCACAGTCAGCTCATGGAATACGGAGACATGGGGGCGAATGCCTTTGATGTGTACACCCTCTACAAATCCGCTGCAAAGAGACGGCTGACAGATACCATAGAGACGAGCGACGTCATGGATATGCAGTGCCTTGCCTGGATGACGAAGGAGCAGCTTCTTCAGGCGAGGAGGCTCCTGAGAAAACTCGGTTATATCACGGAAGTCATTGACAAAGGCGAGGGGCGCAAGCCCGAGATCCGCCAGGTAAGGATCGAGCATCGATCCGGAAGGAATCAGTAGCAGCCGGTTCAACCCGCGAAAGGCCCGGCATCAAGAGGCCGAACCCGCCGGAGCGGGCTTTTGCTCACATGGCAGCGGCCCGGGGAAGCAGGAGCGCCTCCGCCCCTCTCCCGGAACTGTCCTTCGCGTTTCTGTTGAGGAGTTCGCTTACCGTCTTCTTGAGACGGGAAAAATCATGGGATTTGAGCACATATGCATCGGCTGTCATGGCGATGGGATTGTCCTGGTAGCTCACGTATGCTGAGTGGATGACGACCGGGACATCGAGCTTGGACTTGAGAATGTGCCCGAGGGCATCGAGCCCGTCCATCTTGGGCATCCGGATATCCATGATGATGAGATCGGGCTCTCCGTGCTGCTCGTCGAAGAGCAGAGAGAGCGCCTCTTTGCCGTTCGATGCCGATATCACGTCATACCCTTCGTCCTTCAGCTCCTCAGTAATGAGGAACTGAAGATGGCTGTCATCTTCCACCAGCAAAATCTTCTTCATACCTGATTCCTCCTCTCATATTGTATCGTATAGGGCGAGGGACTGGGAAAACAACGCCCCCAAACACCGATGCAAATCACCTGTTCCCTTGCCGGGGAACAACGCTGTCATTGAAGGAGAAAAGGCATAAAATGTGCCAGTGAAAGCTCACAATAAAATGCATATTGAATATGACCACTTGCATGGGAAAAACCCCAGTAGCCGGGGCGGAGGGGGTGAGCGGGGCGGATATTTCGTCAATAAATTGACAAATGCGCGCCATCTGCGTCCGTTTTCCTGCATGCCCACAGATAAGCCGCCGGGAACGCACGCGATAAGCGGGACTTGTCGGGAATATCCTACGCGGGCTGCATGGAAGTGTCTTACAGAAAGATCATGGCTGGTCCTATGGGTATTGCCGTCAAGGTGTGCTATGATTTTCCTCAAGCCAGAAGAGAGAATTCTTCATCCAGAGATCCGCATCACTTCTTCTGGCTTTCATCGAACTCCTCCGGGGCCATGTCAGAGTATTCGGCCCCGTGCTGCACACTGGTTTGGGGTGCCGTGCTTTAAGTTTCACCGAAAGGATGCCGCTCCCCGCCCGTTATCCGGGGCCCGCTGCCGTCCCAGACGAGCCACTGTCCGGTATCGAAAAAGGCGGGAAGCACGATCAGCCTGCTGCTCATCAGGCCTCGGTGCAGATGCCCGCAGACCGTGGTGTCCACGCCCCGGCGCCGCGAGATGTCGCTGTCGATGACGGCGCGGGGTGTCCGGACAGCGGTGGACGAACGGACGAGAAAGCGGGCGAGGTGTTCCTTGAGGTCTCCCCGGAGGCACCGGTCGAGAAGCCTCAACACAGGCCATCCCAGGGCGTGGAGAACCTTGAATCCGTAGTCTCCCCTGGTCAGGGTGTGACCGTGCGCAAGGAGAAGCCGTGTGGAAGTGGGCGAGGTGATGACCACCTCTTCATTGAGGATGTGCACCTTACCGGTCCGGTCGTTTGCCAGCAGAAAATCCCGGTTTCCCGGGATGAGATGAATCCTGTCCGAGGCGAGGGAGGCGAGCACGTCTCCCGCCTCAGTCCGGGCGCCGGTGAACCAGTAGTCGAAGAGATCGCCCAGGATGTAAATATCGGATGCCTGCTGTTCAGCATCTTTGAGCCAGTGGATGAAAACTACGGCGTCTTTCGCGTTTCCGGGTCTGAGGTGAATGTCTGCGACAAATATAAGCATTGAATGATTCAACCAAAAGTAACTTGCCTTGGCAAGTAAATCCTTTTATACATATATTCTCATGAGCATAGGACAGCAGGCCAATCCCTGGAAGTGGAGCACCATCATCCTCGCGGCCCTGTTCGTATCGTGCATATCATGGTATTTCATCTCGGGCGATGCCGGCCAGGTCACCGAAGAGGCGGTTGCCGGAGAGGACATGTCAGGCCAGGGTGATCCGGCTGCAACCGGTCAGGAGGGCCAGGACCTGCCGGTTCACGAAGTTGAGCAGGGGCATGATTACTCCTCGCTTGCCTCCCTTCAGGAGGCGTCCGGCGAGCCCATCCGCAAGGTTTCCACCATCGCAAAGGGAGACAGCCTCTATGCGATACTCCAGCAGAACGGTGTATCGAACCGCCAGGCCTACGATATCCTGAACGCGGTCAAGCCCGTGTTCGATTTTTCAAAAATCGTTCCGGGCAGGGAGCTTGTTCTCGTTTTCTCACCCGACAACCAGGACCTCACCGGGATCGAGTATTCGGTCTCCGATATATCGCAGATCATAGTCTCCATCGACGGAGAGAACATCCAGGCGCAGAAACAGGAGATCGCAAAGGTCCTGACCCCCGAATACACCGGGAGGCTCAGACAGATCGATTACATCGTGGCAAAGGGCGATAACCTCTACAATGTCCTGCGCAGCCAAGGGGTATGCGACTACCAGATCGACCTGGTGATCAAGTCGGTCAAGAAGGTCTATAATCTCTCGGGCATCATTCCGGGCAACGCCATGAATATCTGGATCACCGAGGAAGAACCGGTGCGGCTCGCACGGCTGACCTACGAGATCGATTATCTCAACCTGCTGGAGGTGGTGCCGGAGAACGGCTCGTACAAGGCAAGCAGGCAGACCTTCGAGGTCGACGTACAGCACGAACGCGCCGAGGGGACGATCACCACGAGCCTCTACGAGTCGGCGATTCAGGCGGGTCTGCCGCCGGAGGTCGTGATGGCGCTCTCCGACATCTTCGCCTGGGACATCAACTTCTTCACCGACATCAGGCAGGGAGACCATTATACGGTCGTTTATGAGCGCTACTACGTCAAGGGCGCCTTCCGGGGCTACGGCAGGGTGGTGGCGGCACGGTTCATAAACCAGGGCACACCGCACGTGGCCCTGTATTTCAACGATGGAAACGGAATCAGCGGGTACTATGACGAAGGGGGGAAACCCATCCGTAAGCTCTTCCTCAAGGCGCCGCTGAATTATCGGAGGATATCATCCGGTTTCACCCACAAAAGGAAGCATCCCATCTACCACGTGGCCAGACCGCACCTGGGAGTGGACTACGCGGCACCCACGGGCACCCCGGTGGTAGCCCTCGGGGACGGGGTCGTCACTTTCCGGGGAACAAACGGAGGCTTCGGGAAGAGCATCCAGATCACGCATCGAGGCGGTTACGTGACCTACTACGGCCATCTTTCCGGATATGCCAAAGGCATAAAGAAGGGGGCACGGGTGAGCCAGGGAGAGGTCATCGGCTATGTGGGTTCGACCGGTGTCTCAACCGGCCCTCACCTCGATTTCCGGGTGCGGCTCAATGGCAAGTTCATCAACCCCCTGTCGCTCAAGCCGGTCAACGGCCCGTCACTCAAGGGAGAATCACTGGCGCGGTTCAGGGAGTTTTCCGCCCAGAGGATGGCAATGCTGGATGATTCCTCGCTGAACAGAACCGCAGAGCTGGGTACGGAAAACGTATCTCTGTAAGGAGGTGTAACTCATGGGTGCATATGCACTGATCACGATTGTTGTCATCGTCCTGCTCTTTCTCTTCTCGGCAATCAAGGTCCTCAACGAGTACGAAAGGGCGGTGGTTTTCAGGCTGGGCCGGGTTCTTTCCGCGCCCAAAGGTCCGGGGCTCATCATCATCATCCCTGTGGTGGACCGGTTCATCCGGATCAGTCTGCGGACGGTCGTTCAAGATGTTCCTCCCCAGGACGTGATCACCCGGGACAACGTAACGGTCAAGGTCAATGCCGTGGTCTACTTCCGGGTCATCGATCCGATGAAGTCCGTCATCGAGGTGGAGAACTATCTCTATGCCACGAGCCAGCTCTCCCAGACCACCCTGCGGTCGGTCTGCGGGCAGGCCGAGCTCGATGAGCTCCTCGCCAACCGCGAGGAGATCAGCTCGCACATTCAGGAACTCCTCGACCGTCAGACCGATCCGTGGGGCATCAAGGTCTCCGCGGTCGAGCTCAAGCACATCGATCTCCCCGAGGAGATGCAGCGGGCAATGGCCAAGCAGGCCGAGGCAGAGCGTGAGAGGAGGTCCAAGATCATCCACGCCGAGGGCGAGTACCAGGCCTCCCAGAAATTGCGTGATGCAGCCGACGTCATCGCCGGCCAGCCCGTCGCACTGCAGCTGAGGTATCTCCAGACCCTGCGCGAGATTTCCGCCGAGGGGAGCATCAACACCCTGATTCCGCTCCCCATGGAGATCATCGAACCCCTCATGACCAAGGGCGGCAAGAAGGAGGGCTCCTGAGGGAAATGTCGCATTTCCCGGGGCCAGCCGGCGTTATGCAGCCGGTGAATGAGCCGAGGGCCTGTTCTTATGTGAGCGGGTTTTTACCGTGACCGTGATCACGAGCCATCGAAATCAGGCGTACAGGGACCTCCTCGCCGCAAAGAAGGACAGGGGCATGATGCTCCTGGAGGGGAGGAGGCTCGTGGAAGACGCCCGTTCTCGTGGCATGGTCCCCAGCCTGGCGGCGCTCACCGACCGGTATCGCCGGTCTCACGGACCGGCTGAGTTCCCGTATATCCTTCTTTCCGAGGATTTGTTCGCCCGGCTTGCCGATACGAAAACCCCGCAGGGCATACTGGCCTTCTTCCCCGCGCCGTGGGCCTCTGTGGAAGAGATCGCCCGCCGCGAAAGGATCGTCGTGCTCGACGGCCTGCAGGACCCGGGCAACGTGGGCACCATCATCCGAACCGCTGAGGCCTTCGGATTCAGCGCGGTCGCGGTGACCGAGGGCACTGCCTCACCGTTTTCGCCCAAGGCCGTAAGGTCTTCCATGGGTTCTGTTCTGGGTGTCGCGATCGCCCGGATCCAGCCCGGGGAGCTGGCTGAATTTCCCCACCGGCTCATCGCCCTGGCACCGGAAGGCAGTACGAGACTGTCCGCCGGTCTGTTCCGGGAGCCCTTTGCCGTCTGCCTGGGGCAGGAGGGGGCGGGGGTAAGCCCCGAGATGCTCGCCCTCTCACATCAGACCGTATCCATCCCTATGAAGGGAAAGGTCGAGTCGCTCAACGTGGCCGTGGCCGCGGGGATCGTCCTGGCCTGTGCCGCGGGTGCCCTGGACGGATGAGCGCAGGGATTTCCCCCTCAAGCCTCGGGGACGAGTAAGGCCCTTTTCCAAGCTGCGCCCTGACAGAGCCGGATGGAGTGCCTACAACCGCATGTTCTCCATGCCGGAAGCAGGCAGGGGCTCTACCCGTGAACCGGGACTATCCCTCGTCAGTTTCCCTGCCCAGCAGATCGATCCGCGCCCGGATCAGCTCAACGTCCGTATTGGCCCGGGCGGGCCCAAAGAAGCGCTCCACGACGTGACCGGGCCTCAGGAAACGCTTGGTCTTCACGCCCTTCTCATCCAGGTCGATCTCCACGATCCCATGCTTGACAATGGTGAAATCCGCCGGTCCGTCGAAGTTGATGACCTGCCCGCGGGAAAACCGGATGGTGGTGAGGGAGTCATGCTTCGGATCGGCCAGAGGGTTGTGGCGCAGCTCTTCGCCGGCCTTGATGAGGATGCGCTCGTGATACAGCGCCTCAAGGGATTCCCTCAAGCCGGCAAAGCGCCTGCAGAGAGGCCTCAGGTCCTGAGCCGGTATCCTGGCGAGCCTGCTTTTGCCAAGCGCCCTCACCGTGGCTGAACGGCTCGCCTGGAGGAAGAACCCGAGCTCTCCGAACACATCTCCAGGCAGCAGGACCGACATCAGCTCGCCGTTCCGGTACACCCCTAAAGTTCCGTCGAGCACCAGATAGATGTCCTCGCCGGTGTCGTGCTGCCTGAAGAGGGACCTGCCCTTTCCGACGTCGACGAGGTGTACGATTTCCAGGAGCTCGATGAACTCTTCTCCGGTCAGCCCTTTGAATATCGGCACCTCGTCCTTTTTCAATGTCGTGCAGCTTTCCTCAAGCTCCTTCTGAAGGTCGCCCTTGAGATCCAAGGACCTGAAGAGTCTGATGAGCAGGGCGTGCACCCGGGGATGCTTCCCCAAAGAGGTTTTAGCCACCTTTGCCGCCGCCAGGGCCTTGAAGGGTTTCCGCTCTCGGAGATAGCCCCGGATACTGCTCTCGAAGAGCCCGAGGCTCTTTTCCACCTCGCCGGACGCGGCCGCCTTCTCTGCCTGCCGGAGAAGCACCTTCGGATCCTTCTCCGATGAAACCGGTTTCTTCATACCGACCTCCTCGTAAACAGAAAATGCATTCCGGGAAACAGGATGGGTAACGCTGCCACCCGGACATCGGCAATAGAAAAAACCGCGGACCTGTGTTCGCCGCCCGCTAGATGATGTGTTCCCTGATGAACCGGGCGATGTGGTCGCTCGCGCTGCCGTCTCCGAACGGGTTGACCGCGGTGAATCCTGTTCTGCCGGTCATATCCATAACGGCCAGATGGATCTTCGCGGGATCGGGCTCCACCAGGACATTCGCCCCTGCGTCGATCGTCTCCGGCCACTCGGTGGTGTCCCTGACCGTGACACAGGGGGTCTTCAGGAGAAAGGCCTCCTTCTGCACACCTCCCGAATCGGTGAGAACACACGATGCGTCCCTGATCATGGCGAGCATGGCGAGGTAGCTCACCGGCTCGATGACCCTGATCCCGTTTTTCGCCGAGCGGATGAGGCCGGGGAAAAGGTTTTTCGTCCTGGGATGAACGGGAAAGATGACCGGGATGTCCTGCGAGAGTTTTTCAAGGGCCTTCCAAATCCCCAGGAACCGTTCGCGCCGGTCGGTGTTTTCCGCGCGGTGGATTGTGGTGAGGACAAAGGGCGGTGCATAGGGATGCGGGATGTGCATGCGGGAAAAACGGTTCAGGGCGTCGTACATGACATCGCCGGTGAATATGCCCGTTATCCCCTCTTTCGCAAGGAGGGCGACGGCATTTTCCGTTGGGCAGAAGTGATAGGCGGCCACGTGGTCGGTCACCACGCGGTTGATCTCTTCGGGCATGTTCCGGTCGAAGCTGCGTACGCCCGCCTCGACGTGGCCCACCGGGATGCCGAGCTTTACGGCGCACAGCGCCCCGGCGAGCGTGGAGTTCGTGTCTCCGTACACAAGCACAAGGCTGGGCCTCTCGGCTGTGAGGATCTCCTCGACGGCTTCCAGCATCCGGGCTGTCTGCTTTGCATGGCTGGAAGAGCCCACCCCCAGATGGTAGTCGGGGGGATCGATCCCCAGGGTATCGAAATGCACGTCGGACATGGCGTGGTCATAGTGCTGGCCTGTGTGCACCACCTTGTATGGGATGCCGCAGCGTTTGAATGCCTCCGCCACCGGGGAGAGCTTGATGAACTGGGGGCGCGCCCCCACGATGTGGATGACTGCTGTAGTGTTCATGGATCGCTCCTGCTGCTGGTTTCCCAATGATTCCGCCTCCTGCCGTCGATCAGGTACATATCAGATGCCCCGCGGAAATTCCATGGACTCTTGATGCGGCCAGGGAGAATTTCCCCGGATACGTGCCCCTAAGGGATACATGCAGGACACTGATAAGGGGTGGCTATTCCGGGAAGATGCGCTTTAAGGGCTACATCTTGACGACGATGCACTCCCTCTGGAGCCTGTCGCTGAGCTTGGAGCAGTACCTCTCGGCGGTCTCCCGGCTCTGGAAGCTCCCCCACCGGACCACTGTCCATTTCCCTGTATCCGCGACCGTGCAGCGGATCCGGGTTTTCTCCTCGAGTTCGGCAGCGAAGCTCCGGGCGGTCTCGGGAGACCTGAACGCGGCTATCTGGATGCTGAAGCTGTCTGCAGCAGATGCCGAATCGCTGTCCTGGAGGAGGAGGATGTCCCAGTAGGAGTATTCGAAGCCGCTTGCAGCGCTTTTGGATGCCTGGGCCTTTCCCGAGGGTTTCTCGTTCCTGATGGGGTCGCTCGCCACCAGGCTCTTCCACCGCTCCCCGAAGGGATCGTACGAGAACTCCGGACGGGCGTTGATCGTGGAGAAGAGGAGGCTTGCCCCGGCAAGGATGCCCAAAGAGAGAAACAGCATGGCGATGTTTTTTGTCAGAGACTGTTTTTTGTGTGTGCGCTTCCTTGCCATAGCAACCTTACATGCTTTGAGGTGCTTCGATCCCCATGATGGACAGCGCATTTGCAAGCACCTGTTTCACTGCAACCACCAAAATCAACCTTGCCGCCGTCAGACGGCTGTCATCTGATATGACTCGATTTCTATTATAAAACCTATGAAACGCAGTTGCAAGCTCCAGAAGATAAAAAGATATCCGATGGGGCTCGAGATCGGCCGCACTTGAGACGACCACGTCCGGATAGCCTGCGATCATCTTGATGAGATCCAGATCGTCGCCTTTGGTGAGTGCGTCTTCCTCCAGCAGGGAGGGGTCCGGAAACAGTCCCTGTTCGGAAGCGTTCTTCAGGATGGAGCAGATCCTGGCATGGGCGTACTGGATGTAATACACCGGATTCTCTTCGCTCTTCTTCTTTGCGAGGTCGAGATCGAACACGAGCTGGGCGTCGCTCCTGCGCATCATGAAGAAATATCTGCAAACATCCTTGCCCACCTCATCGATGATCTCGCGCAGAGTGACGAACTCACCCGACCTCGTGGACATGGAAACCGGCTGCCCTTCACGGACCAGGGAAACGAGCTGGATCAGCAGGGCATGGAAGCAGTCCCGGTCGGCACCCAAGGCCTCGATGGCGGCCCTCATTCTCGGCACATAGCCGTGATGGTCGGCCCCCCAGATATCGATGATCTGCTCGAACCCCCGTTCCAGCTTGTCCTGGTGGTAGGCGATGTCCGGGGCGAAATAGGTCAGGGACCCGTCCTGCTTTCTCAAGACCCGGTCCTTTTCGTCGCCGAAGCAGGTGGTCCTGAACCACAATGCGCCTTCGGCCTCGTAGCTCAGGCCGCGCTCCTTCAGGAATTCGAGGGTATGTTCCACCTTGTGGTCACGATACAGCGTAGACTCGCTGAACCAGTTGTCGAAATGCACATTGAAGAGCTCCAGGTCTTCTTTGATCCCCTTCAGAATGAAATCCGATGCGAATTCTCTGCAGGCCGCCACGGCAGCGCTCTCTTCCAGGGAGAGCAATTCGTCGCCGCGGTCTTCTGAGAGCCTCTGCGCGATGTCCCTGATGTAGTCGCCCCGATAGCCGTTTTCCGGAAACGATGAATCCTTCCCGAAGATCTCCCGATATCTACTCAGAACCGAGAGGCCGAGGATATTCATCTGGTTGCCCACATCGTTGATGTAATACTCTGACTCCACCTCGAAGCCGGCCGCCTTCAGGATCCGGGCCAGGGTGTCGCCCACTGCGGCCCCCCTCCCGTGGCCCACGTGCAGGGGCCCGGTGGGGTTGGCGCTCACGAACTCCACCTGCACCTTCTTGCCCCTGCCGAATGTGCTCGTACCGAAGCGGTCCTTTTCTTCGAGGATCGTGTTCAAAACCCGCACCCACATAAGCGGGCTGATGGTGAAGTTGATGAACCCCGGTCCGGCGATATCGACACGGTCGAAGACGCCGGCCAGGCGGGCCATCCTTTCCTGGATGATCTGTGCGATATCACGCGGTTTCTTTTTTGCCTGTGAGGCCATGACCATGGCGATATTCGTGGAAAAATCACCGAATTCCTTGCGGGCAGGGACGCTCACCGAGATCGTCTCGAGGTCGTATTCCGGAATGGCGCCTTCCGCTATGAGTTCATGCAGTGTATTCTTGAGGAGAGCGGTTATCTGTTCTTTCATGGGTATCCTTACTTATTCAGTCTCGGCACGCCGGTTATCTTCCCGTGTCCGGATGCATCCTGTTAATAACAAATCCCTGCACTTTGTCCAGTGAAATTCATGAGGAATTGAGGTATTATATCTGGTATTTCCCTGAATTATGAGAGGTTTGCGTATTGACATCAAGCAGGAGAGCTTCTATAAACGTATTGTTAGCAGTTAAAGCAGGCGAGTGCTAAGCCATGACGTACCAATTGAGCGAACGAGACAAAAGCATATTAGGTGCGATCATTCAGGAATATGTGTCCACAGGCGAGCCCGTGGGGTCCAGGATAATTGCGAAGAAGTACATGTGCACCATTTCTCCGGCAACGGTCCGCAACGTCATGGCGGACCTGGAGGAGATGGACTTTCTGTACCAGCCGCACATTTCCGCCGGGCGGATACCGACGCCTGAAGGGTTCCGCTATTACCTCAACGACATCATGGAGGTGAAGACCCTCCCCAGGGGTGAGAAGTCCCTGATAACCCGTCACATGTCCAGGACGACCGGCGATGTCAGGGCGGCTGTCAAAGAGGCATCCACCCTTCTGTCCTCCATCTCGCGCAACGTCTCGATCATCATCCTGCCCAGCCTGGATACCTTCCACTTCAAGCGCATCGATTTCGTGAGGCTCGACGAGAGCAGGATACTGGTCATCCTGGTGAGCAGGGCCGGGATGGTGTTCAACCACATTGTCCATGACGAGGACATCGATCAGGAGCTGCTGTTCAAGTATGCGAACTATCTCAATGAATGGTGCTCCGGCCTGTCAATCCGGGAGATGAGGGATATGCTTGTCCAGGAGATGTCGAGCGAGAAGGCCCGGTTCGATTCTCTGGTCAGGCGTGCGGTCAGCCTAGGCATGACTGCGATCGACCATGTCGAGGGCTCGCCCGACATCTATATCCAGGGCAAGGAAAGCGTGTTCAATAGTCCTGAGCTGGCAAACCTCGACAAGCTCAGGGACATCGTGAATGCCTTCGAGGACAAGGGCAGGATCGTGCGGATCCTGAACAGCGTCCTGAAGGACTCCGGCGTCAAGGTTCTGCTGGGGGAAGACATGGAGGGCTTCGGGATGGATGACTTCAGCCTGGTGGCCAGCAGGTATTACCGGAAGGACGTACCCGTGGGCTCACTGGGGGTGATCGGCCCGATGCGGATGGACTATTCACGCGTGATACCGCTTGTTGGATACATGGCCAAAATATTGAGCGATCTACTGGAGGACGTCTAGGATGGTTGATGAAAAGAAGGAACCGCAGGAGCACGAAGAGGTGACGACAGAACAGGAAACGACTTCTCAAGAAGACCGCCAGGAAGCGGAAGAAACAGTGGAAGCAGGAAAAACCGGTGATGAGGTTGCCGAGCTGAAAGCACAGGTGGAAGAGTTCAAGGACAGGTGCCTGCGCGCCTACGCCGAGATGGACAACATGCGCAAGCGTCTTGCGCGGGAGCGGCAGGAGATCATCAAGTTCGGTACGGAAAAGATGCTCAGGGATTTTCTCCTGGTCTATGATGCAATTCACAAATCCATAGCCACGGCCAGAGAACTCCGCCCGGAAGACGAACAGTTTATCGAGGGTTTAAGGATGACGGAAAAACTCTTCCTCGAAACCTTGAAAAAATACCAGGTTGAACCTATACAAGCTCAGAACGTGCCTTTTGACCCCAATTACCATGAGGCCTTCATGCAGGTGACCAAAGAGGGCGTGGAGAAAGGCATGGTAGTGGACGAGATCGAAAAGGGTTTCATGATCCACGACCGCGTACTGAGACCAGCGAAAGTGACAGTTTCAGGCTGACGGCGGGAGAAAATCACAAGGAGGAGAGCAGATGGGAAAGATATTGGGGATTGATCTGGGGACCACCTTTTCATGTATGGCAATCATGGAAGGGGGGGAACCGAAAGTCATTCCGAACGCCGAGGGAGCACGCACGACTCCTTCTGTTGTAGCCTTTACCAGCAGCGGTGAAAGGCTGGTGGGCCAGGTCGCCAGAAGGCAGGCCATA
Organism: Candidatus Phosphitivorax anaerolimi; assembly: GCA_001896555.1. GTDB lineage: Bacteria > Desulfobacterota > Desulfomonilia > UBA1062 > UBA1062 > Phosphitivorax > Phosphitivorax anaerolimi. Next base: position 57,621 of record MPOS01000004.1, read on the forward strand.
ACAAATTCCGAAAAGACACTCTTTGCGATAAAAAGGCTCATTGGAAGAAAATACGAGGATCAAGAAGTTCAGAAGGACCGCGAGGTCATGCCCTTCAAGATCACAAGGGCCGACAACGGCGACACCGCCATCAGCGTTGACGACCGCAAATATGCCCCGCCCGAGATTTCGGCGATGGTGCTCCAGAAGCTGAAGATGGACGCCGAGGCCTATCTCGGGGAAAAGATCGATGAGGCCGTGATCACGGTTCCCGCATATTTCAACGACTCCCAGCGGCAGGCCACCAAGGATGCCGGCAAGATCGCCGGGTTTGAGGTGAAGCGCATCATCAACGAGCCCACCGCAGCGGCCCTGGCATATGGTCTCGACAAGAAGAAAGAGGAAAAGGTTGCGGTGTTCGACCTCGGAGGCGGTACCTTCGATATCTCCATTCTCGAGATCGGCGACGGGGTCTTCGAGGTGAAGTCCACAAACGGAGACACCCACCTGGGCGGCGAGGACATCGACAACCGGATCATCGACTACCTGGTCACTGAGTTCAGAAAAGAGACCGGCGTGGATCTGAGCAAGGACAGGATGGCGCTCCAGCGACTCAAGGAGGCGGCCGAGCGGGCTAAGGTGGAGCTCTCATCCATGATGGAGACCGAGATCAACCTGCCCTTTATCACTGCCGACCAGACGGGGCCGAAGCACCTGAACATGAAATTGACCAGGGCCAAGCTCGAAGCCCTGGTGGAAGATATCATCTCACGGGTCGAAGGACCCTGCAGAAAGGCATTATCCGATGCCGGCATGACCGCGGCCGATATCGACGAAGTCATTCTCGTAGGCGGACAGACCCGGATGCCCCGGGTGCAGCAGAAGGTTAAGGAAATCTTCCAGAAAGAGCCCCATAAGGGCGTGAACCCCGACGAGGTGGTGGCAATCGGCGCGGCCATCCAGGGGGGCGTGCTGGGCGGAGAGGTCAAGGACGTGCTGCTCCTCGACGTGACGCCGCTGTCTCTTGGCATCGAGACCTTGGGCGGTGTGTTCACGAAGATCATCGAGCGCAACACGACCATCCCTACCAAGAAGACCCAGGTGTTCTCCACCGCCGAAGACAACCAGAACGCCGTGACCATCCGGGTGTTCCAGGGCGAGCGGCCCATGGCGGCCGACAACAAGCTCTTGGGCCAGTTCGACCTGGTGGGGATACCGCCTGCACCCCGCGGGATTCCGCAGATCGAGGTGAGCTTCGACATCGACGCGAACGGAATTCTGCACGTCTCGGCCAAGGACAAGGCCACCGGCAAGGAACAGTCTATCCGGATCACGAGCTCGTCGGGCCTAAGCGAGGAAGACATCAACCGGATGATTCGCGAGGCCGAGGAGCACGAATCAGAAGACAAGCGGCGGCAGGCCCTGGTCGAGGCAAAGAACCGGGCCGACTCCCTGGCCTACACCACGGAGAAGACCCTCAAGGAGCACGGCGACAAGGTCGACGCCCAGACGCGGGCAAGCATCGAGAATGCCCTATCCGACCTGAAGGATGCCATAAAGGGCGACGATGTCGATCTGATCAACCGGAAGATCGAGGCCCTGACGTCCGCGTCCCACAAGCTCGCCGAGGTGATCTACTCCGCGGCTGCAGGCGGAGCCGGTGCAGGCGACTCTCAGGCCGGTGCACAGGGCGGCCCCGGCGGAGGGAAGAAGCCGGACGAAGACGTCGTGGACGCCGAGTTCGAAGAGGTCAAGGGAGACAAGAGCTAGGCCTTTTCCGGTGTTGCCAGGGGCCTGAGAACCCGGGATGCAGTGCTCTGCAAGGGTTTTCGCCCCTGCCGTTTCCCTGCCGGGAAGGATAAGAGGAGCATATGCCCATCTACGAATACAAGTGCGCCTCATGCGGCCGCGTAAGCGGATTCTTCGTGCAGGGGTTCGGCGACCCTGAAAATCTCTGCTGCCAGGGGTGCGGTGGGAAAGACCTCAAGCGGATCATATCCCGGGTCAACTACCACCAGTCCCAGTCGGACCGGCTTGCTTCCTATGATCCCCAGGCCAGAAAGTCCGACAGCTTCTATAAGGACACGAGGAACATCGGGCTGCACGCAGAGCATATGCTGCAGAAGGCCGGTGTCAAACCCACCGAAGAGTTCAGGTCAAGGATCGAAAACTTAAGGAGCGATCCGTCCCGGGTCATCAAAGACAGCGACAAGTAAGCCCGGTCATTTTCCATAAGCCCGCTTCAAAGCGAGCCTTATGGTGAGGCGGCCCGGCGCCGGCTGTTTGCCCATTCACCCCTCCATTGCATGAGCGCTTTGTCAGAGGGAGTGCTCCGGGATTTTTTAGCGCCTCAGAAATTGAACAGCTTCTTGGTGCGGGAGGGCTTCTTTACCGTTTCCTGAGAGATTTCCGCAAAACGGCGGAGCAGCTCTTCCTGCTCCTTGTTCAGCTTCCTGGGGATCTCCACCTTGACGCCCACGTTCAGCGACCCGTGGCCGCCTGCACGCAGACGCTTCATACCCTTGTCCCTGATGGTGTAGATGTCGCCCGGCTGGGTCCCCGGCTTGAGATCCAGGTCAACCTCAGGCCCTTCGAGTGTGGGTATCTTTATGGTAGCACCGAGCGCCGCCTGAACGAACGGGACCGTGATTTCGAGGAAGAGGTCGTCGCCCTGCCTGACAAAGGTTTCGTGCGGCTTGACCTCGATGAACACGTAGAGGTCTCCGGGAGGCCCGCCCAGGTCACCGGCCTCACCCTCTCCGGAGATGCGCATGGTCGCCCCGGTGTCCACGCCCGCAGGGATCTTTACCTTGAGTTTCTTTTCACGGGTTATGGTGCCTGATCCCCTGCAGACCTTGCACGGCTTGGGAATGACCTGGCCCGTCCCCCGGCAGTGTGCGCAGGTCGAGGAAATGGTGAAGAACCCCTGGGTCCGGTAGACCTGGCCCCTGCCCCCGCAGATGCCGCACGGCTCGGGTGACGTTCCCGGCTCGGCCCCGGTCCCCTGACAGCGATCACAGGTCTCCACCTTTGGGACTTTGAGCTCGATCTCGGTGCCCCGGTATGCCTCTTCGAGGGTGATAGAGGCGTTATACCTCAGGTCTGCACCCCGGGCCGGCCTCCTGCGCTGGGATCTCATGCCCGAAGAGAATCCGAACACCTCGCCGAAGATGTCTGAAAAGCTGCTGAAGATGTCGTCGAAGTTGGAGAACCCGCGGAACCCGGTACCCTGGAGACCCTCGTGGCCGTACTGATCGTACATGCGGCGCTTTTCTGCATCGCGCAGCACCTCGTAGGCCTCTGCGGCCTCCTTGAAACGGGCTTCGGCCTCGCGGTCTCCGGGATTTCTGTCCGGGTGGTTCTTCAGAGCAAGTTGCCGGTATGCCTTTTTGATTTCCTCGGCAGAGGCCGATCGAGGAACCCCGAGAATTTCGTAGTAATCCCGCTTGGTCATGACCTCTCGTTCAGAGATATCTTACCTTCTGCCAGCTCTCTCAGCGCAGTCACCACAGGCCTGTTCTCCTTGCGTTTGGAAAGCGGAGCAGCGCCTTTCATGAGCTGCTTGGTGCGCTTGGATGCAGCTATTGCGAGAGAAAAACGATCGTGTACCTTTTCAAGGCAATCTTCTATTGTTACTCGTGCCATAGCGTCCCTTTCCAGGTCTTAATACTACACTGGTAATCAGTCATGGGATCAAACGCCATAACTGTAGTGCTAAAGTGCCGAAACGTCAATGCCCATGCCACAGAAATCCGTAATCGTCAAGGGCGATTCATTGAAGATCAGTCCTCGAAATCGCCTGCAGGAAGCTCCTCTTCCCGGTGGAGCCTGTTCGCCCGCTCGGTGATCTTGCCCGGTGTCCAGTCGGCCGGGTCCTCGATGCGCTCTGCTTTGGCGCCCACATCGTATGAGCCTGCCCGGAGGATCTCTTCGATGGCGAGCGGCGCCGTGTCGGCGGCGTTGAAGCAGTTGACCAGGAGATCGTAGACGAAATCCTCAACCGCCTTTTCCATGCGCTCCCGAATCTCACGCGGCTGGGAGAGCAGCTTGGTCTCGAAGGGGAGATTGAGCTTCTTGTAGTCGCCCTTTTTCCAGGACTTGGACTGGGCATAGGAGACCATCTCCTGCCAGAGTTCGTCGGTCACCCCCTGATCGGGGATCTTGATGAAATTGCCGGACTCGTCCAGGAACGCGTTGCCGTATTCATTCACCTTCACGCCCCAGGAAATCATCTGCAGGGCGGTTGCCACGTTGGCCTTGGTGGTCCGGGTCTCGGTGGCGATCCTCTTGAGACGCTCGACACTATTGCCGGACGTGCCGTGCTGTGCCCCGGAGACCTTGTATGGTGCCAGCGCCTCGTGGATCTCCCGGGTGAGTTCCACCTGGATGCCGGCGCTGCTCTCTTCGATGCCGTGGGAGGTGCCGTTGTTCAGTGCGATCCAGTCGGGGAATATCCCGTGGGCATTGAGTCCCTGGATGAGAAAGAGCGCCTCAGCCGGGGTGGACAGGCCCTCCTTGCCCCTGATCTCGCCCACCTCGGTCTCGTATCCGGCCCAGGGCGGGATGAAGGGGTTCAGCGCGATGTTGGCAAGCAGGTTCTGCTCCTCGCTCATATGGGATGCGTCGACGGCCACCGAGGTGATGCCGAAATCGAACATCGAGGGGATGTCGACCTTGGCCGCATCCACCTCAAGAGGCTTCTTCAGGCCGAAATGATCGGCGTGGACCGCCACCGGAATTGTGATGCCCAGCTCGTTGCAGAAGGTGTCTACGTACTGGGCGAGGTTCCACATGTTCACCAGGCAGTAGCCGCTCTCGGACTTGGCGATCTCTATGATGATGGCGGCGTTGGCCCTCTGGGCGGCCTTGAGTGCGGCCCGGATCACCACGGAGTTCCGGCCGTTCGCAGCCATGGTCATGGCGCGGCCCTTTTTCAGCATGGCCCGGTCGATCACCTTGCCGCTGACGATCAGGGCCCGGGAGTTGGGGAACAGCCTCTGGATGTTCGGCGGCCTGCCGATCTGGAGCGCCTTGTCAAAATCTGCGGAAAATCCCATATATGACCTCCTTCGTCTGTGCTACGAAAAACTGTCTGGTTCGGATCTGTTTCGTTATCAGAGATTGTTTTTCTTCGCAAACTCCTCGTACTCGAGCACGTCCTCTTTCGATCCGATGATGAGCGGCACCCGCTGGTGAAGCTTCTCGGGCTTGATGTCGAGGATCCGCTCATAGCCGGTGGAGGCATAGCCGCCAGCCTGCTCGGCGATGTACGCCAGGGGGTTGGCCTCGTAGAGGAGCCTCAGCTTGCCGGTAGGTTTCTTCGGGTCTTTGGTGTCTTCCGGGTACAGGAAGATGCCTCCCTTGAGCAGGTTGCGGTGAAAGTCGGCCACGAGCGAGCCGATGTAGCGCGAGGAATAGGGTTTGCCGAGCTTGTTGTTCTCTGACTTGAGGTAGTCGATGTACTCCCGGGTGCCCTTCTTCCAGTAGAGGTAATTCCCCTCGTTCGCGCTGTATATCTTGCCCCGGGGAGGTATCTTGATGTCGGGGTGGGAGAGCACGAACTCGCCTACGCTCGGGTCGAGGCTGAAGACGTTCACGCCGTTTCCGGTGGAATATACGAGGTTGACGCTCGAGCTGTAGATGATGTAGCCGGCGCCGAAGAGCTGGTTGCCCGGTTGGAGGCAATCTTCCAGAACGCCGTCTTCGCCGTCGGAAATGCGCTTGTAGATGCCGAAGATGGTCCCGATGGAGACGTTCACGTCGACATTGGAAGAGCCGTCAAGCGGGTCGAACATGACCACGTACTCGCCTTTTGGGTGCTCCTTGGGCAGCAGGATCAGATCCGGATCCTCCTCGGAGGCCATGACACAGACCTTGCCGATATAGTTCAGCGCGCTAATGAACATGTTGTTGGCATAGACATCGAGCTTCTGGACTTCCTCTCCCTGGACGTTCGTGTTGCCGGTGCGGCCGAGAATGTCTTCCACGAGCCCGGCATGGGCGACCTGGGCCGCAACGATCTTGGCTGCGAAGATGATCTGGCTCAGGATCGCGCTGAAATCACCCTTGCCGCCGTACCTCCGCTGTTCATCGATGATGTGCCTGTCGAGAGAGATGACCTTGTCGTTCATAGTGCCTCCCCTTTGTATACAGGTAGTAATATCCGGAGATTCTTGTGTTCTCAAGGAATACTAGCACCTTGCCGGAAGAAAAATCAAGGTCATGTCGACTCTTCCGGATTTTTTTGGGACCGATGGCCAGGAGGGTGGCGGCTGAAAAAATACCATTGACAGGGCGATATGTTTCTGTGTATAGAAACACTATGATGATGCAAGTGCTCAAGGGCCAGAGAATCGAATCCTTTGGAAAAGCTACTGCGACCATGTCGTGGTGGTGGCGTGTCTTGGAGAATGAGGTGACGGGAGGTTTGCCCTAGAGCGACTTTTTAAAAGAGTGCAGGCGAAAAAAGGCGGCAGGCTCCCAACGAGCCTGCCGCCTTTTTTCGTGAAAGGGAAGTGAAGATGGAGACATTCAGGGTGTTCAGGGACAGGGAAGATCGGGGGGTGGTGGTCAGGAAGCGCCTGGCGTGCGACACACTCACCCCGGTCCAGACGTATTTTTCCCTTGTGGGCGAGGGAAAGGGCTTTCTGCTCGAGTCCATCCCGGGCTCGTACAGCTTTATCGGAAGATTTTCGGATGATCAGATGATTGCCGTATGCGATCATGACAACCCCTGGGACCGCATCCCCTTGAACGGCTGCTCGCTCATGTTCGAACAGGACGGCCTGCCCCCCTTTATCGGCGGGTATGTAGGATACTTGGGGTACGACCTGGTGAGAGGGATCGAAAGGCTCCCCCGGCCGGGAGTGCCCTCAGGGTTTCCGGATGCCTTGCTGGGGCGGGTGGATTCCCTGGTGGTCTTCGATCACCCCAAACAGGAGATCTCACTGATCCACACGATCCCTGAGCCCGGAACCGGCGAGGGCGATGCTGTGATGAGGGCGGGCAGGGCCTTTGAGGCAATTGAGGGCCTGCTCTTTTCCGGCCCTCCCATCAAAGACCCTCAGAATCCTCCCCCCTGCCGCATCGAGGGCGCATCGCTGAGCGAGGATGAATTTTTGGATGCGGTCAAAGCCGCCAGGGGCTATATCAGGGATGGCGAGATCATTCAGACTGTTCTCTCCCGGAGGCTCAGGCTCGATGCCGCGTGCAGTCCCTTCGACACCTACCGGCGCCTCAGGCGCATCAATCCGTCGCCCTACCTGTTCCATATCAACCTGGGCGATACGACCCTCGTAGGATCGTCTCCCGAGGTCATGGTCAGGCTCCGGGGAGACACGATCACCTCGCTTCCCATCGCGGGCACGAGGCCCCGGGGCAAGAACGAGCAGGAAGACCGGATACTCGCCCAAGACCTGATGAGTGACGCAAAGGAGCGCGCCGAGCACCTCATGCTCCTGGACCTCGCCCGCAACGACGTGGGCAGGGTTTCCCGGCCGGGTACGGTCAGGGTGACATCCCGCGAGGAGGTGAAGAGGTACTCGCACGTCATGCACATCGTATCATGCGTGGAGGGCAGGATCAGACCCGGGCTCACGAACCTGGACGTACTGAAATCCTGCTTCCCTGCGGGGACGGTATCAGGAGCACCCAAGGTCAGGGCCATGGAGATCATCGACGAGCTGGAAGGGATGTGCCGGGGCCCGTATGCAGGCGCAGTGGGGTATCTGTCGTTCAACGGAGACATCGACACCGGCATCGCCATCCGGACCATCTTCATCCGGGGCAGGGAATACTACATTCAGGCAGGGGCCGGGATCGTGTGGGACTCGGTGCCGGAAAACGAGCTCAGGGAGATCGATACCAAGCTCAAGGCCCTGAGCGCGGCCCTGGGAGGTATGGCATGATCCTCATGATCGATAACTTCGACTCGTTCACCTACAACCTAGTCCAAGGCTTCGAGATCCTGGGGCAGGAGGTCGCAGTGTACCGGAACGATGCAGTCAGCCTCGATGAAATACAGGAAATGGCCCCATCGGGCATCATCATCTCACCCGGCCCGGGCACACCTGGTTCCGCAGGCATTTCCGTGGAGGTGGTCAGGAAATTCCATACAAGCATCCCCATCCTGGGTGTATGCCTCGGGCACCAGTGCATCGGGGAGGCATTCGGTGCAAATATCATCCATGCGGGCAGAGTCATGCATGGGAAATCCTCGCGGATCACCCACGACGGCTGCGACCTTTTCACAGATATTCCACAGGGGTTCGATGCAGTGAGGTACCATTCCCTTGTCGTGGACGAGAAGACCCTGCCCGGGGCGTTCCTCGTGTGCGCCAGGTCCGAGGACAACGAGGTAATGGGCATGAGGCTTAAGCATTATCCGGTCTTCGGTGTCCAGTTTCATCCGGAATCCATCGCCACCGAGCATGGGCACCGGCTCATGGGTAATTTCATAGCGCAGACAAAGGAGGTCGTATGAAGGAGTTCATCGAAAAGCTCATTGCAGGGCAGGACTTGAGCGATCAGGAGATGGAAACGGCTTTTGACGCCATCATGTCCGGGCAGGCCAATGATATCCAGATCGGGGCGTTTCTGGTCGCCTTAAGGGCCAAGGGCGAGAGGCCCTCCGAGATCGCGTCCGCTGCGCGGATCATGCGGAGCAAGGCATTGAGGGTTCCCGTGGATTTCGATGTCATGGACACCTGCGGCACGGGCGGGGATGGGGCGTCCACGTTCAATATCTCTACAGCCGTCGCCTTTGTCCTTGCCGGTGCCGGAGTCAGGGTGGCCAAGCACGGCAACCGATCGGTGAGCTCGTCGTCGGGCAGTGCGGACTGTCTGGAGGCGCTCGGGGTCCCCATCGACCTGGAACCCGGACAGGCGGCGGATTCACTCAGCAGGGACGGGGGCTTTGCCTTCATGTTCGCGCCCCGGTATCACCCGAGCATGAAGCACGCCATGCCTGCCAGAAAGCAGCTCGGCATGAAGACGATCTTCAATATCCTGGGCCCGCTGACCAACCCGGCGAATGCCGCGTACCAGGTCATTGGAGTCTACCACAAGGACCTCATCGATCCCATGATCGAGGTTTTGAGAATCCTGGGGTCCAAGGGCGCCATGGTGGTCAACTCCGGTCTCGACGAGGTGTCCGTATCCGGGGTGACCCGATATGCCCGGCTCATCGACGGCAGAATAGAGAAGGGTGAGATCAGGCCCGAGGATGCCGGGATCCAGCGACGAGGCCTGGAGGGGCTTCGTGTATCGAACCCGGAGGAATCGGCCCGGAAGATTCAGGCCGTATTCGAGGGAAAGCTCAAAGGCCCCTGCCTGGACGGGATCCTGCTCAATGCAGGGGCTGCGTTCATGGCCCTCGATGGCAGTATGGGCATCCGGGACGGTGTGGAGAAGGCGGCACAGGTGATCGCTGAAGGCGGCGCGCGCGAGGCGCTGAAACGGGCCAGGGCATAATGGACTTTCTTCGTCACATGAGACATCTGGCCCATCAGAGGGTCGCCGGGCTTTCGATAGGGGATTCCGGATTCTCTTCTCTGCCGCCAATCCGATCGTTCAGGGATGCACTCACCGGCATGGCAATAATCGCCGAGGTGAAGTACGCGACGCCGGTTGACGGGCATCTCGGGATACGCAAGAGCCCTTCCGAGCTCGCCGCCGACTACGAGGCCCTGGGCGCCTCGGCCATATCCTGCCTCACCGAGCCCATGTTCTTTGCCGGGAGTATGGATCACCTCGTCGAGATCAGGAAGAGCTCAAGGCTTCCTTTGCTCATGAAGGACTTCATCGTTGACGAGCGCCAGCTGTGCCAGGCCCGTTCCTTGGGCGCAGACGCTGTTCTGCTCATCACCGAGATGCTCTCGGCAGAAGAGCTCGCCCGGCTCTTCTCCTTCGGCAGGTCTCTGGGGTTGGACTGCCTGGTTGAGGTGCACGGCCGGGAAGGGTTGGACAAGGCCCTCGATGCCGGGGCAGGCATCATCGGGGTGAACGCGCGCAACCTCACGACGCTCAAGGTAGAGCCTAAGCGTCACGAGGAGATGGCGAGCCTTCTGCCTCCTGGTGCAATCAAGGTGGCCGAGAGCGGGATTTCGTCGGCAAAGAGGATCGAGGAGCTCGGGCGGCTGGGCTATGACGCGGCGCTCATCGGCCGGGCCGTGGTCAGCGAGCAGACCCGCAGGGAGATATTTCGATGTGGGTGAAAATCTGCGGCATCACTCGGTATGAAGACGCCCAGGCTGCATGCAGGTACGGCGCGGACGCTCTAGGCTTCGTGCTCACCCGGAGCAGGAGAAGGGCGGACCTGGATCTAGTGGGCTCTTGGATACACAATATCCAGGGCGTGGAGAAGGTCGGGGTGTTCACGGGCGAAGATCCAGGATACATCGCAGAGATTTCGAAGCGCCTCGGGCTCGATACGGTTCAGATCCACGCACCGCTCATGCCGGCGCACCGTATGCTGCTCGATGATTTCAGGATCATAGCAGCATTGAAGGGGATGGAACCGGGCTTAGAACCGGCCCTGATGCTTAAGGATTTTCCCTGCCGCATTCTCCTGGATCCGAGCATGGGCACCGGCAGAGCCGGTGAATGGAGACGCCTCGGCATCCCCTTTATCCTCGCCGGAGGGCTCACCCCGGAAAACGTCGGACAGGCGATCGCTCAGGCAGGGCCCTTCGGGGTGGACGTGAGCTCCGGGGTGGAAACGGCACCCGGAATCAAGGACAGGGAGAAGATCAGGAAATTCATTCAAGAGGCGAAACAGGAGGCGAAAAAATGAAAGTCTATTTCGGAGAGTTCGGCGGACAATACGTGCCGGAGACGCTGTTCCCTGCCTTGCAGGAGCTTGAAGACGAGTTTTCAGCCGCGTGGAACGACCGGGAGTTCCGGGACGAGTTCAACAGCTGTTTGAGGGACTATGTGGGCAGGCCCAGTCCCCTGACCCATGCACGCAGGCTCTCTGCACATCTTGGCATCGAGGTCTGGCTCAAGCGGGAAGACCTGAACCACACCGGTTCCCACAAGATCAACAACGCCATCGGTCAGATCCTCCTGGCACGGCGGATGGGAAAGCAGAGGATCATCGCCGAAACCGGGGCGGGCCAGCACGGGGTCGCCACCGCAACCGCCTGCGCGTTGTTCGGGCTGCCCTGCGCCGTGTACATGGGCACCCGGGACATCGAACGGCAGCACATGAATGTCGAGCGTATGCGGCTCCTGGGGGCAGAGGTGGTTCCGGTGTCTTCAGGGAGTGCGACCCTGAAGGATGCTACCAGCGAGGCCATCCGCGACTGGGTTACCAACGTGGACACCACCTACTACCTTCTCGGCTCGGCTGTCGGGCCCCATCCCTACCCGACCCTGGTGAGAGAGTTTCAGCGCATCATCGGCGAAGAGGCCAGGATGCAGATCCTGGAAAAGACAGGCTCGCTTCCCCGTGCCGTGATCGCCTGTGTAGGAGGAGGAAGCAACGCCATCGGGATATTCTCCGGATTTATCAACGATCCGGTGGAGCTCATCGGGGTAGAGGCCTATGGCGATGCGAACGGCCGTCACAGTGCCAGCATCCACTTCGGTTCTCCGGGAGTCCTGCACGGGGCGCGCTCCTACCTGCTGCAGGACCGTGACGGCCAGGTGCTGGACACCCATTCGATTGCAGCCGGGCTCGATTATCCCGGTGTGGGGCCGGAGCACAGCTTTCTCTCGGCGACCCGCAGGGCCCGGTACGAGCTGGTGGATGACCGGCAGGCACTTGAGGCATTCAGGCTCCTGAACCGTCTGGAAGGGATCGCGCCCGCCCTTGAGAGCGCCCATGCCATCGGTTACCTGGATCAGTATGCGAAAGGCCACGCAGGTGCCGCCGTGGTTGTGAACCTCTCCGGCAGGGGCGACAAGGACCTCCACACCGTGCTCAAGGAGGGCATATGATTACCGAGGCGATTCTTACGAAAGAGAAGGCGGTTATCCCCTATGTGACCGCAGGGCTTCCGGACCTGGACACCACCGGTGAAATCCTGAAGGTGCTTGACGAGGCCGGTGCCGCAGCCATCGAGATCGGGATTCCCTTCTCCGACCCCATGGCGGATGGACCCGTGCTCCAAAAGGCCTCCTATGCTGCTCTGCAGGCGGGGTTCTCTCTGGACCGGTTGTTATCGAGACTGGAGAAGTGGAGCGGATCGGTACGGGCGCCTTTGATCATCATGTCCTATATCAATCCTATCATGAGGAGAGGCATCAAAGAAACCTTTAGCATACTCAGGGAGAAGGGCGTCCAGGGCCTCATCCTCCCGGACATGCCGCTGGATGGGTATGAGCTTTTCACAATGTGCAGGGATTCAGGCCTCGACCTCATCAGGCTCGTGGCTCCGACTACCCCTCTGGAAAGGCAGAAAGAGGTCGTATCGCAGTGCAGCGGCTTCGTGTATGCGGTTACGGTCAAGGGGGTGACCGGCGCACGTTCGAGCCTCCCCGCCGAGATCCGCCGGCAGGTTTCGGATATAAAATCTTTCACGGATTTGCCTGTATGCGCGGGGTTTGGGGTATCCAATGCCGATCAGGTGAAAGACATGCTCACCTTTGCAGACGGCGTCATCGTGGGGAGTTGGCTCATGGGAAGGATTATGGAGGCGGAGAAACCGGTTATGGCCGCCCGGCAGATGTTTGTCGAGCTGATGGGTTCAAAGCGAATCTGATTCCACGATCCCCGAAGGCCTTCAACAGACCGTAGGAGGCTATCGCCGTATAGACTGGAACGATGGGGACCCGCTGTCTGCCTTCACCGAGGGGACCGGGGAGGAAGGTGAAGTAGAGCATTGTCAGAAGGAAAAGGGCAATAATAAACCATTCTCTCTGCTGTGCCAGCTTGATGAAGCCAATAATCGTGAAGAAATAGACAAACCCTGAAAGGGCGAAGATGTACATGCCAATAGCGATTTCTGGAACGGGCTTGTAACGGAAGTACGAAACCACCTTGTCTTTAAATGAGCTCGTCGTGAGAAACCCGTCAGGGAAGCCATATTTTTCAATACCGAGGAGCGTGCATATGCGGCGGGATTCTGGGGAGAGATAAAAACTCAAGTTTCGCACCCCTATTGGGGGGTTTTGGGGGTAAAAAGTCAATAAGAATGGCAAAGAAGATGGTGAAGGGGACTCGCATTTGTGGTATATA
>MPOS01000008.1 GCA_001896555.1 Candidatus Phosphitivorax anaerolimi
AGTATAGAATACATTCCCATACGGACCCTTAAAAAAATACTTTACTACATTTCTTCCAGTGCGTCAATATCCAGACGCTTTTATCTCTGGAAAAGAAAGAGTGAAAATAGGGTCTTGTTATCCCCCCACGTTTACGCGATCACGCATATCCTTTCCGGACTTGAAGAAGGGGAGGGTTTTCTCCTTGACCTGGATCTTTTCTCCGCTCTTCGGATTCCTGCCGATATAGGGCTTGTAGTCCCTCATGACAAAGCTGCCGAATCCCCGGATCTCTACGCGCCTGTTATCCTTCATGGCCTTGACCATTGAATTCAGGATCGTGTTCACCATGGACTCTGCCTTTTTCGGATGGAGCGCCATGCGCATGGACAGTTCTTCTATCAGTTCTGACTTGTTCATCTGTTTCCTCCTAACTCATGTATATGTAATCAATTATAAGGCGTTGTGAATTTGTGTCAAGGTTTTTTATGCTATTTTAATAGCTTACGGATCTGTTTGACCTCGAAAGGGGTCAGTTCCCTGATCTGTCCGGGGGTGATCCCCTTCAGGCTGACAGGGCCCACCGAGACCCGTTTGATGGAGGTCACCTTGAGGCCGAGTGCCTCGGCCATTCTCTTGATCTGATTTTTCAGCCCCTGCCGAAGCACGATCCTGAGTGTGGCCCCCCGGCTGTGGCGGCGGACCTCCCCCACATCGGCAGGCCGCGTGGGAACGCCGTCGAGCTCCACCCCGTGCCTCATTTTCTCAATCTGATCCGCGCTGACGCTCGGGATTACCTTCACGATATAGGTCTTGGGAATGTTGAAGGAGGGATGGTGGAGCATGTGCGCCAATTTTCCGTCATTGGTCAGAAGGAGCAGGCCTTCGGCGTCAAAATCAAGTCTCCCTACTGGAAACACCCCTGCATACTTCCTGGGGATGAGGTCCTTGACCGTGGGCCTGCCCTGAGGGTCGTGCAGGGTCGTAACCACATTCTTGGGCTTGTACAGGGCGAGATAATGGTTCTGCTGGGGCGCGACCGGTTTTCCGTCTATGGTCACCCTGTCCCGGGCAGGATCCACGGTCTCTCCGAGGAACGCCCTTTTCCCGTTGATGGCCACACTACCGGCCAGAATGAGCTCGTCGGCCTTTCTCCGGGAAATGGAGCCGGTCGAGGCGATGTATCGGTTGATGCGAACTTTTCCCATGGGCATGCTCTATACCTCAAAATACGATGCCCGTCTAACGGGTGTATGAGTTCGAATCACTTAAGGGGGATCAGAGCACGTCGCGCATGCGCTTGATGGCGCAGAACTTCCCGCACATGGTGCACACATCGTCCATGCCGATCCCGCTCGACTCGCGCAAGGATTTTGCCTTGAGAGGATCGAGGCTGAGCGCGGTCTGGCGGTCCCAGTCGAGGTTCTTCCGGGCGCGGGCCATGGCGTCGTCCTGATCCCTCGCATACCCCATGCCTTTGGCCAGATCTGCTGCATGGGCCGCGATCCGGGACGCCACCACGCCTTCGATCACGTGCTCCACCGTGGGAAGCCGCAGGTGCTCGGCAGGGGTGACATAGCAGAGAAAGTCCGCCCCGAAGTATGCGGCAATCGCACCGCCGATGGCCCCTGCGATATGATCGTATCCAGCCGCACAGTCGGTGACCAGGGGGCCCAGAACATAGAAGGGCGCCCCTTTGCACAGGGACTTCTGCAGGCGGATATTCTCCGGTATCATGTTCATGGGCACATGGCCCGGACCCTCGATAATGACCTGCACTCCCTTGTCCCAGGCACGCTGGGCCAGCTCCGCCAGTGTGACGAGCTCGGAGATCTGCGCACAGTCGGTGGCATCGGATACCGCACCCGGGCGCATGCCGTCGCCCAGAGACAGGGTGACGTCATAGTCAGCCAGAATGTCCAGGATCTCGTCATAGTGCTCGTACAGCGGCGATTCCCGGTTGTTTTTCCTCATCCACGCTGCCAGGAACGACCCGCCCCGGCTCACCACATCCAGGATCCTCCTCTGCGATCTTAGAGACTTCAACGCCTGCAGTGTCACCCCGGAATGGATGGTCATGAAGTCCACACCCTCTTCGGCCTGTCTCCGGAGTGTTTCGAGAAAGTCGTGGATGGTCATGTCCGTGATGTCTCTGCGGGATGAGGAGAGCTCGAACGCGGTCTGGTAGATGGGGACCGTCCCCACCATAACCGGCGACTCCCTGACGACCTCCCTGCGGATGTCGATGAGCCGGGAGCCTAAAGAGAGATCCATGACCGCATCCGCCCCGTGGGCGACCGCCGCGCGGAGCTTTTCGATCTCATTTTGGATATCCATATGGTAGGGAGACGAGCCGATGTTCGCATTGACCTTGGTTCTCAAACCCTTACCGATGCCCCTCACCCGGGGCAGGGATTTCCCCTTGTTTTTGGGTATGACGATAGTGCCCGCGTTCACGCAGTCGCGGACATACTCGGGATCTACCCCCTCATACTCGGCGACTGCGCGCATCTCCGGGGTTATGATTCCTTTCTGAGCCATACGTTTCTGTGTCATGATCGTACTCCTGTCCGTGCGTGGATGGCCCGCATCTCCTGTGCCGGGTCCGGTGCATTCGCAACGGCGTGGATGCACGCTACGTTGTGGCAGGGGATGCCTGCCAGGTCTTCGAGCCGCGCACGCGTGATTCCCCCGATGGCCGCCACCGGCAGCCCGGAGAGGGCGACCGCCCGGCCCAGGGCCTCCACCCCGGTGACGGGGTCGGGATCTGTTTTGGAAAATGGCGGGAAAACCGGGCCGAACCCGATATAGTCCACAGGTTCGTCCTGGGCCCGTTCCACCTGCTCCAGGTTATGGGTGGACAGACCGATGAGCATTTTCTCCCCTGCCAGCTCCCTGGCCTCTCGGGGAGGGATGTCGTCCTGCCCCAGGTGGATGCCGTCAGCCCCTGAAATCATCGCAATATCGACGCGGTCGTTTATGATGAGGAGGGTATCGGTTCCGGCGGTGATGTCTCTCAGAGCGCGGGCGGTCATAAGGAAGGCCTCCGAGCTCTCGTTCTTGCAACGGAGCTGGATTGCCGGGATTTTCTCGGCCACGGCCATCCTTGCAAGGGCCTCGTACCCTGCCCGGGGCTGCGTCAGGATGAGGTAGAGCCCAGGACCGAGCACGGGGCGGTATGCCCGCTCCATATCCCGCTCGAGCTGGTAGCACTCGTAGCGGAGCTCTTTCATGAGAGCAGCCCTGTCGGGAGAGTCGATCTTCATCAGTTCTTCAAGAACCCTCAATCCCTCCTGGGCGCGCTTCATATTCGATCTGATAACATCCCTGATCGAGGACCTCCTGTTTTCCAGAGAGCCCTTTGCGGCAAAGCCCACATCGCCGGCTGCGTCCCGGGAAGAGACGAGAGGGGCGGGGTCGGCCTGTGCGCTGATCCGGTGTCTCATTCTTTTCAGCCTCTGCTGCATGGGGGCGTCGTTCCGGACATAGCGGAACACATCCTCCACCACCCTGAGGCCCTCGGTGACCCGGTTGAGATTGGCATCGATCAATCGCAGCACTTCCCGGTTCATGATTTAAAGCCTTTGTATGATCTCGCGGGCGGCCTTTCTGCCGGAGAGAAGCATGCCGCCGAATATGGGCCCCATCCGGTAGCCGCCATAGGATGCGTTGGCCGCCATGCCGGAGACAAAGAGTCCGGGAAAGATCTCGCGGGTGTTCTCCACCGTGTGCTGTTCACCGAGGCCGGCATCCATGGAGCGCTCTCCCATAATGCCTCCGGTGGGAGTATCGAGCCTGACGCCCATCTTCCTCACCAGGGCGGTCACGACATTGGCCGGATGGCCCGTGGCGTCCAGGACATACGAGGAATGGAGGGTGAGCGGATCAACGTGGAGACCGGCTATCTCCACGGGCGAGTAATTGATGACCAGGCCCGAGACCCGGTTGTTCTTGAACACCACATCTTCGATGCTGATGCAGTTGAAGATCTTCAGCCCCCGGTCCATGGCCCGGTGGATCAGGGTGGACACCGTGTGGACCGAGTCCGCCGTGTAATAGCCCGGCTCGAATGTCTTTACCGGGATGCCGAACTCGTCCAGGATCTCCCGGGCCTCCTCCTGGATGACGATCTCGTTGAACATCATGCCGCCGCCCCACATGCCGCCCCCGATGGAGAGCTTCTTCTCGAACACGGCCGTCTTTACTCCGGCCCCGGCCAGATAGTATCCTGCGACCAGGCCCGACGGCCCTGCGCCCACGATGGCCGCATCCAGCTCCAGGGCCCACAGGAGCTTTTCCATATAGGTGCTGATGATCGCCTTGCTGATGGTTACTTCATTGAGCATGTCTGTTCTCCCCTTTTTCATGTGTCATTGCCCGGGGTGGCGACCACCGGCCTGTACGGTGTTTGATGGATCGACGAAAAAAGCCGCCTCCAGCAAAAGGAGGCGGCTTCTTGGCCGGTACAGGAACAATCACGTACGGTGTCAGTGTTCTCCCTTCGCTGGTATTACCCAGATCAGGTTCAACGGGTATGATCTCAGGCACGGTGATAAAAACCGGCCACCCCATGTAAAAGAGCGGATATTCTTCTATCCCATGGTGCAGCCATAGTCAAGGATGAATCATCCGGCTTCTGGATCATGCGGGAATCGCGCCGTAACTTTTTGACACCGGCTTGTCCATACGGTATAAGCCTCACCATGAACAGCATGATACAACAGATCATTCTCCTCATCGTGCCCGTGCTCTTTTCCATCACGGTCCATGAGGTATGCCACGGATATGCGGCGTACCGGCTCGGTGACCCCACCGCCATGAACGCCGGAAGGCTCACGCTCAATCCGATCAAGCACATCGATATCGTGGGATTGCTGGTCCTGCTCATCACCCGGATGATCGGCTGGGCCAAGCCCGTGCCGGTTGATCCGAGGTATTTCCGGAACCCGCGCAAAGACATGATGTGGGTATCGCTGGCAGGGCCTGCCTCCAACATCGGGCTCGCCGTGATCTTTGCGGTTGTCTACAAGGCCTTTGGCGGCATGCTCGCGGCATCGTACCTGTTTCCGCTGAGCTTTATGATCGAGATCATGATCATGATCAACGTGGGCCTTGCCGTGTTCAACCTCATCCCCATACCGCCCCTGGACGGAAGCCACATCCTGGAGGGCCTTCTCCCCCCGGACATGGCCAGGGCATATTCGGCCATCGCCCCCTACGGGTTCATGATACTGCTGCTGCTGATCTTCACCCGGGTGGTGGATTTCGTGATCTTCCCCATCATCAGGACAGTCGTACAGATCCTGCTGAGCATATAATATAAAAGGAGCCATATGGACAGGAAACGCATTGTATCCGGCATCAGACCCACCGGCGATCTTCACATCGGGCACTATCTGGGCGTCTTGAAGAACTGGGTGGAGCTCCAGAAGGACTACCAGTGCTTCTATTTCACGGCCGACTGGCACGCGCTCACCAGTGAGTTCCGCGACCCCTCCATCATCCGGAAGAGCTCGCGGGATATGGTTATGATATGGCTGAGCGTGGGTATCGACCCGCAGGCCTCGGTGATCTTCCGGCAATCGGACATCAAGAACCATGCAGAGCTCTTCCTGCTCCTGTCCATGATCACTCCGGTACCCTGGCTGGAAAGGAACCCCGCCTACAAGGAGCTCAGGGAGGAGCTCAAGGAGAAGGACCTGGGCAACTTGGGCTTCCTCGGATACCCGGTGCTCCAGGCGGCGGACATCGTCATGTATCACGCGGACAAGGTGCCCATCGGCGAGGACCAGCTTCCTCACCTGGAGCTGACCCGCGAGATCGTCAGGAGGTTCAACTTCATCTATGGCGAGGGGATCCTCAAGGAGCCCAAGGAGATCCTCACCGAGGCGGCCCGGGTGCTGGGGATCGACGGCAGAAAGATGTCCAAGTCGTACGGCAATGCCATCTTCATCTACGAGACAGAAGAGAGCCTCAGGCAGAAGGTCATGCAGATGTTCACCGACGTGAAGCGGCTGAGAAAGAAAGATCCGGGCGAACCGGAAGACTGCAACCTCTACCCCCTGCACGAGTACTTCACGGATGAGGAAACGAGGCGGGAAATCCAGGCCGGCTGCCGGAGCGCGAGCCTGGGCTGTGTGGAGTGCAAGAAGATCCTCATCAATAACCTCATCAGCGAGTTCCAGCCCATCTGGGAGAAGATCGACTACTACCGGAATCACGCCTCCCTGATCGACGACATCATCCGCCAGGGAGCCGCGAAGGCCGGTGAAGAGTCGGAGGCGACCATGGAAAAAGTCCGCGCCGCCATGCGGATGTCCGGGTAAGGAAAGGCAGCGGCGGTGCTTTCCGCAGCAGCGGAGTATCCTACCCAGGAATTCATCCTGAGGCTGCCCGAGTTCGAGGGGCCGCTGGACCTGCTGCTCTATCTGATCGAGAAGAATCGCTTCACCCTGGAAAATCTTGAGGTCTGCCCGGTCGTGGACCAGTATTTGCAATATGTGGAGCAGGCAAGGTCACTGGACGTGAGCCTGGCAGGCGAGTTCCTGGAAATGGCCTCGTACCTGGTCTGGCTCAAGTCATGCCTGCTGCTGCCGGTGAGTGTCGAAGACGGGCGGGACGAAGACTTCAACCCCGCCCGCGAACTCAAGGAGATGCTCATCGCCTACCGCGCAATCCGGCAGGCCTCTCTGGAACTCTCCGGCAGGCCTCTGCTCCTGCGCGACAAGTTTCCCAGGGGCCTTTCTCTGGAAGAGCGCGGGGTCTCGCCTTTGAGCATCGGGGCCCTGCTGGAGGCGGTCAATGCCATCAGGGCGCGGACCAGGAAATATGTCATGGAGATCGTGGCCAACCGGTTCGACATTCAGGCCATGATCGCAAGGATCGAGGGCATTCTGAAAGGCAGGCCCAGAGTGGCCCTGAAAGACATCGTGGAGTCGCAGGAGCGGATGGAGCTCATCGGAGCCTTTGCCGCGTCCCTGGAGCTGTCCAAGCGCAGCATCGTGCGGCTGGTCCAGCGCGGGCTCTTTGCGACTATCTATCTCGTACGGAGATGACCAATGGTGGACCGGTGCCGGGGCATACTCAGCAGGCAGGGGAGGTGAGGCGGATGCACGTCCGGGAGATCATCGAGGCGCTCATATTTTCCGCAAGCGGGTCCCTTCCTAAAGGGGACATCCTCAAGGCGGTCCCCGGTATGAGCGCAGAAGACCTCGACTCGTATGTCTCGGAGCTCAACCGCATGTACGAAGAGACCGGCAGGAGCTTTTACATCGAGCGGGTCTCGAACGGATATCAGTTTGTGACCAGGGAGGTGTGTGCGCCCTATCTCAAGCTGCTGCACACGCCGGTCAGGCTGTCCATGCCCTCGCTTGAGGTTCTCGCCGTGATCGCCTACAAGGGTCCGTGCTCCAAGCAGGCAATCGATTCCATCCGCGGGGTGGACTCCACCTCTTCTCTGAAGAGCCTCCTGAAGCACCGGCTCATCGACATCAAGCACGGCAAACCCCTGCTGTATCACACCACCACCCGGTTTCTGGAGGTCTTCGGTCTCGATTCCCTCTCCGACCTGCCAGACCTCAAACAGTTCGAAGAAGTCTTCCGCGAGGAACCGCAAGGTATCCCCGGAGAGGAAGGATGAGCGCATCCGGTTGATCAGGGTGCATCTGTAAGGTCTAACCTGCCTGCTGCTTTCATGGACGGCAAGGGTGGGGCGGGTGTAGTGCAGATGCACGCTGGGATGGGTCCGATTTTGCCGTGAAGGCATTCAACAGGAGCCGTTGAATCTCTGGACGATGTGCGGGATGATCTTCAGGGCTCTTACCGCGGCTTGATGATGTTCAGGAAGAGGTTGACCCCTTCAGGCTCTTTCTCCATGCGCAGCACGACGTCTTCGGGCAGCCCCCGGGCCAGGTCCTTGAGCTCTTCCTCGCTGCGATGGATGAGGAACCACTCCGCGCCGTATTCCATCTTGAACCGCTGGGGGTTATAGGGTCCGAAGTTGCCGATGACCAGGCATCCCCCCGGTTTCAGATACCGGTAGAGCTCGCCGATAAGCCTGCTCGTGGCGTTGGCGGAAAGGTAGTCGCACAGGCCGGCAGAATAGATGAGGTCTGCATTCGCATAACGGCTCGCCTCCTTCTTTCTGCCGATGATGAGGTTTTTGATATTGTCCTGAACGAGCTCGATATGGACACCCGTGTCATTGACCGCAGGGGAAGACAGCATCTGGCCGGCATATGCAAGGGCATGCGGGTCCTGATCCATGGCCACCACATCGAGCCGCACGGGTCTCTTCGCCTCTGCAGTATGCTTCAGGAGATCCCCCAGCTCCATGCAGGGCCCGCAGGCGACGCTGACGACCTTGCCCGTATGCCCTTCCTCCAGGCCGTTATAGACCGAGAGGATCTTCCCCAGGAGATACTCCCTGCGGTTGCGCACCGCCAGGGCGGCGGAACCCTCGCAGTCGACCTTGCTCATGACCTGGGAAAAAACATCATCGCCCTCGAAGTCATTGCGGTAGATGATGTTCATCATCTCGTAATCACCCGCATATCCCAGCGGCTTGGTGTATGCCCGGTTGAACAGTTTAGATGCGAGAAAGAATTCGTTGAGCGTCTTCTGAAAATATTCCCGGTGGATGAAGTGCTCTTTGGAGTCGGAGAAGCCGGCCGTTATCCGGCTGAACTGGTCGCAGTATTTGAGGGTGACTTCGTTGATGGCCTCGAAGGTCATGGTACGCAGGGTTTCGATAAGCTCGGACCTGATGCGTTCGTCTTCCCGGGAGATCTTTTCTTCCTCTTCCTTGATCTTTTTCCGGAAGTTGCTCAGGAGAAAGTGAAGGTGCGAGGTGAGGTGTACGAACTCCTCGTTGAGGTTGTCTTCTACGGCCAGAGACTGGATGAAGTCGGTATACTCGTTCCTGAGCTGTTTGACCTTGTCGCCCCTGATGATGGTGGAAATATCCATGGGGTTTTCGAAGTGGCACCCGATCCGGGAGATCACCTTGCCGTCGAGGCAATCGTCCTGGATATGGACGATGGTGGCCGCTCCGAAGTGCACCTCTTTCTCATAGGAGAAAAAACGGATCTCCAGGATATCTCCGATACGGAAGATGAGACTTCCGTCTTCCAGAAGGAATGAGAGGCCGGTCCTGGAAAAATCCCTTACCGGGCAGGTACGCTCCACACCCTGAAAATCGTGGAACTGTACCGTCTTTTTCGGTTCGCGAAGGTCGGTCAGATAGCGGGGATCACGCCTGAGCCTCAATTGCCTCCTCCTGCGTATCGATTCGTATTACTACAGAATCGGCAAACAGGATCGGCGGCTTTACATGATAACCGTTATTACCGTGAAGGGGGCGCGCATTCGCTCATATCCCCGCCGATCTTGTCGATGGCGTGGTTGAGGGCGGGCGCAATGCTCTCCATGCAGTCCTTTACGCCCGAAGGACTCCCGGGGAGGTTGACGATGAGGGTCTTTTTCCTCACCCCGGCCACGGCCCGAGAGATCATGGCATGCGGGGTTTTCTCAAGACTCGCCCTCCGCATGACCTCTTCCATGCCGTACACGCGCTTGTCGATGACCGAGAGGGTGGCATCGGGGGTGACATCCCGGGGTGACAGCCCTGTGCCCCCGGTCGTCACGATCAGATCGAGGCAGAGCTCGTCGGTCCAGGCGACGAGCATGTCTCTGATGAGCTCTTCCTCGTCGGGAATGATCTCGTAGCGGTCGATGGAAAACTCCAGGCCGGTGAGCATGTCTTTCAGGATCTCTCCGCTCCTGTCTTCCCGCTGTCCTCTCGACCCCTTGTCGCTTAGGGTAAGTATGCCTGCTCTCTTCATTTCTTCACCTGCTTGAGCCGCTGCTCGGCCGCCACGGTAAGCGCCCTGGCAACAGACTTGGACTTTGCGAGCTGGGTGAGTTCGCGCACCTTCAGATACGCGACCTGCTTGAGCGCCTCGGGCAGAGGGGTTTTGGGATTGTTGGCCAGGGCGACCCTGATCTGATAGTTCTTGAGCCACTCGAGATTGATGGCGATGTGCTTGAGCACCTCTTCGTTGATCTGCCGGTTGCTGGCGATCATCAGCACCTCGCCCTCGGTGATCTTGGGCGACTGGATGACCGCGAGCTGAACCAGCTTGTTTGCATCCCGGATCAGGATGGACCGTGCTTCCTTGCTGCCCTTGCGCGCCAGATCCAGCTTCTCGGACACGCTCATGGCCTGTATTGTCTGGAACAAATTTCTTGCTGAATCTGTTCCGTTATTTTTCATCTCGTGCTGCCTTCACCTCTGCCACGATCTTTTCCTGGATATTATAGGGTACGGGCTCCATGTGGGAGAAGCTCATGGTGTAGGTGCCTCTGCCCGAGGTCATGGAGGTGAGGGTGGGCGCATAGGTGAGCACCTCGGCCAGGGGAACCTGGGCCTTGAGTTCCTGATATTTGCCCCGGGCGTTCATGCCCTCGATCTTTCCTCTGCGGCTGTTGAGGTCGCCCATGACATCGCCCATGCTCTCCTCCGGGATCACCACCGAGATGTTCATGATGGGCTCCAGCAGGATGGGGCGGCACTCTTCCATCGCCTTCTTGAAGGCGAGGGACCCGGCTATCTTGAAGGCCATTTCAGAGGAGTCAACCTCGTGGTAGGAGCCGAAGTCGAGCGTGACCTTCACGTCCACCACGGGGTTGCCGGTGAGCGGGCCGTTCTGCATGGCCTCCACAATGCCCTTTTCCACCGCAGGGATATACTGCTTGGGAATGACGCCCCCCACGATGGCGTTTACGAACTCAAAGCCCTTTCCCCTCTCCAGGGGCTCGACCTTGATCCAGCAGTCGCCGTACTGACCGTGGCCGCCGGTCTGCTTCTTGTGCTTGCCCTGGACCCTGCACGACCCGGTGATGGTCTCCTTGTAGGGAACTTTGGGCGTCTTGAGATCTACTTCTACGCCGAAGCGCCTCTTCAGCCTGTCGACAGCGATCTCGATATGGAGCTGGCCCAAGCCGGAGAGGATGAACTCGCCGGTCTGCTCGTCGCGGTGCACCGCGAGCACCGGGTCTTCGTCCATGAGCTTCTGCATGGCGGGCATGATCTTTTCCACATCCGCCTTGGTCTTGGGGTTGACGGCCATGCTCATGATGGTCTCCGGGAATTCGGGGGAGGGGAGGACGAAATCCAGCGATTCGCCGAGCAGGGTGTCGCCCGTCTTGGTCTCCTTGAGCTTGGCGATGGCGAAGATGTCTCCTGGGCCCACCTCTTCCAGAGGCTTCTGGTTCTTTCCCTCGAGCTGCAGGAGCGTGCCGATCCGCTCCTTGGCATCTCTGGACGAGTTGAATACCGAGGAGTCGGGCGTCAATTTTCCGGAATAGCAGCGGATGATGCTCAGTGTGCCGGTATAGGGGTCGCTCATGGTCTTGAAGACATACCCGCAGAACATCTCGTCTTCGGATGCCTTGATCTGCCGGGTTTCTCCTGCCTTGTTGCTGAGCTCGGGGAGCTTTCTCTGCTGGGGGGAGAGACCGGATGAATTGATGAAATCCATCAGGGGCTGTACGCCCATGTTCAGGGTCGCGGAGCCCGCGAACACCGGCAGGAAGTTGCCCTGGGCAAGTCCGGAGGAAAGGGCCGTGGCGAGCTCATCCGCAGTAAGCTCGCCGCCTTCGAGGTATTTCTCCATCAGGGCGTCGTCCACCTCGGCCAGGTCTTCCACCACCCTGCCGTAGATCTCTTCCACCGTATCTTTCATGTCGGAGGGGATGTCGGATTCGGAAAATTTTCCCGAACCGTCTTTTTCATAGAGATATGCCTTCTTCTTCAGGATATCCACGACACCGGCGAACTTCTCTTCGGAACCGATAGGCAGGGTGAGGACCAGAGGTTTGATCTCGAACACCTCGGAGATGTCGGCAAGCACCTGATCGAAATCGGCGCGTTCGCGGTCCATCTTGTTGATGAAGCAGATGCGCGCGATCCCTTCCTTGCCGGCGAGGCCCCACAGGTTTTCGGAGTGCGGCTTGATGGAGTCGATGGCATCGATGACGAAGAGGGCGTTGTCAGCCGACTTCAGCCCGAGGATGGCCTCGGAGGTGAAGTTTGGATCGCCCGGGGTATCAACGATGATGGTTCCGACATTCTTCCATTTATAGGTGTGGAGTGCACTGAATATGGACGACTGCCGCTTCTGCTCCTCGGGTTCAAAGTCGAGCACGGAATTGCCCTCGAGCACCTTTCCCATCCGTGTGGTCGCCTTTGCGTTGAACAAGAGCGCCTCACCCAGGGATGTCTTGCCGGCTCCCGAGTGAGATAGAATGACTACGTCTCTCAGATTCTCCGTACGATATCTCCTCATCTGTTCTCCCTTCCATAACCGGTATCGTTAGATCATAGGGTATTATCTGAAAAGGAGGGATCAAGTCAAGCCATTGCTGTTTGGTAGTCGGTGCAGCACTATTCCGGTATTTCTCTGCTGTTAAGGAGGATTCCCTCAGACGATTCTCCATAAGACTCGTCTGAGGGGCGGCAAGGTTTTTTGCGGACAACACGGTTGCCCCGGGGCGCTGCTTGATATATGAAAACAGGTATGTGGAGAGACATCGTCGGGCACGAAGACCTGATCGAGATACTGCGCGGGTTTGTACGGACCGGCAAGCTCCCGCATGCGCTTCTGTTCTCCGGACCGGCGGGCGTGGGGAAGACCATGGTTGCGCGGGAGTTTTTCATGGCGGTCAACTGCCTGGAGGGCACGGGCGACCCGTGTAACGCATGCAGATCGTGTCTGAAGGCGCGCAGCCGCTCCCATCCCGATTATCTCGAGGTGACGCCGGCAAACGGGCGCATCCTGGTCGAGGGCATCCGGGGTATCATCTCCGAGGTGAGCCTCAAGCCTTTTGAGGCCCGCACCCGGTTTGTCGTGATCGAACCCGCGGAGCAGATGAACAAGGCGAGTGCCAACGCCCTTCTCAAAACCCTGGAAGAGCCGCCGGACGCAACGCTGATCATCCTGGTGAGCCATAATCCCTCGCTGCTGCTTCCCACCATTGTTTCGCGCTGCCAGGTCCTTCGCTTCGCCCCGCTCGATGCCGCAGCCTGTATGAAAGGCCCCGTGGACCAGACCTTTCTGCGGCTCACCTCGGGCACCTTGGGCGGGCTTAAGGACTTCGACCAGGACCTCGTGCTCCAGATCCGCGCGGAAATCCTCCAAACCTTGCTAGAAGGCGATCCTGTTCACCTGGCGAAGAAGTACTTTCCGTCGCAGGAAAAGGGGGCCGATATCCTGCCCGTGGTGATGCTCCTGGCCGAGTCCCTGATCAGGGACCTGCTCGTCCTTGCGGGAGGCGGCGAAGCCGTGATCAATGAAGAGCTGAAGGGATTCCCCTTGCGGGGAATAGACCTTCTGGAACTCGAAGATGCGGTGACCTGTCTGCGTGGCATTCGCAGGGGGGCGAACGAGAACATCAGGCTCTCCAATGCCGTGGGCGAGCTCTTCATGAGGTTGCAGCAGATAGTGCGCGCATAGCTCGCGAGTGCTGGCTGCATGCGGGATCACAACAGAACCTTGAAGAGCCCCTTCCCAGCCCGTGCAGAGATACAGATCCAGAGGGTTGAGCCACAGGTCGTATATGCAGGCATGCCTGGTTTGAGCTAAAAGAGGGGAGCATGCATCCAGGCGGGCTCGTGAGGTGTTGGCCCAGCGATTGTGGACCCCTCCCCGGTTTAACGGAAAAGAGAAACTTCTTTCATCGATAGAGGTGACATGATATGATTCAATTTCTTGTGATTTGATCTGTCAAGGGGTGCGGCTATGATAAAGGGCGCGATCAGGAATTATTTCCTCGAAAGGTATGACGGCTCGTCGTTCGTCATCCGCCAGAAGGCTGCTGTCCTGCTCTGGTCGCACCTTATACTGCTTCCGCTCATGGTGATCTATTTCATCATCAATATCCTGAGAAATAACCCGCGTGAGCTGCTGGGCATCTTCATCATCGACCTGGCCTTCATCGTCACCCTCATCTGCGGGATTGTGCTTATCAGGAAAGGGAAATACCATGCGGTGGTGACCTTCAGCATAGTAGTGGTCACCATCCTTGCCATCATGGGCAATCTGGTCAAGATGCCCGTTCAGATCGAAACGGGTTCGAACAGCCTCAGCGTTCTGATGATCGCGGTCATTGTCTACGCAGCCATGTTCAGCACGCGCCGCGTGCTTGCATTTGTGTCGATCATCTTTCTCGCCCTGACGGTTTCCCTTTACATCTTTGCCCTGGCCCATGCCCAGCCCGAGGTTCATTTTTATCTCATGTCTGCAACCCTCAACCACATCATCGTGGTCGTCATGGTTTTCTGCCTCTCGTATCAAAACAGCCTCATCACCGACAGCGCCTTAAGCATCACACAGCAGGAGTTGGAAAAGAACGCAGAGCTCAATCAGACCCTGGAACAGAAGGTCGAGAAGAGAACAGCGGAGCTGAAGAAATCCATGGCCCGTGTAAAGGTCTTAAGCGGCCTTCTGCCCATCTGCGCCTCGTGCAAAAAGATCCGGGACGACCAGGGTTACTGGAAGCGAATCGAGGCGTATATTCATGAGCATTCAGAGGCGCAGTTCAGCCACGGAATCTGCCCTGAATGCGCGAAAAAGATTTATCCCGAGGAATATGCAGAGCTTTTTCCCGAGAAGGGCGAAAGTAAAAATAAGGCTCATCCCACCAAAGCGTACCTGGACTCGTGCAGGGCATAGATTTTAAGTTTGAAGAACTCCTTGTCTCTGAACCCGTAGGCCTGTTTTTG
>MPOS01000046.1 GCA_001896555.1 Candidatus Phosphitivorax anaerolimi
CCTCCGACCCCCTGAACCCCATTCAGGTGCGCTACCAGACTGCGCTACGTCCCGAAACCGCATTCCTTGCTATCACGGCATCATGACGGTGTCAAGCGTAAGGGAGCTGTTTATCAGGAAGATTCCACAGCCGGGTCGATGCTCGTCCGATGCCTGCCACGAATCAGGTTTTCCCGGCATCGGCGGAGGCGACGGTGAACGGCCGGGAAAAATAGAAACGGATGATCTTGCTCGCCATATCGTCGGCCTGGATGCGGAAATATCCGTCGTGGATAACGAGACAGCCGATGGCGATGGCCTTGCCGGTTGCCGGGTCTTCGGCAAAACCCATGAACCAGTTGTGTTTTCCGTCCGGGGACGTGCCCTTGATGGTGCCGCTCTTTGCCCCGATGGAAAGGCCCCTTATCGCCCGGTCATTGCGCACGCGCCTAAATGCGCCGGATACGGTGCCGCTCTTGACGGTCTTTTGCATCATCAGATACAGGTCGCTCGCGGTCTCGCTGCTTAAGACCTGCTGGAAGGCGGTGCCGCTGTTGCGCAGGATCCTCGGGGTCACCATGGCGCCCCCGTTCAGCACCGCGCTGGCCATTTGGGCCGCATGGACCGGTGACACCCGGGTCTCGCGGTTGAACCCGCAGGCGAGCTCGGCGAGATGGAAATCATCCTCCGGGAAAAACAGGGTGCTCGGCGCACACTCGGCGTCGATCATGGGCGACTGCCAAAACCCGAGCCGCATGGCCGCGAGCAGCAGGGGCTCCACACCCAGTTCCCTTGCACCGATCTTTCCGAACACCACATTGTTGGACGAGGCAAAGGCACGGGCCAGGGTGATGGTCCGCGACCAGCGCTCCCTTTCCGGGAAGATCTGGCTCTTGTAGAGCGTATGCGCCCGGCCGGTGTAGGAGCAGGGAGAGTTCACCGACATCCCCCCATAATCGATGGCGGCCGTGGCAGTGACCACCTTGAACAGGCTCGCCGCCAGATAGGCGTCGAGTCCGAGCCCGCAGTCTTCGCCTTGAGAGTCCTTGCCGTAGAGCGCGAGTATCTCGCCGCTGGAGGGGTCGAGAATCGCCACCGCGGCAAAGCCCACATGGTATCTCCGGGCCGTGGATGCAATATAGTCCTGGAGCTCCCAGTCGATGGTGAGCCCGAGGTTTTCGATGAGATCGTGGGTGATGTTCTTCAGGGCCTCGCGTGAAACCACGGGCTGCCGCTGAGGCACGGTCACCACCTCGGCATCGCCCCGCCTTCCCGTGGGAACGAGCAGCATCGCCGCCATTGCCAGCAATACAACAGCATATCTGGTAAAGATGGCTGTATATTCCTTCATCATCAACGATTCACTTTCACTCGAACGAGAAAGATCCCTTTACCCTAGAATAATGCTGGTCAGTATATGGCATACCAAGTCTCCGCATGTCAACCACCCTGCCTCCCTCCCATGAATCGGCAAAAACGGCCTGGGAAATGAGGGATGAAGATGGATTGAAAATGAACCTCTGTTCTGCTAGGCTTGAACGCGATCTTCATATATGGTACCGGACACGCCCGGTAATGTACTGCAGTGGGAGGAGCACCTTTTTTATGGTTGAAAGAGTCCGGCCTGGAGGGCTTTTCATACCAGAGAGGGAAACGCGGGGGGAATGAGCAACACCATGGATGCGGGTGACGACGAGAACATGAACAAAGACATCGATACCATACGGGCGCAGATCGACGCTCTCGACGATGAGCTGCTCGAGCTTCTCCGGAAGCGGTTCGAGCTGTGCGTTGAAATGGGAGCGCTCAAGGGCAGGACCAATCGGGACGCCTTCGATCCCTCACGGGAAGAGGCCATTGTCCAGCGCCTTACCGCTCGCCTTAGCCCTCCCCTGACTGCGGCCATGGTCGAGAAGATCTTTATGGAGATCTTCAGCATCTCGCGCTCGCTCCAGCAGAGGCGCAAGGTCGCCTACCTGGGGCCGGAGGGCAGCTACTCCCACCAGGCGGCGCATGTCCTCTTCAGCCACGACGCCCTGCTCGTGCCTCAGAAAGACATCGACGCAGTGATCAGCGAGGTCCTGATGCGCCGGGCCGACCTGGGCGTGGTGCCGGTTGAGAACTCGACCGAGGGCATGGTCAACCGCACGCTGGATCTCATGGCCACTTCGCGCCTCTACGTAAATCGCGAGGTCACACTCCCCATCCGCAACTGCCTGCTTTCGACCACCACCCTGGACAAGGTCCGGATTGTCTACTCCCATCCGCAGGCCCTTGCCCAGTGCAGAAACTGGCTTACCAACAACCTGCCGGGCGCCGAAGTGCGGGAGACACCCAGCACATCCGACGCCGCCCTGGCCGCTCGCGATCAGGAGCACGCTGCGGCCGTGGCGTCCTCGCTGGCGGCCCGTCTCTACGGCCTCAATATCCTGGCCGAGAACATCAGCGACTTTCAGGAAAACATCACTCGCTTCTGGGTGGTGTCGCCTGCCATGACCCCGGTTGAGGGAAAGGCCAAGACATCCATCATCCTCACCCTGGAGAACATCCCGGGCGCCCTCTATCATGCCATCGGGGTCTTCGCCCAGCAGGGGGTCAACCTCACCAAGATCGAGTCCAGGCCTTCCAGGAAAGACCCCTGGGAATACATCTTCTTCATCGACTTTCAGGGGAGCCTCAAGGACAATAACGTGGAAAAGGCCATGGAAGAGTTACGGCGCTACACCAGGGATGTCACCGTGCTCGGATCATACCCTGAAGGGAGAACCATCCAGTGAGACAACCCAGACCAGCCCCCTGGATTGAGAAGGTCCCCGCATACGTTCCAGGGACGTCCAAAGAAACCATTGCCGGGCGCTATGGCATCAAAGACCCCATAAAGCTCGCATCCAACGAAAACCCTCTGGGCCCGAGCCCCCTGGCCGTTGAAGCCATGGAATCGGCAATGAAGAACGCGCACCTCTATCCCGATCCCGATGCCGTCGAGCTGCGCGCCGCGGCAGCTGAATTCTTCGGGTGCAGGAGTGAAGAGGTCCTCGCCGGCAACGGCTCGGACGAGATCATCGACCTGCTCTGCCGGGCCTACCTCACACCGGGCAGCGAGGTGATCGTTCCCGGGCTCACCTTCAGCTACTACCGGATCGCCTCGCTGGTCTGCGGGGCACAGATCGTGACCAGCGGCATGAGGGATTTTCACATCGACGTGGACGACATCCTGCGGAAGGCATCCGAAAAGACCGGGATCGTGTTTCTGGCCAATCCCAACAACCCCACCGGCACCTGCCTGGCGGAAGGCGAGATCCGCAGGCTACTGGACGCTCTGCCGCCCGAGACCCTGGTTGTGCTGGACGAGGCCTACGCGGCCTTTGTCCGGCAGAGCGACTTCCTCAGCGCTGTGGGGCTCATCGACTCCCATCCCAACGTGGCCACAGTCCACACCCTCTCCAAGTCACACGGGCTGGCTGGCCTGCGGGTGGGTTTCTGCGTTGCGGGCGAGCCGGTCATATCCGCCCTCTCCCGGATCAAGCCGCCGTTCAACGTGAACATCCTGGCGCTCAAGGCCGGGACCGCGGCGCTTAGGGACACCGAGTTCCTGAACAAGACCCTCAAAACCACCTGGCAGGGTCTCGATTATCTCTATGCCGAGGTGCAGAAGCTGGGGCTCGCCTTCGTGCCGTCCCAGACAAACTTCGTGCTCATCCGGATAGGCCGCGGGTGCTCGCGGGTATACGAGGAGCTCCTGAAGCGGGGCATCATCACCCGGGCCATGACCAGCTTCGGGCTTGACGACTACCTGCGGGTGAGCATCGGGCTCCCCCATGAGAACGAGGCTTTTATAAAGACCTTGCGCGAGGTTTTATGAAGATCGCGGTGATCGGGCTTGGACTCATCGGCGCATCCCTTGCCAAGTCGCTTGCAGGCCGCGCCGAGATAACCGGCATCGACCGGGACCTGGACGTCGTCGGCATGGCCATGCGCGACGGGGTCATCTCCCGGGGAGGAGACGATCCATCCCTTGCCCGTGGCTGTGACATGGCCGTGATCGCGCTGCCCGTGGGGAGCATCGTGGATGCGGCTGGAAGCCTGCTGCCCCATCTCGACCCGGATACGCCGCTCACCGACACGGGCTCGACTAAGGCGCGCATCGCACGGGAGATCGAGAGCCTCTGGCCCTGCTTCGTGGGCTCGCACCCCATCGCGGGCAAGGAGAAATCCGGATACTGTGCAAGCCAGCCCGACCTCTTTGCGGGCAGGCCGTGCATCATCACCCCCGGGCTCCACACACCTCAAGGTTGCATTCATCGGTTCAGGCAGCTCTGGGAAAGCTGCGGCTCGCACGTCACGATCATGGACCCGGTGCAGCACGACAGGCTCATGGCCGTCATCTCCCACATGCCCCACTTGCTGAGCTTCGCCTCCATGGGCCTTGCCGGAGACCTGCATATCCACCGCGGTCTGCTCGGCGCGGGCTTCAAGGATTTCACCCGGATCGCCGCTTCAGACCCGGTCATGTGGCGCGATATCTTTCTCGACAACTCCGGCCATGTACTCAAGCTCCTCGACGACTATGTCCGCGAGCTCGGACTGATACGCAAGCTCATCGAAGGCCGCGATGCGGCCGGGCTTGAGGAGCGGCTGCGCACCTATTCAAACATCAGGAGAAATCTCTATGAAGATAACCAATAGGATGCGGGAGAGGCCATCGACGCCGTCAAGGACAAGAACCTGGGAGAAGCCTCCATGCGTATAACCGGTGAAATACGGGTGCCCGGAGACAAGTCCATATCGCACCGGGCCTTCATGCTCGGGGCACTGGCGCACGGCACCACTCTCGTACGAGGCGCCCTCGAGTCATTGGACGTGCTGAGCACCATCAAGGCGCTTACAGCCATGGGAGCGCGGATCGAAAAAAAGGGCGATGAATGGCACGTCACCGGGGGTGGGCTCCACGAGCCCGAGAGCGTGATCGACGCGGGTAATTCTGGGACCACGGCCCGGCTCCTGAGCGGTATCTGCGCCTCAATCCCGGGGGTAACGGTCATGACCGGCGACAGCTCGCTGATCAAGCGTCCCATGGCCCGGGTGATCAGACCCCTTACGGGCATGGGCGCCTCATTCCTGGCAAGGCAGGGACGCTTTCTTCCCATGGCGGTACGCGGCGGGGGCCTCCACGGCATCTCCTTTTCCCTTGAGGTTGCCTCGGCCCAGGTGAAATCCGCCCTCCTCCTGGCCGGACTCAAGGCCGAAGGCACCACGACCGTGACCGAACCCTCGCTGAGCCGCGACCACACCGAGCGCATGCTCAAGCACTTCGGCGCACGGGTCGATCGGCAGGGCGCCAGCGTGACCATTCACGGCCCCCAGGAGATCTCGGCACGGGAGGTTTCGGTGCCTTCAGACCCATCGTCTGCAGCCTTCCCTGCTGTGCTGGCTGCAGCGGTTCCAGGCTCCAAGCTGCTCCTGAAGGACGTCTGCCTCAACCCGACGAGAACCGGTTTCATCCCGGTGCTCGAGCGGATGGGGGCGCGCATTGCGTTGCAAAATATCCATGATGACTCTGGAGAGCCCGTGGGCGACATCCTGGTTGAAGGATGCGGGCTTAGGGGCACCACGATCGGCGGCGACGAGGTCCCGAGACTCATCGACGAGATTCCCATCCTGGCGGTAGCCGCCTGCTTCGCCGAGGGCACCACCGTGATCAGCGACGCCTCCGAGCTCAGGGTCAAGGAGACCGATCGCATCGGCGCCCTGGTGAAAGGGTTTGCATCCTTGGGCGCCCAAGTCGAAGAGAGACCCGACGGTTTGATCATCGAGGGGCCGCTGAACCCCAAGGCAGGATCGGTCCAGACCTTTTCCGACCACCGCATTGCCATGTCCTTTTTCATCCTCTCCCGGATCGCGGGCATCGAGGTGAACCTCGATGATACGCAGTGCGTGGACATCTCGTTCCCGGGATTTTTCTCTCTCATGGAGGGGTGCCTGTGAAACACCCAGCAGTCACCATCGACGGGCCCGCGGGAAGCGGGAAATCCACCATCGCCAGAAAGGTTGCCGAAAGGCTCGGGTTCACCTACCTCGACACCGGGGCACTCTACCGGGCCGCCGCCCTCGCAGTTGACGAAGCGGGAGTGGATCCGGCCGACGGTGATGCCTGCGCTCAGGCGGCGCGGCGTGCAGGCATAGAGCTCGAACGCGGCAGGGTGAGCATTCACGGACGCGACGTGACACAGGCGATCCGCTCTCACCACATCAGCTCGCTCTCCTCGCAAATCGCTGTGCATCCGCAGGTGAGAGAGGCCCTGCTGAGCCTGCAGCGCTCGTTCCGGGAGAAGAGCCCGCTTGTGGCCGAAGGCCGGGATACCGGCTCCGTGGTCTTCCCCGATGCCGAGGTCAAGATCTACATCGATGCCTCCGCCGAGGAGCGGGCCAGGAGAAGACACGAGGAGCTGGTGTCAAAGGGATTCGATATTCCTTATGAAAAGGTGCTTAGTGATCTGAAAGAGAGGGATCAGCGCGATGCATCCCGGGGCGTTGCGCCGCTCGTTGTCCCGGAACACGCTGCTGTGGTTGATACGACACACCTGGAAATCGACGAGGTGATCTCACGGGTCATGGAAGTGATACAGGAAAAACTAGCCGATTAATAGACGGTCCTTCTTCCGGGAGGCATCGACACCGGCCTGCTTCCTCATTTCAGAGGCCATATGCTCCAGCATCTCCTTGGAAAAGTTGATGATATCCCGGTTGGTGAATCCATTATTCATGAGCTCTTTATATAGGGACTTCGCCAATATCTTGGTGGCCTTTTCCGTATCCATGTTCTTCAAAATAATATCAAGATTGCTTCGCCTGCTCATACTGTACCCTTCCTTCACACTCGGCTCACAGATGCATCTAGCATGCCAATGGAAGCCAATCTTAATTTGATTAGTATTATCAGCAAGTTATGAACCAGTGCGTAAGCTTCTTGTACCATACATGTGTAGAATATGCAATACGGGAATCAATACCCCCTTGAATAATGTCCTGATTTCGGCTAGTAGTGTCACCACTATGAAAAAGCGCTTGTCGCCGGAGATCGCCGACCTGAAAAAGAAGATCTCGCTCACCGAGATCATCATCCTGCTTCTGCTCGTCATCGTGTGGGGAAGCATGTTCTGTGCCATGAATGCAAAAAGGGAGAAATATATCCACACCATGGTGGCTTTTCAGGAACAGGTCCTCACCCTTGCGTCCCAGCAGGAGGAAAACGCCCGGGAGCTCACAGGGAAAAACTGGCCCTTCCGGGATACATTCCGGTATTTTGTCGTGCGCGATTCCCGGATCGTATCTACGAATCTCCCGGGGATCGAGGACGGGAGCCCCTCGCTCAAAGAGGCGTTCGGGGGTTATATCAACGCCGAGGAGGTGATTCCCCGGATACGCACGGGCCAAAACGGAACGAACTGGATCAGACTCAACAAGGTGTCTGCCAGGCTCTGGTTGTCCTGGTCGGCTTCCGAGGATGGTTCCGTATTCGGGATCGCCTCTGACGAAGAAGCACTCCTGGCGCTTACGGGATTCCCGGATTTCAAGGTCATGCTGCTGGTGTGCGCCGCCCTCGCCTCTGCCCTGCTCCTGCTCGGATTGATCTGGGCGCTTTCCTGGATGCGGCTCTCGGCGGTCAAGGGGCTCTCTCCCGGGGGCCGCTGATGCCCATCCCCACCTACATCTTCGAACAGGATCGAAACCTGACACCTTGATGCTGTGCAGTACTTAACCGCAGCACAGACAAGGATCAGCTTGCCGGCTTCTCTTCCCGCCGTCTTCTCCACCGTGACCGGGAGGGC
Organism: Candidatus Phosphitivorax anaerolimi; assembly: GCA_001896555.1. GTDB lineage: Bacteria > Desulfobacterota > Desulfomonilia > UBA1062 > UBA1062 > Phosphitivorax > Phosphitivorax anaerolimi. Next base: position 7,809 of record MPOS01000046.1, read on the forward strand.
CGTTTTTTCTTCCGGCGGCCTTGGGCCTCGTGATGGGCCTCGCGGAAGATCCGCGAGAAGGGGTCTTTTTCCTTATCCGCTCTGCCAGCGGTGATCACAGAGAAGACCACTGACGCATCCGCGTACCGCGAGCGCTTCTTGAGAGACCATTTCATCCTGCCGGACTGCATGGCGTAGAGCATGCGCTCGACGATGCAGGCGGTCTGCGTGATGCCTGCCTTCATGGCCTTGGGAATGGTGACAGCCATGCCGGAGTCGAAGAGCACATCCTGCAGCATCTTCATCTTGTCTCCCCCCGGGGGCGCCCCGGACTGAAGGATCTGTTCGGCCCACGGCCAGAACATGATGGTGAGCGTGCTCTCGTTCGACAGCGGACTTCCGGCCCGGGCACGCTCATCCACCACCTTCAAAAGCGGCAGCAGGGTATCCCATGCCCCCGCATTCTCCTGCAGGAACGAGCCGATCTTGCCGAACAGGCTCGGCAGCATGCCGTATTCGCGAAACAGGGCCATAACGCCGCCGAGATGGCCCGAGGCAATGTCCTTGTTCAGCTCCTCAAACATCCGCGCCCCGGAGCAGGAGCACAGGAGCTCGCGGTGGAGCACGATCTCCCGCGAGGTTTCCTCTTCGATAGAGAAGCCGAGTCGCGCCGCGTGCCGGAGCACCCTCCACATCCGTACCGGGTCCTCCACGTAGCGGTTGTGGGGGCTGCCGATCATGCGGACTATGCCTTTATTCAGATCATCGAGGCCGCCTACGTAATCGATGATGGAAAAGTCGGCGATGTCATAGAAGAGCGCGTTGATGGTGATGTCTCGCCGGAAGGCGTCCTGCTCGGGGGTGCCGAACGAGGTGTTCGGGTCGATGCTCTCGTTTTCGGCGCACTGAGCATCGGGTTCCTTCCGGAAGGTGGCGACTTCAATGATCTTCCCGCCCTTGAACCGTATGTGTGCAAGCCTGAACCGGCGGCCGATGAGCATGCAGTTGGCGAAGAGCTTTTTCACCTGACCGGGCCTAGCATCGGTGACCACGTCGAAGTCCTTGGGTCTCTTCCCCATCAGGAGGTCTCTCACCGCCCCCCCTACCAGATAGGCCTTGAAACCGTTCCGGTAGAGCCGGTAGAGCACCTTCAGGGCATCCGGATCGATGTCCCGCCGTGAAATGGGGTGATCCGCCCTCTTGAGAACGACCGGCGCCCTACCCTCCATTGTTTTGTACACCGTTGCCGTTTTCGTGTTCTTCTTTGGCTATCCGGTAGGACTCGTCGCTCCAGCGGATAAAGTCGACCCCCTTGCAGCCGCGGGAGCAGAAGGGCCGGTAGGGATTGCCCTCATAGACGAGAGTTTTTCCGCATACAGGACACGCGATGATTCGCTTCTTCTTGCTTTCCATCTTTTAAAGCATCCTTTGATCCAGCAGGTATTGTCTTGTCATCTTGAGTTTGTACCACCCTCTGCTGCCGGAGGAGCCGGATGTGCCCGAAGGGAAGTTTTTTCTCTGTGATGACGTGAATGCGTATATAGCACACTTTATATCCTTGTCAATTTCTGGAGATGCGCACGCTGTGAATTGTTCCCTGTTTTGTCTTCTAAAAAGATTTCTATTGACTAAGTGAGAAGAACAGTGGTTTGAAATGAACAAACACCACAGAGGGTATTGCTGGATATGCAGAAAAAGGTCAGAAGGAAGAGGCAGATACTCCGGAACAAAACCGTTATCCTTCGTTCCTCCCGCGAATTATTCCACAAAAAGGGCTTCTACGGCACTACCATGGAGGAAATTGCCGAGTATTCAGGTTTTGACAGGCGCACCATATACAACCACTTCAAGAACAAGGAAGATATCTTCTCGGCTCTCATCTCCGGCATTCTCACGGAGATTGCCGCGGTCTTCGATGAAATCGAGTCGGAAAAGATCCCCACCCTCGAGAAGCTCCGCAAGATCGTGCTCGCGCTGCTGGACATTTTTATCGAGAACGCGCAGATGCTCAACATCTTCATGTCGGAGTACGAGATCAACGAGACCAAGAAAAAGCGCTATATCTCCGCATATACGCTCAAGAACATTCACGACTACAAAGAGATCGAATCCCGCCTGATCCGCATGATACGTCAGGCCCAGGATGAGGGTTTGGTAGTGAACGTACACCCGTACGTCCTCGCCGGCGTGCTCAACGAGCTGCTTATGCGCAGCGTCATCGTCCTGCACAACCAGAAGGGAGGCCTGCGGAAAAAGGACCTCATCCGCGACATCTTCGAGATCCTGAGCAAAAACGTCGTGACCGTGCCTGTGCAGACCGAGACGGCGCCTTGAGCGCAGGATGAGAATACCCGATCGGGACAAAAAAGAGGCCGACAAAAGATCCGGCCTCTTTTTTTATTCGAATGCAGCCCCTTTTTCGCTTAAGACTGCACGGGGCGCCAAAGATGAACCGGCTCCCCGGGGCTACATCATCCCGCCCATGTCAGGCGGCATACCGGCGCCCGCGTGTCCACCCGCCGGCTTCTCCTCGGGGATCTCGGCCACCATGACCTCGGTGGTCAGGAGCAGACTTGCGACCGAGGCCGCGTTCTGAAGTGCGGAACGCGCCACCTTGGTGGGGTCGATGATGCCTGCCTTGAGCAGGTCTTCGTAGGTATCGGTATCGGCGTTGAACCCCTCATTGCCCTTGAGGCCCTTGACCTTTTCCACCACAATGCCGCCTTCCAGGCCCGCGTTTATCGCAATCTGCCGCAGAGGCTCTTCGAGCGCCTTCTGGATGATCTTCACACCGAATTTCTGGTCGCCGGGCAGGTCGAGGGAGTCGAGCTTCTTGATGCAGCGCAGCAGCGCCACACCGCCGCCCGCGAGGAAGCCTTCTTCGACCGCTGCACGGGTTGCGTGGAGCGCGTCTTCGACCCTGGCCTTCTTCTCCTTCATCTCAGGCTCGGTGGCCGCACCAACCTTGATCACCGCAACTCCGCCCGCCAGCTTCGCCAGC
>MPOS01000061.1 GCA_001896555.1 Candidatus Phosphitivorax anaerolimi
AGGCCTGTTCAAGCATTCACTCAAGTGCATCTTCGCGCTCTTGAAAATCGAAGACGATTTGTCCACTTTCATCGACTCGATCGATCAGGCTCTATGCCCTCATCTCAGGATTAAGGGGTGCGAAACTTGAGTAATGTATTTATGGAAAGCTGTCAAGATATGAAAACTTATTGCATCCGCCTGCCCGGCCCATCGAGTACCTTTCGGAGCTCTGTCTTCAGGTGTCATGTTTGTTTTCTCAAGAGGCTTGTTTCAATATTCAGCAAAATGATCTTGACTGGAATGACGCGCTGTTCTATAAAATGACATCGCGTTCATTTTTTGTGTATATGTTTTTTAAGGAAATCACATGCAGAACGAATATCTTGCGAGAAGCAGAAAACAGCCTTCCCGGCGTGAAAGGGAGAAGGCCCGGCAGCGGCAGGATATGCTGGAGGCCGCCTTGAGCCTGTTCTCGGAGAAAGGCTATCACAACGTCACCATGCATGAAATCGCCTCGAAGGCGGAGTTTGCCATCGGCACGCTGTATAAGTTCTTCAAGAACAAAGAAGATCTCTACAAGGCCCTCATCCTTGAAAAGACCGATGCATTTCATGCAGCTATCGCCGAGGCGATCGAGGAGTACGACGACGAGCTGGACCGCCTGAGAAATTACCTGAAGGTCAAGGGCGAGATCTTCCGCGCTCATGTGCCCGTAATCCGGCTCTACTTCTCTGAGAAATACGGTGAGGGCTTCAACCTCATGGCAGAGCTGAACGAACAGATCAGGCAGCGCCATGAGGAGTTCCTGAAGATACTGGCCGGCGTCTTCGAAAGCGGGATGCGCAAAAACCGATTCAGAAAGATCGCACCCCCGCACACGCTCGCCGTCGCGCTCAACGGTATCTCCACGGTCTTTCTCTTCCGGCGGCTCGAAGAGCCGGGGGATCAGACCTTGCCCGAAGATCCCGACGCGATCCTCGATATTCTGCTAAAAGGTCTGGCGGAGTGACCGTGTATCAATGGAGCCCGTGTTTTTTGACTATGTGTACCCCAGAAAGAACATTGGAGGAATGTGATGAAATCCTGCGCCGTACCTGTTAGAATTTCCCGGCTCTGTATCCTGACTATCGCGTTTTTCACCCTGCTCATCGGCGCATGCGGCCGGCAGCAGGCACAGACATCACCTCCCCTGCCCGAGGTGACGGTCATCGAGGCAAAGCAACAGCAGGTTGAGCTGACCACCGAGCTGCCGGGGCGCACCTCCGCATACCTGATCGCTGAAGTCCGGCCCCAGGTGAGCGGCATCATCAAAAAACGTCATTTCAAAGAGGGCTCTTTTGTAAAGGAGGGCCAGATCCTCTACCAGATCGATCCGGCGCCATTCCAGGCGGCATACGACAGTGCAGCGGCATCGCTCGCCCGTGCCCAGGCGAACCTTCCCGCTCTTGAGGCACGAGCCGGGCGCTACCGGGAGCTGCTTGCCGGCGGAGCGGTGAGTCAGCAGGACTTCGATGATGTGGACTCGGCCTTCCGCCAGGCACAGGCAGAGGTTGCCTATTGGGAGGCTGCGGTCGAATCGGCCCGGATCAACCTGGGCTATACCCGGGTCACGGCACCGATATCCGGCATGATCGGCAAATCCAACATGACCGAAGGTGCGCTGGCGACCGCGAACCAGCCGGTGCCGCTGGCCACCATTCAGCAGTTCAACCCGATCTATGTGGACGTTCCTCAGTCCACCACCGATCTGCTCCGGCTGAAACGCCGGATCGAAAAGGGCATTCTCACTGTCGAAGGAGAGATCCAGAAAAAGGTCGGGCTCCTCCTGGAGGACGGCTCTGAATACCCTCTCGACGGAACTTTGGAGTTCCGCGACGTGACCGTTGACCCCACCACCGGCACGGTCACCCTTCGGGCGGTATTCCCCAACCCCGACAGCATCCTGCTGCCGGGCATGTTCGTGCGCGCCGTAGTGCGGGAGGGCATCGACAAGCAGGCCATCCTGATTCCCCAGAGCACCGTATCGCGCGACCCCAAGGGCAACGCGCTGACGCTGGTGGTGGACGGAGACGGGATCGTGAGACAGTGCCAGATCGAGATCGACCGGGCCATGGGCGACCAGTGGCTCGTCGCCTCCGGCCTCTCCGCCGGAGACCTGGTCATCGTCGAGGGAGCGCTCAGGGTGAGGCCGGGCATGCAGGTCAAGGCGGTCCCTTCGGCAGGGGGTGATCACCCTGTAGCAAAATCCGCGGCCTCCCCGGCAGCGGCTGCGAACTGAAGAAAGGGGCGGCATCATGCTTTCAAAGTTCTTTCTCGACCGCCCGGTCTTCGCATGGGTCATCGCCATCATCATCATGGCGGCAGGATTGCTTGCGATTTACAACCTGCCCATCTCCCAGTACCCCGAGATGGCCCCGCCCTCCATCGCGATTTCCTCGTTTTACCCCGGCGCCTCTGCGGAGACCGTGGAAAACAGCGTGACCCAGGTCATCGAGCAGAGTATGACCGGCCTGGACAGGCTGCTGTACATGTCCGCTTCGAGCGACTCGGCAGGCGGGTCGCGCATCGAGCTCACCTTTGCCCCGGGCACGAATCCGGACGTCGCGTGGTCCCAGGTTCAAAACAAGGTGCAGTCGAGCCTGTCGAGCCTTCCCGACGTGGTGAGGGACCAGGGCGTGAACGTCGTCAAATCCACCCACAACTACCTGATGATCGTGGGACTGATCTCAGAGACCGGCAGCATGGACGGCACCGACCTGAGAGACTTCGCCAAGTCGAACCTTGAGCGGGTCCTGGCGCGTGTGCCCGGCGTGGGCGAGGTGGAGATATTCGGCGGCGGATATGCCATGCGCGTGTGGCTCAATCCGGAAAAACTCACCGATTACCGCCTGACGGTCGAGGACGTGGTCGCCGCGATCAAGGCCTACAACGTCGAGGTCTCGGCCGGCCAGTTCGGCGGGGCGCCGTCGGTGGAAGGCCAGCGCCTGAACGCCTCCATCGTGGTCCAGAACATGCTCTCCACCCCCGATGAATTCGCCGCGATCCCCATACGCACCAACCCGGACGGGTCGATCGTGCGGATCAAAGACGTGGGCCGCACCGAGCTGGGCACCGAGATCTACGACATCCAGGGCGCGTTCAACGGCAGGCCCGCTGCAGGCATTGCCATCCGCCAGGCCGCGGGCGCAAACGCCCTGGACACCGCGGATGCGGTAAAGGCCAAGATGGAGGAGATGAGCCGGTTCTTCCCTGAAGGGCTCAAGGTCGTCTATCCTCACGACACCACCCTGTTCATCGAGGTGGCCATCCACGAGGTGGTGCGGACCCTCTTCGAGGCCATCGTGCTCGTGTTCCTGGTAATGTGGCTGTTCCTGGGCAACATCCGCGCCACCCTCATCCCGACCATTGCCGTGCCCGTGGTCATCCTGGGCACCTTCGCCGTGCTCGGGTTCTTCGGCTTCTCAATCAACATGCTCACCATGTTTGCCATGGTGCTGGCGATCGGGCTTCTGGTTGACGACGCCATCGTGGTGGTGGAGAACGTGGAGCGGATCATGAGCGAGGAGGGCCTGCCTCCCAAGGAGGCGACGGCCAAGTCCATGGGCCAGATCACCAGCGCGCTCATCGGCATCGGACTGGTGCTCTCGGCCGTTTTCGGACCCATGGCCTTCTTCCCGGGTTCGACCGGCGTCATCTACCGCCAGTTTTCCATCACCATCATCTCGGCCATGCTGCTCTCCGTGGTCGTAGCCCTGATCCTGACTCCGGTGCTGTGCGCCTCGCTCCTCAAGCAGGTCAAGGCCGGACACGAGCCTGCAGAAAACGCAATCTTTTTCCTGAGGCCGTTCTTCCTGTGGTTCGATCGCATGTTCTTCGGCTTCAGGGACCGGTATGTGAAGTTGGTGGGCCACTCCCTGACCAGGAAAAAACGCTACCTGGCCGTATTCCTGGTAATCGTGGGTGTCATGGGGCTGCTGTATCTGCGCATGCCCACCGCCTATCTGCCGGACGAGGACCAGGGCATCCTGCTGGCCCAAGTGATCATGCCCTCGGGCGCGACCCTTGAGCAGACCGAGCAGGTCACCAAGGAGATCGAGCGTTACTTCAAGGAGCACGAGCAGGAGGCCGTGGAATCCACCATGACCATCACGGGCGTGGGATTCTCCGGAAGGGCACAGAACCAGGGCATGGTGTTCATCAAGCTCAAGCACTGGGACGAGCGCGACCGTGACGACCTGATGGTCAAGACGATCGCGCAGCGGGCCATGGGTGCCCTTTCGGGCATCAGGAACGCCATGGTCTTCGTGTTCCCGCCGCCGGCCGTGCCCGAGCTGGGCATGGCCGAGGGCTTTGACTTCCAGCTCCTGGACCGCGGGGGGCTGGGGCACCAGAAGCTCATTGAGACGCAGAACCAGCTGCTGGCCATCGCGGCGCAGGATCCGAGGCTCGCCTCGGTCAGGCCCAACAGCATGGCCGACGTGCCCGAGTACCGCGTCGACGTCGACTGGGACAAGGCCGGGGCTCTGGGGGTCCCCATCAGCTCCATTCACCGGGCCCTGTCCGCCTCGTTCGGCGGCACCTTTGTCAACGACTTCGTGCACGGCGGCCGGGTGAAGCGGGTGTACGTCCAGGCCGACGCCCCGTACCGCATGCTCCCCAAGGACCTGGAAAAGCTCTATGTCCGCAACGCATCGGGAGGCATGGTGCCCTTCTCCTCCTTCGCCACGGGCCGCTGGATCTCCGGCCCTTCCAAGCTGGCGCGGTTCAACGGCTTCCCCTCCATCAACATCTGGGGAGAACCGTCGCCCGGCACGAGCTCGGGCGAGGCCATGCAGGCCATGGAAGAGGCGGTGGAAAAGCTGCCCCAGGGCATCGGCTACGACTGGAGCGGACTCTCCTACCAGGAGCGGATGTCGAACTCGCAGGCGCCCCTGCTCTACGCCTTTTCCGTATTCGTGATCTTCCTGTGCCTGGCCGCGCTCTACGAGAGCTGGACCATCCCAATCTCGATTCTGCTGGTATTGCCGCTCGGGGTCATCGGCGGCATCGTGGCGTCGAGCATGCGGGGGCTGGCGAACGATGTCTACTTCCAGATCGGGCTGCTGACCACGCTCGGCCTGACGACCAAGAACGCCATCCTGATCGTCCAGTTCGCCAAGGGCGGGCTGGAAAGGGGCATGGGGCTCCTGGAGGCAACCCTGGAGGGCGCCAAGCTCCGATTCCGCCCGATCATCATGACCTCGCTCGCCTTCGGGTTCGGTGTGCTGCCACTGGCTGTCACGACGGGTGCCGGGGCAGGCGCCATGAACGCCATCGGCACCAGTGTGCTGGGCGGGATGGTGAGCGCGACCGTCCTGGTGGTGATATTCTCGCCTCTGTTCTACGTGCTCGTGGAAAGGCTCTTCGGCAAGCGCACGCGTGTCCGGCGGATCGAGGAGACCGGCGCTGAATCACTGCGCGAGGGCGCCCTGTGACCGGAACAAGACCGTGAAATATGCTTGAAAAAGACCGGGGGTATGGGGGGCATCGCCGTCCTCCATTTCCCCGGAAAACCGCATCGCTCCGGCATTTTCGGGCTCAATATTGTGCTTGGATTTCCGGATGAACTATAGTATACCTCACCCATGACCGGCAAACAGCTGCAGGAGTGATCCGAGACCGGCTCGATCCTTCAGGCGGGGCCGGTTTCCCGGACAGTGAGGAAACAGCACAACAAAGAAAAAAGAAGGCAGTACGGGTAGTTCGAATCGTGTAACAGTTCAGGCAGTTCAAAGCGCATGGGTCGTCTATAAGGGTCATTCAATCGTTCCCCTTTGAAAAACGTCCCCAAAGCGTCTTGAGGTACAGACAATCGTGTGCAGCCAATGCGGGTGTCCTGCCCGCATAGTGTTCAACCAAGAAAAGGAGTGATCAATGTCAAAAGAAATCAATCTCTGTCTGCTTAAGGAGCCGTTCCCGCCTGAAGACATCGAGTGGCGGGAGCAGAGAAACGGGATAGACAGGAACGGGAGGCCGTGGGCCTTAGTGCTGGCCTATGTCACGAACCGGGCCATCCAGAACCGGCTCGATGAGGTCTGCGGGCTCGAGAACTGGAAGAACCAGTTCATCCCCGGCCCAAATGGCGGGGTGCTGTGCGGCATCTCCATCCGGATCAACGGAGAATGGGTGACCAAGTGGGACGGCGCCGATAATACCGACATCGAGTCGGTGAAGGGCGGGCTCTCCGACGCCATGAAACGGGCCGCTGTCCAGTGGGGAATCGGCAGATACCTCTACAAGCTAGAAGCCACCTTCGCCCAGATCGACGAGAACGGATCACACCGGGGCGTTGCATACGCAAGCGACAGCGACCGGAAGGCCCGGCTGAACCCGGTGTTTTTCCGGTGGAACCCACCGCAGCTGCCCGACTGGGCCCTGCCGCAGACCAAGAAGCAGTCAAAGGACGAGCCGCCCAAGACCGGTGGCGGGAAAAAGTCCAGGTCCAAGTCCGGAGAAGAGACGCATCCCATCACCGCCGGTGAGTGGGACAAGCTCCAGCGCCTCATGAAGGATGCCGGGGTGAATCCTGTGGATTTTCTCAAGAAGTGGAAGGTCTCTTCACCCCGGGAGCTCCGGAAGCACCTGATGCCCAAGTATGAGCAGTGGGTGCAGGAAAAGACGGCGTGACCTCCCTTCCCCTCCCCGGAGAAACGGCATCTTTTCGGCATCTCGCAGGATTTCGCCTCCCGGGTGGAGGGGATACGGGCCGTGCTCCAGGGCATGCGGCAGCGCCCGGAAACTACCCATCGCGCGGGTCCGGCCCAGCCGGGCTCGCGCTTTTTCATGAGAGGGCACACCGCCTGCTTTTCATGCAGCTAATCCTTCGCATCAATAAAGGCATGATAAGTACGAGGTCCTTCCTGTACGAGAAGCATAGGGGGTAATTGGCTACCCGGCAGGAATACTTAAAGATATCATTTCTGCTTGGGCTTCTTTGCCTTGCCCGGATACCGGGGGAGATACAGGGTAAAGGTCGAACCTTCATGGAGCCTGCTCTCCACGGATATGCCGCCCTTCAGATCGGCGATTATCCGGCTGACAGTGGCGAGACCAAGGCCAGTGCCCTTGCTCCGGTCCTTGGTGGTGAAGAAGGGGTCGAAAATGTGCTGCATGGTATGCTCGTCCATGCCGCACCCGGTATCCGCCACCGTGATCGCCAGATACTCTCCCTCCTGAAGCGGCGGGTTGATCTTCCCTTTTATCTCGTCATTGCGAAGGCTGACCGGTCTCAAGCTCACCTGGATCAGCCCTCCCCTGTCTTCCATGGCCTGGTATGCATTGGTGCAGAGATTCATGACGAGCTGGTGAATCTCGGTAGGATCGGCATACACCAGGCCCGCTTCCGGATGCAGGTCGGTGCGGATTTCTATTGACGAGGGGATGGTCGCCCTCATCAGGTTGACAGCCTCCCTGATGATGGTGTCGACCTTCATGGTCTCGCGGTCCAGCCGATAGCTCTTGCCGAGAGACAGGAGCTGGGCCACCAGGTCCCTGGCCCTCATTCCCGCCTTCACCACCTGGCCGAGGCTCCGCTCCACCGGCGAGCCGGACGGCAGCTGGTTCCTGGCAAGCTCGGTGTATCCCATGATGGCTGAGAGCATGTTGTTGAAATCGTGTGCGATGCCCGAGGCCAGCGTCCCAATGACCTCCATCTTCTGCGCCTGAGACAGGCGCATCTCATAGCGATCGCGCTCTCGATCCGCCTCCTTGCGCTGGGTGATGTCGCGGACGATCCCCCGGAACCCGATGGGGGTCTGCCGGGAATTCCTCAGGAGAGAGACAGACGCCTCGACAAAGAGTCTGCGGCCGTTCTTGTCCCTGATCTCCCAGTCAAAGGCCTTGGCGGGTTTGCCGGTCATGAATACCTGGTGGAAGGCTTCATAGATCTTTTTTGCATTTTCTTCGTCCACATACTTCCGGTAGTTCATGCCCATGAGCTCTTCGCTGGTGTAGTTGAGGTTCTTCGGCAATGCCTGGTTGAAGAAGGTAAAATTACCCGCAAGATCCACCTCGAAATAGCCCTCTTCGATGCTGTCTAAGATATTGCGGTATTTTTCCTCACTTATCTTCAAGGCGATCTCGCCCTTGATCCGGCCGGTGATGTCCCTGCCCGAGCCCTGCACATAGAGAGGGTTGCCCCGGGAATCACGGATGAGGGTATTGCGGTACTCGATCACCCGTTCACGGCCGTCTTTGGTCTGAATGCTGATGATGCCCTCGCCTCCTCCACTGCGCACGATCTTTTTCAGATAACGGTCGAACAGCGGACGATACTGTTCGGGCATGAGGTCCTTGATGTTCTTGTGGATGATTTCTTCGGATGTGTAGCCGGTGTGCATCCTGGATGCGATGTTGGTCTCGATCATGTTGCCGCTAAGGTCATGGATGAACAGGAAATCCGCTGAGTTCTGGAAAAAGGTCCGGTATTTCTCATTTATCGCCGGCAGGGCGTCCCGGTCTGTTTCAGGTCCGGTGATCTCGTGAAACGACTGGATCGCCCCGAGCACTTCTCCCTGGTCACCGGTGAGTGCGGCGGCCCGGGTATGGAAGATGCGGCTGCCCCGTATCTCCGGAAATGACTCGTTTCTCGACAGGACCGGACCCTCCTTGAGGATGTTGGAAACCGGCACGTCACGGAGGAGCTCCGGCCAGAGTACGTAGTCGACAAGGAGGGGGGCCCTGCTCCCGTAAAAGGGCAGCGCATACTCCCGATCGGATTTTCCGAGCATGTCCTGCCCGGGAATTCCCGTCAGATCCGCCAAGGCATCATTCCAGGCCGCAACCGCACCCTGGGCATCCAACACCAGACAGGGGTCCACCATACATTGGCCAATGCAGGTGAAGAGTGCATAAGGGGGGCCCTGCATTTGAAGATCTCTCTGGAAAACGGCTTTCTCCTTTTTCCTTTTCATCATTTCGCCTTAGCCAATTGTGGCGACTTTAGATACCGGGGGGGCCAACATCCGCTGGATGAACCCATCAGAGCTTGTCGGAAAAGACACCGGAAAACATGAACATGAATGGAACCGGTTTGTCTTCTTCTTCAGACCGTCCGGGACAAAAGGGTTTCAGGACTGGCAGGTGATGTCAAGATATACCGCGCTTGCGCCGATGAGGGGCGATGATGCATGGTTCCCGAACGATCAGCCGCCAGCCGGACAGGGCGGAACATAAGAGAAAACAAAGGATTGCCATGATCTCTTTCCTCATGATAAGGATGGATGAAAAAAATAGCTGTTTATGCTTTTTCATGCCGGCCCCGGCTTTGTCTACTGCTTCGGGCCGCACAGCCGGGTTCGCCCGCGGCATCGAAAAGGATAGAGCATGCACAGGTAAAGGGCTGTCATGAGGAGCGTGCGAACCGGCATCACGACGATCGGGATACTCCTGATCCATCTGTCTGTCCTGAGCGCTGCGGAGTTCGACCACCGCGTACTCTTCGAGGTTGTCTCGCTGTGGGGAGAAACCACGTATGAGATCACCCCTGACATCGGAATAAGCCATCTGAGCTGGCCCATGGACATGCGGCTGCTGGGGGCCGGCTATGCCCTCGCCTATCAGGATTTCATCGAGGTTGAGTTCAGGGTCCAGGCATCACCCTGGAACGAGAGCGCACATTTCATGGAAGACTGCGACTGGATCAACGAATCGCGGAACCCTGCCTGGGTCCCTTATGATGCGCTGGACGTCTATTCCTGGAGCTTTGTTGACTCCAAGGCCTTTCTGCTCGGATCGAACATGAGGATCTTTCCCCTCTCACTGCCTCCCGCATCCTTCGGGTTCGTAGGGGGGCTCCACTACCAGGAGGCGGATTTCAAGGCGTATGACGCGAGGCAGATCGGATACAACTCGTGGCGCGACTATACCGGCAGCGTATCAGGTCCAGTCGCAACCTATACCGTGGAGTACTGGTTCACCCATATCGGAGCCACTTTTCGGGTTCACGCCGACAGGAGGCTCTACCTCGCGCTGGACACCTCGTATATCCCCTATGCCAGGGCCGAGGACGAAGACAATCATCTCAGAAGGATGAGGATCTCCCGGAGCGAGGGCACAGGATTTGGAAGGATGTTCTTCCTGTCTTTGCAGTATTTTTTCACCGACACCTGGTATGCGTCCACCACCTGCTCCGGGCTGCGCATCAAGACGAGCGGCGACCAGGTGCAGTACTGGTACGGGAACGATCCGGCCACCAAGAACATCGATGAAACCGGGCGGGGGCTTGCCGGCATCGATGCGGAGATCGAGCAGGAAACCTTCCACGTAGGCTTAGGGCTCGGCTGCAGGTTTTAAAGGCCCCGGCTTTTCTCTTTCCCCTCTTCAGACCGCATCCGGTTATGACGATAGGTCTCCATATGCAGTCGGCCCAGGTGCTCATACAGAGAAATCTCCAGCGCGCACGGTATTCCCTGCCCTTTTTCGATCCAGGCTTGAGGGACTTGATCACCCTGATCCCCCCGCTGCTCTCCGAGGGATCGCCGTCCGTCGGGATCTATGGCCGGCCCGGGTGCAGCGCCCGGGAATACAAGCTGCTTGCCGGGTATCTGGGCAGAAAGCCCGCAATCATTGCAGACAGGCTTCCGGACAGGGTATTGATCGAAAGTCTCATCGCCCTCCCTATGCCGAGTCTTGCGGGCAGGCATTCCACCTCTCTCATGCTCGTATGTCTTCTCAGGGATGAAGACTATGGGGAAGAAGTCAGGGCAAAGATCGCCTCGGTGGCACAGGTGTTTGAAAAAATCGGGACCCCTCTCACCGGAGTGGTGGGCACCGGCCCGCTCGGGCAGCTCCTGGTCTATGATATCATGCGCACCGGCATTGTGCTTGCGGGCAAACACCCGGTCACGAACAAAAATGCCGCCTCTGATGCATGCATCTACATAGGTGGCTTGCCCGGGATCATCACCGAGATGCACGAACCTGCCCGCCGCCGTGAATGGAACCCGTTCTCGCACTATCTGGACAACCAGACAGCCGAGTTCATCAGAAAGAAAGACTATCCCTCGGCTCTCTCGGCGCCTTCGGCAAACCCCTTCATCATCCCCTACCTGCACATGCTCCATCACCATGAGGAGCATATGGACAGGGGCCAGATCGAGAAGATGCGCATGAGCCTTCTGGGCCTCTTCTCGTCGTTTCCGCCCACCAGAGAGTTCATGCAGGGCTTAAGGGCCGCCTGGAAGATGGACTCGGTGCCGGAGGACTTCCGCGGGCTCGACTTTACCGGTGCCTTGCGGCTGCGGAAATGGATCGTTCCCTTGGAGCGGGATGAGCTCCCGGTGTTCTCCTGGCCTCCATCCATGAGTTTTGAGCTCGACAGGCTGGACCTCGTCCAGGAGCGCCGGAACTGGGGCATAGCACAGACCCGCGAGTTCCGGCACGCCCATGCCTGGGTGGTGCTCACCTGGGCGGCCCTTGCCGGGCTGGCCGGCCGGGCCACCCGGATCACGGCTCCCCGGGAGCTGCATATGAAGCCCTCGGCCAGGAACATTCTCCTGGAAGGGATCGATGCTCTCCTGCTCGGCAAGGATTCGCTCATCCCGCAAGACCACCTTCAGGGGGCCATTCACCTCAAAGAGGGAAGATTCTTTTTCTCATCAGGTCCGTTCGCCATCCTGGAGAAGGGAAACAAGCACTGCATCGAGCTGTTCGAGACGATCAAGAAAAAAGCCCTACTTGACGATATCAACTTGGGAAAAGACAGAAAGAAAGAATAGAGGGCGGCAAAGAACATGGCTGCAAATCCCCTGGAAATCAAGATACTCCTTGTCGGTCCAGGCTTTGTATACCAGAAGTCCATGCGTCAGATGCTGCACACTCTCGGCTTCGATACCGTAGAAGAAACGAGGGATGGGGCCTATGCATGGGAGGCCATCAAGAGAATCAGACCCGATATCGTGATTTCCCAGTGGCACATGCCCGAGATCACCGGCTTGGCGCTGCTCAAGCTCATCCGCGCCGATGAAGAGACCAGCGAAATCCCGGTGGTGCTGTGCACCGCAGAGATCACCAAACCCGACGTGATCAAGGCGGGGGAGGCAGGCGTGAACGCCATCATTGTCGAGCCCATCCAGATAGAAAACCTCGATACAAAGCTGCGTCTCATCCTCGAGTTTGAGATGAACCCCAACACCAAACAGGCCAAGGCGCTGATGGCCAAAGGGGACCTCTATCTCCGGGAAGAACGGTATGAAGAAGCACTGAGGGAATACGAGAAGGTGCTCGAGATCCTGGAGTCGGCCGAGGTCTATTACAACATCGGCTATATCATGACGGCAAAGGGCGAGTACGACGAGGCCCTGGCCGCGTTTCGCAAGGCGACCCAGATCAACCAGATGTTTGCCAAGGCATACAAGGCCATGGCCGAGGTGTATTTGCGCATGGGCCGCAAGGACATGGCCGAGAAGTATCTTCAGATGGCGGGAGAGATCTTTCTGGAGCGCGAGATGCACGAGAGCGCGGAGAGCATCTTCAACGAGATCCTCAAGCTCAACCCTGACACCATCAACGTGTACAACAGCCTGGGGATCCTCTATCGCAGGCAGAACCGGCTCGAAGAATCCATCAAGCTCTACGAGAAGGCCATCAAGATCAGCCCTTATGACGAGAACATCCACTTCAACTTGGGCAGGGCCTATCTGGAGCTGAACAACCCTCAGATGGCCAAGAAGTGCTTCATCAAGGCATTGAAGATCAACCCCAACTTCGACACAGCCAGGGGCATGATCGAGGCCATCGAGTCGTCCGAGAACTCCGTCTCCTGATCATATCCTCCAGCCGGGTCCGCCGGTCTGCCCGTCACTGGTACTTCTTGAGCTCGAAGACCTTCCTGTCCTGGGTCGCCACGATGTGATAGAACTTGTCCTGGGGAACGTAGATATAGGGTACGTCCTCCTGGCGTCGATAAAGGAAGTGGGAGAGGATCATCCGGTTGACGGCGCGGTGGCCGATGATCATGATGTTGTCGGGCTTGCGGTTGAGGTAGAAGGCCTTCTTGATTCCGATCTTGATCCGCTCCTTCATGGAGTTGTAGCCCTCCCCCCCGGGATAGGTGTAGTGGTATTTGTCCGCCTTGCGGGCTGAGTAGACATCGGGCATGAACCGCTGGATCTCGTCGTAGCTCATCCCCTCGCAGATCCCGCTGTGGATCTCGTTGAATTCCTTCAAGGGTACGATGGTGCAATCCTGCTGAAGGGCGCGGATGGGTTCAGCTGTCTGGATGGTCCTCTTCTTCTCGCTGGTGAAGATGTAGGAGATCTTCTTGTTCCGGAAGAACCTTGCCAGGGCGTGGGCCTGCTCGATACCCTTGGGCGTGAGGTCGGAGTCGCCCCCTATCCGGTCCTCTACGTTGAAATACGTCTCGGTGTGCCGGATGAGGAACAGGCTCTTTACCACGTCGGTCACCAGGCAGTCGCGGATGCGGGAATACAGAGGAAGCTGATCGGTGAGCTTCTCCTCCAAGATCCGGTTGTGCAGGGAGTCCATGCGTATGTAATTTCTCTCTTTCCCCAGGGGGGAATAGATCATTCGGTAATATTCGATTCTCTTCTTGAACTCGCCGATGGCGTGCGCCTCATCCAGGCCCCCGAACTCCGGGGCCTTCACTTTCTGGGTGATGCTCATGTCTACGATCTCTTCATCCTCGTTGATGCATTCGATGAAGAGGATGGGGTGGTCGTTCAGGCGTTCATAGATAAGGTTGCGTCTTTCCTGGCTCACATTGGTGGCATCGAGCACTGCCACCTGGCCTTTGGAGTTTACGTATTTCCTGGCCCAGTTCATGTTGATGATCGCGAAGCGCTTCCTGAGCTCCGTGGCCTCGGTATTGGCGGGATGGAAAAAATCCGCGGCCCAGGTATTCTTGAGCCGGGCGTACCGCCTGCGAAGCTGCCCGTTGTTGAATATCCGGGTGGGGATATCGTTCTTGGTGAAGATATCCTTGAGCCGGTACGCGATCGTGGATTTGCCCTGGGAAGGCAGGCCAACCATAACTATGTAGAGTTTCTCATCCTTTGTGGTCATTGCTTATGCATATCACCTGTGAAGACGCTTCACAAGAGCGGTTTGGTCTGCCTTGAAAATACTTGACAACCACATACCCAATAGTTAGAAGGTCATAGTCGGTTTCAACGGCTGCTGGGGGATCGTTCAACGGTAGGACAGCGGACTCTGACTCCGTCGATCTAGGTTCGAATCCTAGTCCCCCAGCCAATACTGTTTTTAAAGGATGAGGTCCCATCGTCTAGTGGCCTAGGACACCGGCCTCTCACGCCGGAGACAGGGGTTCGACTCCCCTTGGGACTACCAAGGTTTACAGGCTTCTAAAAAATCCTTGGGGTACTGTTTGGGGTACTCCAGGTTTTTTATGCCAAAACTTTCTCTGCAGTACCTACCTTTGAAGCATGTAAATGAATTGCCCCACTGCAAGCTGCGAGGTATCAAAAGGAGAAGCAAGGAGCGTAGCAAACTGCTAGGAATTAACCCGGCTGAGATTAAACCAAAGACTATCAACGCACTCGGAGGTTGAGAAATTTGAACCTCCGACTTTTTTGGTTTAATGCATGCTTACGGGGATACCGCTACCAGCTCGCTACTCCTGGACACATTCCTTAACCTGGGAAATCCCATTCTCTTGAGAATTTTTCGATTGAGTTAATTTGATATTTATGCATAGTATGTCGATAATATATCGACATAGCGTGCACAAAATGATAAGAAAAAAGAGGTCCAAAACCTTGGAGGTAGTAAGCTCCTCCAGCCGATTTGGTTTGCAAGGATGAGGGGCTTAAGTGCCGTCAGCGATCGAACAGATCAGGAAGACTGTCAATAGGGAGGAGTTTGACTATCAGGTGCTCACTTCCAGCCTGAAGGGATACTCTTATCCCAGGGACAAGATCACCAATCTCCTGAGAGAGGGACAGATCATACGGGTCAAGAAAGGCCTGTACATCTTCGGCCCCGACTATAGGAGGAGACCATACTCACGGGAAATCCTGGCTAACCTGATCTATGGCCCTTCTTACATCTCCCTCGAATATGCCCTGGCCTACCATGGTCTCATTCCCGAACGTGTCGAAGCCCTCACGTCAGTTACAACAGGGAGAACAAGGACATTCACTACTCCGGTTGGAGTTTTCACGTATCACATGATCCCTCTTCCAGCGTTCCAGGTAGGCATGACAAGAGTCGAATTGGATGATGGAGGGGCCTTCCTCATTGCCACACCTGAGAAGGCCCTTTTAGATAAGATATTCGTTGATCGTACATCCGAGATAAGAACCCTCAAGGGACTGGAGGCATACCTGTTTGAGGATCTCCGCATCGACCAGGATCTCTTCAGCAAGCTCGACAAGAGTGCGATCTTCGATTACGTAAATCATTATTCATCAGCCAAGCTGCAGCTCTTGAGCGGCCTTCTCAGAAAGCATCAAAGACAAGAGAGTGAGGAAGGCCATGCATAAAGCAGTAATCCAGATGCTACAGAAATATCCATTAAGTAGACTCGAAGACTATAACAAGGCTCTGCGGGAGATCATCCAGGAGATCGCCCTGCTCGGCCTGTGGAGAGGCAAATTCTTCGAAAAGGCTGCGTTCTACGGAGGAACGGCACTGAGGATTCTCTACGGTCTCGACAGGTTCTCAGAGGACTTGGACTTCACCCTGCTCCAACCTATGGGTGATTTCGATCTTGGCTCCTTCGGTTCATCCCTTGAGAAGGAACTCCTGGGATTCGGGTTTGAGATGCATCTGGAGCAGAAGAACAGGGCTGTTCAGAGTCCTGTGCAATCAGCATTCCTGAAGGCGGACACCTTCAGTCAGATGCTCGTCATCGAGATCGGGGAAGAGATCCTCAGGCAAGTCCCCAAGGGGCAGATGATCAAGATCAAGCTGGAGGTAGATACGAACCCTCCCCCGGACTTCTCCACAGAGATGAAGTATCTGCTGGCTCCCATCCCATTCCCGGTGAGAGTGCTTACCTTGCCAGATCTGTTCGCAGGTAAGATGCACGCTGTGCTGTACAGGAGATGGAAGACACGGGTGAAGGGTAGAGACTGGTACGACCTAGTGTGGTACGTATCCCACCACCCTGAACTGCATCTCGGTCACCTTGAACAGAGGATGAGACAGACCGGTGACTGGAACAGCACTGAGGAACTGACTGTAGAAACGTTCTTCGAGGCTCTTCATGCAGCCATAGATTCTCTCGATATCGATAAGGCACGTGAAGAGGTATCACCATTCATCAAGGACCCGGAGGTGCTGTCGATATGGTCCAGGGAATTTTTCCATGATATCGTATCCAGGATAAACCTGGTGTGATCCAGGATGGCAGAGGCGGGGATTTGAACACGTTGTCTTTCTTGGATTTATACGCCTTCCCAGGTGTTCTTCTGCACTTTTACGGCACATGATATTCCTGGGAAGTGCTAAGAGTGATTAATTTCTTTAGTTAAATCTAACAGGTTCAGGTCCGCGTCTTTTCTGGCGTACGACAACCGTTCCGGCAAGTTTGTCATGCCACCCCTGCTTCTTTCTATCGAAAGCAACCCAGAGAATGCCTAAGCAGAGAGGAAACATTGAAATGAGATAAGCTAGATAGCGGCCAATACATTGCCCAGTGCTGGGCGCCATCCCTGAGGATGCATCAACCATTTTGGCAGAGATAGCCATCTTCCCTGGTGTGGCCTGCTTGGTAATCCAGAACACGATAATAGCTACAGCGGGCAGAACCCATGTTATAAGAAAATCAGCAGGACCTGCGATAAGACCAGTTTCTTCCATTAAAAGGTAATCCCAGCCATATATTGATATGAGAATAGGAAGTGTAATTAACTGTAGTAGCTAAGACTCGATCTGACAGTTGGTCCCCTTTCTGAAGTTCTGTCTGGTCAGATCTGAGCTGTCAGATGGTCATCAGTAAGAATACCATGGACATGCCCCTCATCCATATACCCGATACATTTTTCTTTCGCCAGGGGAAGGTTGTCATTGAATATATCCATGGGCGTTCTCCCCTGACAGCGCTTCCCCTGATGAGTCCTCTGGTTGTTGTACTTATAGAGCCATAGATCGAGGTCTCGAAAGAGAGCTTGCGCAGTTTCGTCATCTTCAGTTTGACCCGGCTAGCCCTCATGTCGAAATTCTGCTCGTAATGATCCGCTGGGGTGTCCTGCCTGCCTTCGCTTCGCTCATAGCGGCCGGCCCCAACTAGCCGTTCAGCCTTAAGCATCTAAAAGCCCGTTGAGCATCTCCTCTACCATCCCCCGAACCATCTCATCCAAATGATCCCTGATCTGCTCCTCACTGATCTGAATGATTTTCCCTTGACTTGCTTTCCCCTCGCTCGTACCATCCCTCTTACTCATCTAATGTCCTCCTTCGGTTTGATGTTTTCCCAAAACCTTTCTCTCCGAAGGGAAGACCTTTTTCAATTACTTCCCAGAATGTGCGAAAAATATTTTACGTTATCGCCACTGGTCGGGGTAATGGGCACTGCATTGTTTTCTTCAGCGTAGCCTGCATGAAAAACTTCTTGCCCAAGGAGTATATCGATCCCGCTTGAGCCTGCCCGGAGCAAGGCGGCCGGCCGCGTGTCATGCTCTGTCTTTGCGGAGCTCCTGCATTACCGCCATTGCCAGGTCTTCGATAAGATACGGCTTCTTGATGTATCTGCCGGCACCGAGGGTCTGGGCCTGTTTCACTCGATCGGTCTCCGAGTATCCGCTCGCGATGATCACCTTCTGGCCGGGGTGCAGCTCCAGGATACGCTCATAGGTTTCAAGCCCATCGATGCCCTGTTCCATGATCATATCCAGGAGGATGAGATCAGCCGAATGACCTTTCATATACTCGATCGCGCTTTCCCCGCTCGATACGGTGTCGACCCGGTATCCCAGCATCATGAGAATTTCTGCGGCGATCTCACGCTGCTCCTTGCTGTCGTCCACCACGAGGATATGCTCGCCCTTTCCCTGATAATCCTTCATGAGCTGCTTTGCCTTGGCTTCGGTGATCTGTTCGCTGGTGGCGGGGAAGTTGAGGGTGAAGGTGGTCTTCCCCTCTCTGCTCGTCACTGCAACACTGCCATCGTGGTCCTGCACAGCGCCCCACACCACGGCAAGACCAAGACCCGTACCGCTATACCCCATCTTCTTCTTGGTGTAAAACGGCTCGAAAATTCTCGGGATGTCTTCAGCGGGTATCCCCTTGCCGGTATCGGTAACGCTCAGGCTCACCCACCGCCCCTCCTCCTTTATATTCCCTTCGCATTCTCCAAGGTCACGGTGTTGGAGATTGCAGGTCTCTATCGTGATGGTGCCCCCTTTGGGCATAGCCTCAGCCGCGTTGGAAATGAGGTTCATGATGGCCTTGGAAAGATGCGCGGGCGACCCGATGATATTCATCAGAGAGTCATCGTGCCTGAAATCGACTCGCACATTCGGGTGCAGTGACTGTAGGCGGCCGAACTCGGACGATTCGAGATACTCCCTGATAAGGCCGTTGAGATTCACGACCTGTTTTACCGCAACCCCTCTCCTTGCAAGGGTGAGGAGATCCTGGACCACAGCTGCCGCCTTTTGCCCCGATTTCTGGATCTTCTCAAGCGGCCCCCGCAATGGATCGTCCTTATCGATTTTCATCAGAAGCATTTCGGGGTAGCTCACTATGCCTGAGAGGATGTTGTTGAGATCGTGCGCCACCCCCCCGGCAAGGGTGCCGAGCGCCTCCATCTTCTGGGCGTTCTTGAGCCTCTCTTCGAGCAGCCGCGTCTGCTCTTGAGCCTTCTTTCTTTCAGATACGTCCTGCAATATTCCCTTGAACCCCGCCGGACGTCCCTGCGGGTCTCGCATCAAGAGGATCGAAGACTCCACCTGCACCTTGCTTCCGTCTTTTCTGGTGAAATCCCACCCAAACCCCTTCATCGGCTCTCCGGATGTGAACACATGCCTGAAGGCCTCAAATACCCTGCGGGCGTTCTCTTCATCCATGCAGTTCTTGTAGCTCATTCCTGTCATTTCTTCCCGGCTGAAGCCGGTAATCCGGCACATGGAATCGTTCATGAAGGTGTATCTGCCCTTGAGATCGGTCTCGTAGTAGCCTTCCTCAATGCCCTCCAGAATATTGCGGTATTTTGATTCGCTCTCTTTCAGCGCCTGCTCTGTGGCCACCCGTTCCGTGACATCGCGGACAATGCCCCGAAATCCTCTGCACTTGCCGCTTCTGGTCATAATGCAGGAGATTGATGCCTCGAAGGAGATCTTCCGTCCCTTCCTGGTGATAAACTCCCATTCAGTCCACATCATGTCACGGCCGGTAGAATAGACTGTGTGAAACACGTCATAGACCTTCTTCGCCGTTTCTTCATCGATGAATGTTTTATAATTCTTCCCTATGAGTTCGTCCTTGGGGATATCGAAAATCCTGCAGAAAGAATCGTTGAAAAAGGTGATGTCGCCTGCGGTATCTACCTCGTAATAACCGTGCTCGATGCTTTCGAGAATGGTGCGATACTTCTCTTCGCTCATCCGCAAGGCCCGCTCGTAGATAATCCGATCGGTGATGTCCCGGGCAGAGCCGCGGACTCCGATCGGGCCGTTCTTATCTGAAACGAGCGAGTTTCTATACTCCATGACCGATTCGCGGCCCGCGAAATTGATGATGGTGAAGAGCCCTTCGTCCCTGCCGTTCTTCTTTATCCGCTCGAGATACTCGTCGAAACCCGCCCGATACGCCTCGGGCATAAACTCTCTGATATTGACCGTCTCGATCTCAGGGTTTCCGCCTACGAGCTGCTGCCTGACAGCGGGGTTGCACTGCTTCAGATCGAAATTCCCGTCGAGGTCGTGGAAGAACAGAAGATCGGTGACATTGTCAAAGATGTCACGATATCTCTGCTCGATCTCCTTCATCTCCTTCCGTGCCAGATATCGCTCGGTAATATCCCGTCCCATCCCCCGGACGCCTATTGCCTTGCCGTTGCCGTCAAAGACCATTGCATTCTTGTATTCGATGAACTTCTCACTCCCATCCGGGCAGGATACCCTCATGAGCCCTTCACTCTTCCGGTCCCTCATGATCGTCTCGATATAGCCGGAAACGAGGTGCTTCATATCTTCGGACAACAGGTCTTCTATACGGAAATTCTCGGGCAGGGGTTGGTTCTCCGGATATCCGAGCATCCTCCGAAAGGCTGCATTCGTTTCAAGGAACCTTCCCTCAAGATCGTGAAAATACCAGGCATCCATCACGCCATCGAAAACATCGCGATGGATATCTTTGTTCACACTGCCGCCCCCCCGCCGAGGATCGGCAGGGCGCAGGCCGGGCTTGCCGGCAGACAAGGTACCCGTTCTGGTTCTTGTTTTTTTCTTCTTCACATCCGGCTTGACAGGCTTTTGCTTATTCTCCCGCCCCTTTTTCATACATGTATATTCCCATATGAGTCATAGCAGCTATTTCGGTTAGATATTCCGGCAATATTAATCCTCCCACTGTATCCTCGCCGTCTTGAACACGTACAAGCCGATGCATGAGCATAGATCCGGCATTGCCCTCCACACCACGGGCAGGTCTAAATATTCCCGGAACAGGAAAAATGAACCACCCCATATCAGACAGGGCATCATGCGCCAAAGAGGAGATCATCTGTAAAAAAACTATGGTCATCCCTCAATTGATGCATATTTGAAAGACCGGATCTTTATGATATAGGGGAGGCGGCTGATTCGCTTCATACTATCCAGGACCGGAGAAAAACATGGAAGATGCTTCAGGCAGCAGAAAGAACACCCCGCAGAATATTCAGAGCGATACCGGGGCCGACGGCTCGTCCGCCAGATCCACGGATTTCATCCGCGCCATCATCAACGAGGACCTGAAGTCCGGCAGGTTCGATCACAGGGTCCACACCCGGTTCCCACCCGAGCCGAACGGGTATCTCCACATCGGCCACGCCAAATCCATCTGCCTCAACTTCAACATCGCGGCAGACTATAACGGGCTGTGCAATCTGAGGATGGACGACACCAACCCGGCCAAGGAAGATGCGGAGTACGTCGAGTCCATCATGCAGGACGTCAGGTGGCTCGGCTATGACTGGGACGACCGGATGTACTACGCCTCGGATTATTTCGACCGTCTCTATGAATACGCTGTGGAGCTCATCCGCAGGGGCAAGGCCTACGTGTGCGACCAGAGCCCGGAAGAGATGAGGCAATTCCGGGGCACCCTCACCGAGCCCGGCAGGGAAAGCCCCTGGCGCAACCGCAGCATCGAAGAAAATCTCGATCTCTTCGCCCGGATGAAAGCAGGCGAGTTTGCCGACGGCGAGAAGACGCTGCGCGCAAAGATCGATATGGCGTCGCCAAACCTCAACATGCGCGATCCGGTCATCTACCGCATCCTGCGCGCCCCGCATCACCGGACCGGCGAGAAATGGTGCATCTACCCCATGTACGACTTCACCCACTGCCTCTCCGACTCCATCGAGCGCATCACCCACTCCATCTGCACACTGGAGTTCGAAGATCACCGGCCTCTCTACGACTGGTTCCTTGACGCGCTCGAGGTCTACCACCCCAGGCAGGTCGAGTTCGCCCGGCTCAACCTCACCTACACGGTCATGAGCAAGCGCATGCTCCTCATGCTGGTCCGGCAGAAGCTCGTGAGCGGCTGGGACGACCCGCGGATGCCCACCATCTCGGGCATGCGGCGGCGGGGGTACACGCCCGAGTCGATCCGAAACTTCTGCGAACGCATCGGGGTCGCCAAGAACGACAGCATGGTGGATGTGGGCCTGCTCGAGTTCTGTGTCCGCGAAGACCTGAACCGAAAGGCCCCCCGGAGGATGGCGGTCCTCAATCCCTTAAAGATCGTGATCGAGAACTATCCTGAAAAAAGCACCGAGGAGTTCGAGATCCCCAACCATCCGGACGACCCGTCCATGGGCAGCCGGAAGGTCCCCTTCTCCCGCACCGTGTACATCGAGCGCGATGACTTCATGGAAGACCCTCCAGCCAAGTTCTTCCGCCTGGCGCCGGGCAGGGAGGTGCGGCTCAGAGGGGCATACTTCATCACCTGCACACGCGTGGTCAAAAACGAAAAGACCGGTGAGATCACCGAACTCGTCTGCACCTACGACCCCGCCACCCGGGGCGGCGACGCGCCGGACGGTCGCAAGGTAAAGGGAACGCTGCACTGGGTTTCCGCCGATCATTCCTTCGAGGCATCCGTGCGTCTGTACGACCGGCTCTTCACGGTCCCCGATCCTTCGGGCGACAGCGAAGGCCGGGACTTCACAGAATTTCTCAACCCGGCGTCCCTGGTGGTCCTGCAGTCGTGCCGGCTTGAGCCTTCGCTGAAAGACTCGCGCCCCGGCGAGATCTTCCAGTTCGAGCGCCAGGGCTACTTCTGCGTGGATACGAAAGATTCGGCAGAGGGGGCGCCGATGTTCAACCGGACAGTCACCCTGCGCGACTCCTGGGCCAAGCTCGAAAAGGACGGCAACACGGAAAAGGCCCAAGCGCCCGCGACGAGACCTGCCCCGAAGAAAGAGGACAGCCCCCGGATCACCCTTGACGATTTTACCAGGGTCGATCTCAGGGTGGGGCTGGTCCGGGAAGTGAGTCTGGTGGAAGGCTCGTCCAAGCTGCTCAAACTCATGGTCGACGTGGGTGAAGACCGCCTGCGGCAGATCTTTGCAGGGGTCCGCTCCGCCTACCAGGAGCCCGACGACCTGCTGGGGAAAAAGGTCGTGGTAGTCGCCAACCTCAAAGAGCGCGACATGCGCTTTGGCAGGTCCGAGGGCATGATCCTGGCCGCCGGCGAGGGCAGCCGCATGGGCGTGGTCACCCTCGACGGCGACCCGAAGCCGGGAGACAGAATCACTTAGACGAACAGAGCCCTTCGGCCCGGCCCCTTTTTTCAAGAGATGCGGAGTATTCTCCGCAGAGGGAGGCTTATGCAAGAGGAACTCATCCGGGCCGTTGCACAGGAATACGTGGACCGGCTCGTACCCCTGGCCCATCTGGTAGGAGCCATTGCCGAAACCGTCGAGAGCGGCCGGGACGTGTCCCAGACCGAGATACGGGATATCCTCGACGAGGCGGGGAATCCAAATTGCACGGTGTTCCCGGTCCACTGTCTCATCTCATCTTTGAAGCCCTATGACGCGGGCTCCATCACCCCCCCGGATGTGAAATTCTTTCACCAGCTCGTCTCAGGTGACTTCATTCCATCCATGCACCGAAGCGTGGCCCGGGCGGTAGACGGTATCGTCAGCGCATTCGCTGCCTCCCCCGCCTCCCCTGAGGCGAGGAAACAAGCGCTGAAGAATGCCTCGGAGACGATCTGCATGGAGCTCTCGCGCCTCAAGGATCTCTGCCAGGGCACGCTCCCTCACCCCGACCTGGCAGGTCTGTGGGAATCGTTCTCCTGCGACGAAAGCCTTCCAGTCATACACATGGACTGATCGTTCACATTTATACGCGACCCTTGTTGTGCAAGCTTAACCTGATGCAGCCATAAGAAAGAGGCACGGCTCCAGGGCGCTCATCCGCTTTTTTTAAGGGCAATATCCACCCTGTTGATGAACCGCCTCAATTTTCACATGAAAATATCCGATTCTTCCCACATCCGACACTCTCGTGAGTGTATGGCGTGAACATGTATGCTGATTCGGCAGGGCAACCGGAGACAGGAGGATATGAGCCACTCGAAGGAAAACACACAGGGATCGGAGCACACCGGAGACAGGAGCGGCCTTGCCGTGGCCCATGCCGTGCTGGGCAAATCCCCGGTGCCGCTCGATAGGCTCATCGACTTTCTTCCCGACCCCACCTTCGCCATCGACACCAATGGGACCGTGATTCTCTGGAATAAGGCCCTCGAGGATATCTGGGGGGTGCGGTCTCAAGACATGCTGGGCAAGGGGAACTATGAATTCGCCATTCCCTTTTACGGTTACAGGCGGCCCGTCCTGGCGAACATGGTCCTCGGAGACGGAATGGACATGGATCGGAATTACTCGTTGCTCACACGCAGGGGGGACTCCATCCTTGCCGAAGGATATCTGCAGACACCCCAGGGAGTAATCTATGCCATGGCAAAGGCGGGCCCCATCTACAATTCCACGGGGACTGTCATCGGAGCAATAGAGACGATCCGGGACATCACCGAGAGGGTGGACACAGGAAACGAAATCCGCAGCCGGGAGGCACAGTACCGGGACATCTTCGAAAACGTGTCTGACCTGCTGTATGTCCATGACCTCGATGGCAGGATCATCGAATCGAACCTCCCATTCAAGAAGGAATTCGGATATAGCCGTGACGACCTGAAAAACATCACCATCCAGGACCTCCTTCCCCCGCAGGTCAGAGAAGGATACCGGGATTTCATCCATCGGTTGCTTGCCTCGGGCACAGCCGAGGGCATGACGCGTATCCTGACAAAAACCGGGGAAGAGCGCGTCGTCGAATACCGAGACTCACTCGTCCGCGGCGAGCTCGGCAGGCCTGTAGCTATCCGTGGTTCCGCGCGGGATATCACGGAGCGCATGCAGGCAATCAAGGCCTTGCGCAGGAGCGAGGAGCGGTTTCGCGCCATGGCCGAGGCGAGCCCGGTGGTCTTCTGGATGACCTCGCTCGACTCTCTTCAGAAAGTGATCTACGCAAGCCCGGCCTTCGAGAGAATCTTCGGCCGCACATGCGAGGAGCTCCTGCTCAATCCCCGCATCTGGTTCGAGTGCATCCACCCTCAGGATGCAGCCCAGGTCAGGTCCCTCATCCAGAAAAAGGCTGAAAAGCCGCTCGACTTCGAGTTCCGGATCGTCCGCCCCGACGATTCTGTCCGCTGGATCAGGGCCAGGGTTGCGCCCATTCCCGACCACACAGGGAAAACTGCCCTGCTCTCTGGAATCGCCGAAGACATCACCGAACACAAGCATGCAGAGCAGGAGAAAAAGATCTATGAAGATCGCCTCGCCAGGGCGCTGAGGCTTGAGGCTATCGGGACCCTTGCCGGAGGGATTGCCCATGATTTCAATAACATACTCGCCGCCATCATCGGCTACACCGAGCTGGCCATGGAAGATGTCCCGCCGGGCAACCCAGCAGTCCAAAGTTTGCATGAGGTGCTCAAGGCAGGGGAGAGAGCAAAAGACCTGGTCAGCCAGATCCTCACCTTCAGCAGGCAGGCCCGGACGGAGAAAAAGGTGGTGAGGGTCCAGCTCATTGTCAAGGAGGCCCTGAAGCTCCTGCGTTCATCCATTCCGAGCACTATTGCCATCACCCAGGACATCGACCCGCATTCACCCGAGGTGTTCGCAGATCCGACCCAGATCCACCAGGTGGTCATGAACCTGTGCGCCAATGCCTATCAGGCAATGAGAGACCGGGGGGGCACACTGGCGGTGGGCCTGGCACCGGTTGAGCTGGACACGGCCCTTGCACGGAGTATCCCGCGGCTCGAACCGGGATCATACCTGCATTTGTGGGTGAGCGATACCGGGTGCGGCATGGATCAGGATACCCTCGATAGGATCTTCGAGCCCTTTTTCACCACCAGGGAAAAGGGCAAGGGAACGGGCCTGGGCCTGGCCACCGTGCACGGCATTGTCTCCGATCTCTCAGGAGCGGTCACGGTCTCCAGCGCCATAGGTGACGGCAGAACCTTTCATGTCTACCTGCCGACCTGCAAAGCCGAAGATCGGAAAGACGAAACCGGCGAGGACGCCGTGCCCCGGGGTAACGGAGAGAGAATCCTCCTTGTCGACGACGAATCCGCCATCCTGGCGTTTGCAAAGAGCATGATCGAGCAGATGGGTTATTTGGTGAGAACTCATTCATCGAGCATTCAGGCTCTGGAGGCGTTTTCACAGGCACCCCATGCCTTTGATCTGATCATTACCGATCAGACCATGCCCCTGCTCACAGGGGTTGAACTGGCGGCAAAGGTGCAGGCGATCCGCAGTGATATCCCGGTCATTCTCATTACCGGCTTCAGTGAGATCATATCTGCAGAGCAGGCCCGGAAGCAGGGGATCTGCGTGTATCTGGAGAAGCCCTTCACCCGCAACTCCCTGGCAAGGGCCATCAGGCAGGCGCTGGGCGCCTCATGAGAGCCGGGAGACCCTGAAAGCCTTTCATCGAAAAAAGGCACCCGCCGTATGCTGTGAATAACTTTGTATGGCCTTGATATCCTGTGGGTAGGCACTTATATGTTTTGATAAATGTACCCGTATGATTACCACGAAGGATATATTTGGCCAATCAAGCTGAATATCTGAACATTCTTGGTATGAAACCGTTCTTCTTCAAGAAGGGTAGAACGTCAGGAGAGTGCAGCGGATGAATACGAAGACGGCAGTTTCCGTCAGCAGAAAATTCCTCCGATGTCAAATATCCGGCGATTTCGTTCCCAAGAACCCCGATGGATCAGAGGCTGGAAACCGTGCCCCTCACGGCATCGCGAACTTTCTCTGCCAGTGTTTTCCGGTATCGGCTTTATCTCTCCGAATTCTTTTTCCATAACAGGATGGGGCTGGAGAAACCAAGAAGGAGGATGGCAGATGGCGGACAAGACCTTTCCCACTGCGCTCGATCCGAACCCATCGTTGCCGGACAGCAGCAGTCTCGTGAATAACAGCGATCATCCGTTTCCGATGGCCATGAACCCGGTCTATCTTGATTTCTTCACCAGCTTTGACCTTCTCCCCCTGCATCTCTTCGAAGAGGCGGGCAGATTCGCACCCGGGATCACGGTCGTACATCTCAGGGATGCAGTGATTGTCACCGCAGACCTTCCCGGTGTGCAGGTGAGCGATATCGACATAGCGCTCACAGCGGACATGCTGGTGATCAGTGGCGGAAAGAATACCGCACCAGTGCGGAATGTTCCGATTTCTGAATCATTCCGCAAGAACGTATCCATACCCTTTCAGGTGGACCCCCAGGAGATACGGGCGGTCTTTAAAAATGGAATCCTGCAGGTCGTTCTCCCCAGACACACGGGGCGCGGAATGAAGAGGACGCGCATTCCCATTCAGGAGGCATAGGGGATGTTTTTTCCCTGCAGAGAAAATATCTTGTAATCTGACGGAAAATCTGTAGTAATATCGGAAATGCGTTTGACTGCGGATATCAGGTAGTTATTTTCCAAACCGGTATTCCTGCAGCTTCAAGCATTTTTGATGCGGTTTTTTAGATGATGATCCTTATGCAGATCATCTTTCCTGGAAATCGAAAGGCTTTTGCGTGAGAGGGGCAAGGATACTCATCATCGACGACGAGGAAGGCATCCGCACTACCTTCTGCGCATTTCTGGCAAAAGAGGGGTATGCGCCCATAGCGGTTCCGGATTATCAGAAGGCAATGGAGGCACTGGACGGTGAGCCCTTTGATCTCGTATTCGCGGATATCATGCTGGGCTCGTATTCCGGGGTGGAGATCCTCAAGGAGATCAAGGCCCGGGGCTGCCAGTGCCCGGTGGTCATGATCACCGGGGCGCCTGAGATCGAGACGGCCGCCGCATCGCTGCGTCTGGGGGCGTTCGACTATCTCGCCAAGCCCATAAGGAAGGAGCTCCTCGTCCGCGTCACCAAACACGCCCTGCAGCACAAGGCACTCGGGGATGAGAAGCGTATCATCGAGGCGGAGAAGGAGCGGTACCGCTTCCATCTGGAGGCCATCTTCCGCAGCGTGGAAGACGCCATCGTCACGGTGGACGACAATGAGCGGATCATCCAGGTGAATGAGGCCTCGGAGCGAATCTGCGGTCTTCAGATGAACGAGGCGGCCGGAGAGCCGTGCGACTCTCTCAGGCTCTTCTGTGACCGGAAATGCCTGCGCGTCGTGAAGCAGGCCCTGAAGACCGGTCAGGCTGTCCGCGAATACCGGATCGAGTGCAGACACCCCCACCGGACCAACCAGGAGGTGGTTGTCAATGTTTCTCCCCTACGTGACAGCACCGGCCGGCAGATCGGCGCGGTCATGATCATCCGGGATATCACCCGGCTCTCTCTGCTGGAAAGGGAGCTTCAGGAACGCAACCAGTTTCACGGCATCATCGGGAGAAACCGGAGGATGCAGGAGATCTACGATCTCCTGGAAAATCTCAAGGATATCGACACCACGGTGCTCATCACCGGCTCCAGCGGCACGGGCAAGGAGCTTGTGGCGCGGGCGATCCATTTCGGCGGGGCGCGGGCGGCCCAGCCCTTCGTGGTGGTGAACTGCTCGGCCCTGGCGGAAAATCTTCTGGAAAGCGAGCTGTTCGGCCACGTCAAGGGTGCCTTCACCGGCGCCATCAAGGACAAGACCGGACGGTTTCAGACTGCTGACCGCGGCACCATATTCCTCGATGAGATCGGCGACATATCTCCCAGGATACAGCTCAAGCTGCTGAGATTCCTGGAAACCAAGGAGTTCGAACGCGTGGGAGACTCCACCCCGGTCAAGCTCGATGTCCAGGTCATCACCGCAACGAACCGGGACCTGAAGGCACAGGTGGCCAGGGGGGAGTTCCGGGAGGATCTCTACTACCGCCTCAAGGTGGTGGAGATCAAGCTGCCGCCCCTTGCAGCCAGACGCGATGATATCCCCCTGCTCGTCAGCCACTATGTCGGCGTGTTCAACCAGCGATTCGGCAGGCAGATATCAGGGATTTCCCCGGAGGTGGAAAAGCTGTTCATGGAATACCGGTGGCCCGGGAACATCCGCGAGCTCATCCACACCCTGGAACATGCCTTTGTCGTCTGCAAGAGACCCTTGATCGAACTGGCCGACCTCCCGCCCGAGATCCGGGAGCACGCCATGCCCGCAGATGATCACGGGAAGGATGCCGTCCTCGAAAAGGGCCGGGTCATGGACGCACTCAGACAGGCGGGGGGAAACAAGGCGAAGGCAGCCAGAATCCTGGGCATCAGCCGCCAGACCATCTATCGCAAGCTCCGAGATTACAATAATGACAATCCTTCCCGATGACTGTATGATGTGACACTTCTGTCACTGTAACACCACTCTCATACGCAACACATACCGCCCATGGATCACCATATTGTAATCAACCTCCGATTGCATGCAAGCGTCCATTATCATTGATTAATTAAGCCATAATTATGACTTCTCCCCCCGGTTGGCATGCTTGTTGTCTTACGGCAGCGAGCAGAGATTCGATTACGGGAACGATCGAGGAGGAAAACCATCATGACCGGGGATACGCTGATCACCAGGCTTCAGCCCGACACCGCGGCTGGGTTCCTTGACAACGACACCGGAGTGCTCCTCATTGCCTGCCTGAAAAATGACCGGGACTTACGCGAAAACTTAGGCCGCCTGGGCGAGGTCGCTTCCCTGCTCCGGGAAGACGGCATCACCATAGGATACGTGCTGGACGACATGCTTCCCTATTTCTCCGATCGCTTCGGGATCGCGGGCACGCCCACCTATCTCTTGATAAGGAGCGGCATCATCCTCGGGACACTCCTGGGAAAGACCACAACCCCTGCCCTGGACCGGTTTGTCAGGGAGATGGACAGGGAATACCGGCTCAAGGACCGGGACGGAAAAACCGGCTGCAACACCAGGCCGGGCGGGCAATCGAGTCCGAGGGCGATATGAACCGGCTTGGCACACCCCGCTCTATGGATCTTGCTCGGCACCACGCACATGGCATCGCAAGAATTTCCGGGGCATTTCCGCATGAAGCCCCACGAATGAATGCGGATTCTTCGTATGGCAATCCCCGCGAAAACCCAATCTCAAGGAGGAGAATATGTTTAAGAACCTGAAGTTAGGAACAAAGCTTATCCTGGTGGGATCAGTGATCCTTCTGGTCCCTCTGGCAACCGTGGGCTTCTTTGCCGTGAGCAAGGCGACTCAGGGTCTTGCCGGTATCGAGAAAGAGCTGCTCGCATCGGTCACCGTCACTCTCGCACAGGGAATCGACAATGCACTGGAGGGAGAAAAGAAGGTGGTCATGGACCTTGCAGTCGGATCGACCACAATCAACGCTCTCGCCGCGGTTGCAGAAAAGGGCCTGAGCAGATCTCAGGACGAGGTGGCTGAGCTCAATGAGAAGTTCAAGACCTTCAGCCGGACTCCCGGGTTGCGGGAAAACTCCGAGGTGGTGATTGCCACCGATACGGCCGGAACCATCATCGCCGCATCCGATCCCTCGTACCTCGGGGTCTCGATCGCTGACCGGGAATATGTCAAGGATGCCCTCGCAGGCAAGGTGAACATCGGCAAGGCGGATCTGAACAAGGTGACCAACACCCCGTTCTTTCCCGTTGCAGCGCCTGTCTACTCGCAGGGGAAGGTCGTCGGAGTGGTCTCCAATACCCTGGACATGGGCTATCTCAATGATCTCGTCAACCGCACGAAAACCGGCCGGACCGGATATGCCTTTATGACCGACCGCAACGGCCTCATACTCGCCCACCCGGTCAAGGACAATATCATGAAACTGAATGTGAACTCGCTGAAGGGCATGGAAGAAATCTCGAAACAAATGATGGCCGGGCAGGCGGGTGTAGCGAACTATGTATACGAAGGTATTCCGAAGACTGCAGGCTTTGCACCCGTGCATGCCACCGGCTGGAGCGTGTGCCTCTCACTGCCGGACGAGGAGTTTCTGGCTCCTGCCATGGCTGTGCGCAACATCGTGTTCGTCGTGGCGGTGATATTCTTTGCCGCGGCATTCGCAGTGTTCTTCCTGTTTGCCCGGAGCATCACCAAGGCCCTGCGAAAGGGCGTGGATCTGGCAGTCAGGGTCGCGGATGGCGATCTCACTGCTGACATCGACGTGGTGCAGAAAGATGAGATCGGCCAGCTTGCGGACGCCATGAGAAACATGATCAGCAGGCTGCGCGCCATAGTGGCGGATGTACACCAAGCGGCGAACAATGTAGCGGCGGGCAGTGAGCAGATGAGCTCTGCAGCCGAGCAGCTCTCGCAGGGTGCGAGTGAGCAGGCGTCCGCCGCCGAGGAGGCGTCGTCCTCCATGGAGCAGATGGCATCCAACATCCGCCAGAACGCCGACAACGCCCAGCAGACCGAGAAAATCGCGGTCAAGTCCGCCGACGACGCCATCGAGGGCGGAAAGGCGGTCGATGAAACCGTAGGCGCCATGAAGACCATTGCCGAGAAGATCGCCATCATCGAGGAGATCGCACGGCAGACCGACCTGCTGGCCCTGAATGCAGCCATCGAGGCGGCACGGGCCGGAGAGCACGGCAAGGGGTTTGCCGTGGTGGCAGCCGCGGTCAGGAGGCTTGCAGAGAGAAGTGCAGAGGCCGCAGGAGAGATCAGCAAGCTCTCGGTCAACAGTGTGGAGGTGGCCGAGAAGGCGGGCAAGCTCCTCTCCCAGATCGTGCCCGATATCCAGAAGACCGCCCAGCTGGTTCAGGAGATCACCGCTGCCAGCAACGAGCAGAACGCGGGCGCAGACCAGATCAACTCCGCCATCCAGCAGCTCAACCAGGTCGTCCAGCAGAACGCCTCGGCTGCAGAAGAAATGTCCTCTACCGCTGAAGAACTATCCTCACAGGCTCAGGAGCTCCAAAAAAACATTTCTTTCTTCAAGGTTGGCGAGCTTGCAGAACGTATCAAAAAAAGGGGCTCCAAGCCGGCTGCCGCCCATACTTCGCCAGGTGCCCCAGGCAGCCGTACCCTCACCGGAAAACCCGCCGTGCGCACACACCAAGTGCAGGAGAGGACCGGCCGCTCCTCAGGGATAGCCTTGGATATGCGCACAGATCCGGTCAATGATGACTCCAAGGACAGCGAGTTTGAGCGTTACTGAGGAGACGAGGAGGAAGCCATGAGTGTACAAGGAATAACCGAGACAACCCAGTATCTCTCGTTCCACCTCGATGAGGAGGAATTCGCCCTGGAGATCACCCGGGTCAGAGAGGTGCTGGACTTCACGCGCATCACCAAGGTCCCCCAGTCACCTCCCTTCATGCGGGGCGTGATCAACCTGCGGGGCACCGTGGTGCCCGTGGTGGACCTCAAGGACAAGTTCGGCATCGGAGTCACGGACAAGACTGTCAATACCCGGATCATCATCTGCGAGATCGACGTGGACGGAGATATGACCACCCTGGGCGCATTGGCAGACTCGGTGCACGAGGTCATGGAAATCGAGCCCGAGCACATCGAGCCCGCACCCAAGATCGGCACCCGGCTCAACACCGAGTTCTTAAGGGGCATGGGCAAACGCGATGAAGAGTTCATCATGATCCTCGACATCGACAGGGTCTTTTCCGCTGACGAGCTCTCGCTCGTCAGCCAATCGTCACCTGGTGCGGCAGACGGCGACTGTCAGGGGTGCTCACCGGAGACGTAAAAAGAAGGCTATTGGCTCAGAAACATATTCTCCTCAGGGCGTTTGGCTCCGGCGGTGTTTTGGTCAGCCGTTGGAGCCAAACGCTTATAAAACCTGCCCCTCAGAGACGGGAACCCGCCATGCTGGATATGCCGCCCCCTGCCTGTGACAGTGAAATCAGCCGGTAAAAATATCCCCCGAGCGGACAAAGCAGACCCCCTTGCCCGACATGGTGTCCAGGGCGCTGAAAAGGCTGTCAGGTGGCGAGCCCACAGGCCTTGCAAGGTCGACGATGACACAGACCTCATATCCCAGGTCGCGGCCGTGGGACGCGGTGAAGAACACACAGTAGTCCAGGGCGAGGCCGCAGACGAAGATCCGCCTTACGCCCCGGTCTCTGAGATAGCCGTCCAGGCCTGTCCGGGTTTTGCCGTCGTTTTCCAGAAACCCTGAATAGCTGTCGATATCCCGGTGATAGCCCTTGCGGATCACGGTATGGGCATAGCGGGTCTCCAGGTTTCTGTGAAAGTCCGCACCAAAGCTCCCCTGAACGCAGTGGTCGGGCCAGAGGACCGGTCCGATCCCCTGAGCCTTGAAGAGGTCATAGGGCTTCATTCCCGGGTGGGCGGAGGCAAAGGAGTGGTGCCCTGCGGGATGCCAGTCCTGGGTGAGTACTACCGGGAGGTCGGACCGGTTGAAGAGCTCCATCACCCGGTTGATCCCCTCGATGATGACGTCTCCCTCCTGCACGGCCAGCGCCCCTCCTGGGATGAAATCATTCTGCATGTCGATGACTGCCAGGGCATCACCGAAGGCGGGCTTGCCTGTTTTCACATAAACCAGATCTTCCAGCTTCACGGCACATTCCTCCAAGGCCCGGTATTTTTAAGGTCTGGATAGAGAATATGAATATCCAGGACCCGGATCAACCACAAATTTTTCAAAGAGATGCCCCTTGTTAGCCGGTTCAGCTCCGCTGCCGGGGAGATTCCGCCGCCTGATTGCGGCTCACGCCACGGGCCAGCGAGGCGAAGATGCCCAGGCCGCATAGAAGTGAGAAGACGGCGAATCCGATCCTCATGCTCTTCATGAAGGCGGGATAGAGCTCGGGCGTGATGGCGTTGGCTCCGATGAAGAGGGCGAAGAGCATGAGCACGATCCCCATGCTCATGGCCTGCCCCGTGACCCGCATGGTGGAGATGAATCCGCCGGCAAGGCCGTACATCCTCCTGTCTACCGCGCCCATGACTGCATTGGTGTTGGGGGAAGAGAAGAACGCGAACCCCAGGCCGATGATCAGCAGGGGCGTGAGTATCTGCACCATACCCGCCCCATCGGTGAGAAACACCAGCAGAAAGAGCCCCAGACTGGTGACGGCCATGCCCACCGATGCAAGCACCCGCGGTGCGATCCGATCGGAGAGCCTGCCCGCCAGGGGGGAGAACAGGGTCATGACCAGGGGCTGGGATACCAGGATCAGACCTGCCTGCTGGGGGCTCATGCCCTTGATGAACTGGAGGTAGAGACTCATGAGAAAGGTGATGGCAAAGGTGGCGCTGTAATGGATGAAGGCGGCCAGATTCGACATGGCGAACTGGCGGTTCCGGGTGATCAGGTCGATTTTCAGCAGGGGGTGCCGCGCCCTTTTCTCCCACACAAGGAATACCAGCATGCCCGCAATGCCTGCAAGCACCAGTGCGATCCCGGTTGCCTCCTGGATGCGTGAGAACCCGTACATGAGGGCGACCAGAGAAGCAGAGTAGACGAAAGACCCGGGGACGTCGATGGCACCATCCTCGCCTCCCCGCTCCTCCCTCACGCACAGGATAGTCAGGGCCAGGACCGCCAGGCCGATCGGTATGACCGCCAGAAAGACGCTCTCCCACCCGATATGCTCGGTCATGACCCCGCCCAGGAACGGACCCAGGGAGAGCCCCAGATAGACAGCGGCCACGTTGATCCCCAGCGCCCTTCCACGCTCCTCCGGCGGATAGACCGAGGTGAGGATGGCCACCCCGGTGCCGAATATCATGGAGCTTCCAAGCCCCTGCATGATGCGAAAGGCGATGACAAAACCCGCAGAAGGACTCAGGACAATAAGAAACGAGCTCAAGGTCAGGATTGCGACACCCCAGGCAAAGACCAGCTTCCTCCCGTAGATGTCCGCCATCCTGCCGAAGGGCAGGAGAAAGATGGCCGATGCGAAGAGATAGGAGGTGGAGACCCAGTTGAGCATGAGGGCATCCATGGAGAACGCCTCTCCGATTGCAGGCAGCGCGATATTGACCGAAGAACCCAAAAACGGCGTCAGGAAGGACGAGAGGGACGCCACCGCGAGAACAATCGCTCTCCTGCTCGAAATCTCCACTTACCGCCTCCCGGGCGCTCGCCGATGACCGGGACCCCCGCACAGCGGATACCGGGTGTATTCAGGCAGATGGGAAAGATCGCCGATGCTCCGGAACCCTGTCTCAAGTGCGGCTTTCCTAATCTTCACGTGTCCTCTTCCTGGTGAGATTGTACTTTTCCGCCTTGAGGTAGAAGGTCTTGTAGTTCAGCCCGGATTCACGCGCAGCCTCGGCGATGACCCCCCGGTGCTTCTTCAGGAGGTGCTCGAAATACCGGCGTTCGAACTGCTCGATGAGGTTCTGCTTGATGGCGTGGTACCCGGCGCCTTCGCCTGCATCAACCCAGATGGTTGGGCCGTCGGCTGCTTCCTCAACCGTGGCGCTGGCCGTCTCGTGGAGGTTTTTCCCCAGATCCGGGAAGTGCTCGATCCGCTCGGATCGGCACGAGACCATGGCTCGCTGGATCACGTTCTCCATCTCCCGGACATTGCCGGGCCAGGAATAGGCCATGAGCTGATCCATGGCCTCGCGCGACACCCCCTTGACCGGGGAGTTGAACTTTTTCCCGTGCTTTTCGATGAAGTGGTTCACCAGAAGCGAGATGTCGTCCTTGCGCTCCCTCAGCGGCGGGATGATGATGGGCAGGACGCTGATGCGATAGAAGAGATCCTCGCGGAAGAGCTCTTTCTTGATCATGCTCTGAATTGGGCGGTTTGTGGCGCAGATGACCCGAAAATCCAGTTCGATCTCCCGGTTGCTTCCCAGACGGGTGATCTTGCCGTCTTCCAGGACCCGCAGGATCTTGGCCTGGAGGTCTATCGGGATATCGCCGATCTCGTCCAAGAACAGGGTGCCGGTGTGGGCCTTCTCGAACTTTCCGATGCGCTGGGTAACGGCGCCGCTGAAGGCGCCCTTCTCGTGCCCGAAGAACTCCGACTCCAGGAGGTTCTCCGGCACAGCCGCGCAGTTGATGGTCACGAACTGCTTCGACCTCCGGTCGCTGCGGGAATGGATGGACCGGGCAACGAGCTCCTTGCCCGTGCCGGTCTCCCCCAGGATGAGCACGGTGAGGTTGGTATCGGCCGCAGTGAGGATCTGATCGTAGAGCTTCTGCATCTTCACATTTGCACCCACGATCTGGTCCAGGCCCTCGGCATACTGGGGAATGCGGCCCTTGAGCTCGATGTTCTCTCTGAGGATCTCCTGCTGACGGATGATCTTGGTCAGCGAGAGTTCCAGGGTGTTCATGTTGAAGGGCTTTTCCAGAAAGTCGCTGGCGCCGTACTTCATGGCCTCCACGGCCCCCGAGACCGACCCGAACGCGGTGATGACCACCACATAGGTCGATGGGTAGCGTTTCTGGATCTCCTTGAGCAGGGTGTATCCATCCATCCGGGGCATCCGGATGTCCGTGATCACGATGTCCTGAGGCGTAACGCTCAGCTTCTCCAGCGCTTCCAGCCCGTCGCTTGCCGTCTCGATCACCAGATCGAGGCTCGAAGACAGGAGCGCCTCTTTGAGCTGCTCCAGGAAAACCTGTTCGTCATCGACGAGCAAGATCCTCTTCTTCCCCCGGCTATCCCGGTCTCTTTCTTCCGACATGGATGGGTTGTCTCTTCTCATGGCAGATCCTCACCGCCGCCGGCAGATACACGTTCGACCGCCGGCTGATCCACAGGAACGGAAACAACGAAACAGGAGCCCTTTCCCCGGCTGCTCGATACGGCAACCTCGCCGTGATGCATATCCACGATCTTCCGCACGAGCGCCAGCCCGAGCCCGGTGCCCCTGGCCTTCCGGGTGATGAACGGCTGGAAGATCCGTTGCAGGTCGTGTTCATCCATGCCGCACCCGGTGTCTTCCACACGGATCTCCATGGCATCCGAGACAAACTCGCGGCCCCGTCCCGAGAAGACACGGCCCGGCACCAGAGAGGTGGAGACCGTGAGGGTCCCCCCTTCGGGCATGGCGTCCAGGGCATTGTCGATGAGGTTCTCGATGAGCTGCCGGATCTGGATTCCGTCCACCATGATCTGGTCGTGCTCGGAATCAAACGAGGTTTTCACCTCGACGCACTGGGTTGCACACTGGTCGGCACGATTGAACAGGAGGCCTTCGATGATATTGCTGATGTTGTAGATCTTTAAGTTCGCCTTGCCGGAGCGCGTCCACTCGAGGACCTGGGTCACGAACCTCTCCAGGGTGTCGATGCCGCTCGTAATCCCCTGGATGATCTTCACCTGCCGTTCCTCCAAGGGACTGGTGTTGAGGAGCAGCTCCATCCCGGTCTTGATCTTCTGGAGCGGGTTTCTCACCTCATGGGCCACATGAGCCGACATCTCTCCCAAGACCGCCATCTTCCGGGCCTGCTCCAGCTCCCGCTCCATATTCTTCTTTTCCGTGATGTCCATGATAGAGACGATGCTCTGCCTGGTCCCCGGGATCAGGCCGATGGTGAGGAAGGCGTCCCTGACCCTGCCCGCTTTGTCTATGATCCTGAACTCGTATTCGGAGGGTATGCCCTTCTTTCCCTCCCTGCGGGCCTTGTGATAACCCGCCATGCGCTCCCGGTCGTCGGGATGGACAATATCTGTGAAAGGAACCTTGCCCTCGATCTCCTCCCGGCTGAAGCCTGTGAGCCTTTCAAACTGCCGGTTGACCAGGGAGATGACGCGGTTCTCCTCTATGAGCATAATGGCCGTGCCGGTGTGCTCGACCGTGGCCCGGTACTTGGTTTCAGAGGCGCGCAGGGCCTTCTGCTGCATGCGCCTCTGTGTGATGTCGCGGATGATGTTCTGCGTGGCGGGCCGGTTCTCGTATCTGATGATGGAAGGAGAGATCTCGAATGCCCGCCATGTGCCGTCCTTGGACCGCAGGGCTATCTCATACTCCTCGGGCACCTTATCGCCCCTGATCCTCTTATCGTACCGCGACTCGATGAGCTCTGCGAGCTCGGGCCTCACCAGGTCGCGAAACCCCATGGTGCTCAGCTCCTCGCTGGTATAGCCCATGAGCTCTCGGAACCGCGGATTGGTGTATTTGAAGAAATGGTCCTGGTAGACGAAAATGCCGTCCTTGGCATTCTCCACCAGTACCCGGTATTTTTCCTCGGAGGCCTTGAGCCTTTCCTGCACCTCCTTAAAAGGCCTCAGATCGCGGAAGATGCTGATGCCCGCAATGGGTCTGCCTGCCTGGTAGACATAGGATGCCGAGAGCGATATGGGGATGAGCTCTCCGCCCTTGCCGTAGAGGGTGGTTTCCTCAGCGACAAGCCGGTAGGGTTTTTCCGGGGTGCCCTGATCCAGCAGCGAGAGAATCCGCTGCCGCTCGCCCCGTCCCATGAAATCATCGATATTGATCTTGCGCGAGAGCATCTCCGCAGCAGAGTATCCGGTGATCTCCTCTGCCGCCTTGTTGAATATCAGCGCGTTTCCCTTGAGATCCGATGCGATGATCGCATCGCTCGAGTTCTCGATGAGTCCTTTGAGGAACTCATTGTACGAGGTGAGATATTCCT
This sequence comes from Candidatus Phosphitivorax anaerolimi, assembly GCA_001896555.1. Classification (GTDB taxonomy): domain Bacteria; phylum Desulfobacterota; class Desulfomonilia; order UBA1062; family UBA1062; genus Phosphitivorax; species Phosphitivorax anaerolimi. The sequence continues at coordinate 38,215 of MPOS01000061.1, forward strand.
CCATCTGCCTGCGTTCGGTGATGTCCCGCGCGATGTTCAGGGTCGCCGGCCCGCCGCCCAGCAGAATGACCGAAGGGGAAAGGGATATGATCCGCTCCTGAGACTTCCGGGTGACAAAGGTCACCTCGTAGCGGGAGGGAACATCATCTCCCCTGATCCGGTGCTCGTAGCGCTGCTCCACCATCTCCAGGGAGTCCGGATGGACTATGTCGCGCCAGCTCATGGCCTCGAACTCTTTGGCGCTGTAGCCCATCATCTTTTCAAAGGCGGGGTTCACATAGAAAAACCGATTGCCCTGATAGACAAAGATCCCGTCACCGGCCTTTTCCACCATGGTCTGGAATATGGCCTTGCTGATCCGTTTCGCACTGGTCTTTGATGTGTCACGGAAATCCATATCTCTTTTATAGAGATACACAATGAATGGCCTTGCATCAACAAAAAAACCCGGTTTTCAGGTCATTACCGGATGTCACGCCAATTTGCTGCGAAAATGGAGCCGCGGCATTCTTGCCTGGGGGCCCAGGCTTAGAAGGTATCGCTCCCGGTTCTCACCGGGGGAATAGTGACGCGCGGTTCTTCTCCCGTGCAATGCAGCGAGGACAGGGGGATCAGGCCTTGAACTTTCCGAAATCTTCCGGATTCATCTTCTCCAGGATCTCCTTGAGCTTTTCCTGGTCCTGTTCAAAGCCCACGATGACCTTGCCGCCCGTCTCCTTGTTGGTCTCCACCCGGATGGCGTCTTTCACCACGTGATCTGCCACAAAGATAGCGCAGTTGAGCCTCAAGGCGATGGCGATGGCGTCGGAAGGCCTTGCATCGACCGTGACCTTGTTCCCGTTATCGTTCAGGGTGATCATGGCATAGAACACATTGTCCCGGATATCCACCACCTCGATCTTTTCCACCTGTACGCCCAGTGTTTCTATCACGGATTTGAAGAGATCATGGGTCATGGGCCGTGAATAGCGGATGCCCTCGAGCGATGCAGCGATGGCGCTCGCCTCCATGATGCCGATCCAGATCGGCAGCACGAACTTGCCTTCGATATCCCTCAGGACAACAATGGGGGCGTTGTTGGTGGGGTCCAGGGCTATTCCGGCGACCTTCATCTCCACGAAACCTGGCATGGCTCTTCCTCCTATAAAATACATTAAGACTGCCTCTTCCATTAGTCAATACACAACAGCCTCGGCCTGGCAGGGGGATTCCCGGGCAAAAACGAGATATCCCCGCTTCTATAAGGATGAGAAAAATGAGACAGGGCTATCTCGAATGCCTCAGCAGTCCGATGAGCTGATCCATGTCAAACACTGTACGGGGCAGGTTCACACCCTCTTTTGCCAGCCAGTCCTGGACGCGCAGCACCAGGGGCGGCACGATGCCGGCGGACTGGAAAACATCGAGGCTGCGTATAAGATGATCCTTCCGGATATCCGCAGCCAGCCGGGCTTCAGAGAGTATGATGCACCGGTCCACGATATCCAGAAAGTCCTCCAGGTTGTGGGTGACCAGGATGATGGTCACGTCTTTCAGACCTGCGATGAGCCGGATGAGCTCCCTCCTTCCCGAGGCGTCCATCCCGGCCGTGGGCTCGTCGAGGATCAGCACCTCGGGCGAGGAGAGCAGGGCCGAGGCCAGAGCGAGCTTTCGCTTCTCGCCCGAGCTCAGATAGAAGGGAGAGATCTGTCTGAGGACGTCGACATCCAGTTGGAACCTCCCAACCACCTCCCGGGCACGGCGCTCGATCTCTCCCTCATTCAGGTCGAAGAAGTTCTGCAGGGTGAAGGTGAGCTCATCGTACGCGGTTTCATGGAAGAACTGATGCTCCGGGAACTGGAACAGGACCCCGATGCGTCTCCTGATGGAAGAGAGCCTTCCAGCCTTGGACAAAGACAGGACACTCTGCCCATCATAGCGGATATCGCCTTGAACCGGGAGGATCAGCGCATCGATGAGCTGGATCAGCGTGGTCTTGCCCGAGCCCGCCGGACCGATCACCGCGACCTTCTCCCCCTGGTCCAGCGAGAAGTCCACATCGCTTAAGGCCCATCCGGCGCCGGGAACATCATAGCGGTATGAGACATTGCAGCATTCGATCTTCATACCTTTCTGAACCACTTCCTCACGTCCCGGGCATCCCGGGTATTCAGGCACAACTCTTTCGTTACGAACCCCTTCCGGGCGATCATGACCCCATAGGCCATATCGTCGAGACCGGCCACGGAGTGGGCGTCGGGTCCTATTGCGATGATCCCGCCCCGGCTCACGAACGGGTCGATGAGCCTCCAGTCGAGGTCGAGCCGCATCGGATTTGCGTTGAGCTCCACAGCCACCCGGTTTGTGAGCGCCTCTTCAAGGACCTCGTCCATATCCACGGCATAGGGCTCCCGCGAGAGGAGGAGCCTGCCCGTGGGATGGGCGAGGATGGTCGTGAAAGGGTTTCGCAGGGCCTTGACGATCCTCCTGGTCATTCTGCGGCGGTCCATATCCATATGCGAATGGATGCTGGCGATGACGAAATCAAACCTTTCGAGCACCTCGGGCGGATAGTCCAGGGAACCGTCCGCAAGGATGTCGGACTCGATGCCTCTGAAAATGACGATGTCGCCGAGTTCCTCCTCAAGTGCATCGATCTCCCGGTGCTGCCGGGCCACGGCCTCTCCACTCAGTCCGCCCGCGTAGTGCGCGCTTTGGCTGTGATCCGAGATGCCGATCCACTGGTATCCCCGCTCACGGGCGCCGCGCACCATTGCCGCCAGGGACGCGACGCCGTCGCTCATCTCGGTGTGGTTGTGGATCGTGCCCTGGATATCCCTTAAGCCGAGCAGCTCGGGCACGGTGTGCGCTCGGGCACGGGCCAGCTCCGAATCCCGGCCCTCGCGCACCTCCGGGGGGAGAAACTGCAGGTCCAGAAGACGGTAGATGTCCTCCTCATGCTCGATCCTCACCTTACTGCCCCGGCGGATAACGCCGCCATCGATCTCTACCTGCATCCTTGATGCATGTTCTCTGAGTGCGGCAAGATGGTCATCGGAGCCCGTGGTGACCAGAAGCCTCACGGCCCAGTCCTCAGGGTGCACCACTCGCACCGCCACCGGTGGAGCTCCCGCCCCGGCCGGAAGCTCCAGGGTGTCTCCCTTGAGCTCGCATTCGGGCGCGCCCAAGGCGTTCCGGAGAATTTCATCGACCCTGTCCGATCCTTCCACCAGGATCTCGACCTGCTCGATAATCTCCGAGAGCCTCCTGCACGCCCCGGTAACCTCTGCCTTCAACCCCTGAGCAGCGAGCCGGGAGAGCACCTCATTCGCCCGGGCCAGACCGTCGCTCAGGAGATACTTGCCCCGATAGTTCATCACCTGTTCCAGCAACCGGGGCAGGTCTCGGACAAACTTTCCGGGAAATGACCTCAAGCCCGAGAGCCTTCCCTGCCGTACCGCATCCATCAGGTCGTCCACGGTCTCCACTCCGAGCCGGCTGTGCAGGATCCTGACCCTTTTGAGCCCGATCCCGGGCACCTTGAGAAGCTCGTCGAGCCCCCTGGGCAGTCGAGCCCGGAGCTCTTCCAGGGCGGAGAAGTCACGGTCCTTCACCCACGCCTCGATGGTCGAAGCAATGCCCTTGCCCACGCCGGGGATACTCGGCAACCCGCCTTCTTCCACCACCTCGCTTACCGGGACGGCAAGCTCCTGGATCGACCGGGCCGCCCTGCGATACGCCTGGATCTTGAAGGAATTCTCATCCAGATACTCCAGGGCCCTGGCCATCTCCAGCAGGTATCGGACAACGAGCAGATTATCCAATGGCCCTCCCCAGGACATACCCCTCGCAGGGCTCTTCCAGGATCACGCTCACGCGGTCGTTCACCCGCGCCTTCCCTTGTGCCTCTACTGTGAGATAGTTGGACGTGACGCCGCGGAAAGAATGTCTTCCTGCGCGGGTGACGAGCAGGTCTTCCTCCATGCCGATCCGGGAGAGGACAAACGCATCGCGCTTGCGCCGGGAGAGCTCCCTGAGCAGGGCCACCCGCTCTTTTACGGCGCGGGGGTCCACCGTGTCCCCCCAGCCGGCAGCCGGGGTGCCCGGCCTTGGCGAGTAGGGAAAGACGTGCAGATATGAGATATCCGCCTCTTCCAGCAATGAACGGGTCTGGCCGAACTCGTTTTCGCCTTCTCCGGGAAACCCGACCATAACATCGGTGCCGATGCTCACACCCGGATTAAGGGCCTTGATCTTTTCCACCAGGGAGCGGAAATACCGGGCGTCATACGGCCTGCCCATCCGGGAGAGTATGGCGTCGGAGCCGCTCTGCACCGGGATGTGGAGGTGCCTGCATACCCGCGGTTCTTCCACAACCAGGCGGATGAGCTCGCCGGTGAGGGTCCACGGCTCGATTGAGCTGATGCGCACCGCGGGCATGGGTGTTTCCTTGAGGATCTTTTCCAGCAGCGCGGCCAGGCCTCCCTCGTAGAGCCCGATGTTGATCCCGGAAAGCACGACCTCGCGAAACCCTGCGGCATACAGCCCGGTGATCTCCCCGATGACTTCCTGCCACGGCCTGCTCCGGGGAACGCCCCGGGCGTGGGGAACGATGCAGTAGGTGCAGAAGTTGCCGCATCCCTGCTGAATATTCACGAACGCGCGGCTGTGACCGCAAAAGCCGGTGATACGGGAGGGCAACTGAATGTCGAGGGCAGGGCCGATGTCTTCGAAGGGGATCACCTCGACGGCGGGCGACAGGGCCCGGAGTGCATCTCCATAGACCTTTGCCTGGCAGCCGGTGGCGATCACGCGCCCGCCCAGGGCAAGTGCCCTGCGCAGAAGGTTCCGGCCTTGGGCATCGGAGCGGTGGGTCACCGTGCATGTGTTGACGATGGAGACATCGGCCCCGGGACTGCCGAAGGGCTGCTCCCGGTGCCCACGTGCTGTGAGCGCTTCTCTGAGAAGCTGGCTCTCGTACTGGTTTACCTTGCATCCAAGGGTGGTTATGGCGAATATCATAGCTCGTGAAAAGGCATACCCTCGTATGCTTCCAGGTGTCAATGCGGGAATCCCCTTGAAGGCCAGGCTTGCGAGGGATTTTCGCCCGATCCAGAGCAGGGGGAAGAAAGGCGGGCCCTGCCCTACTCCTTCAGCTTCTCCTTGATCTCCTTCAGGAAATCCTCCGAGACCTCCAAAAACCTTACCCCGGTTTCCACATTGCCGGACTCATCCGCCAGGGACCACATGGCCTTGCCCCGGGCCTGCTTCCCGTCGATCGTGATCCTGATCTCGCGGTCAACGGAGATCTTTTCCGCGGTTTTCAGCAGAGCCCCTTCCTCTGCGATATTGAGCAGGTCTCCCTGCTCCGGTCCCCCTCCGATGTCGTACACCACCGGGGCGGCTAGCCGGCGGCGGCGGAACCGCAGATGTTTCTGGTACGTTTCTTTGTTTCCCATGCTCCTGAGCTGCGAGTCCAGGTTGTAGACGGCGTTAAAATACCGCAGCTTCTCCTCTTGGCGCGCCACCTTGGACAGGTGTTTCAGCAGCTCCTTTCGGGTCCTCTGGAGTGTATCGATGAGATGGTTGAAGGCTGTCTCGTACTCCCGGTTGCCTCTGTTGGCCAGGTAGCTGTTGATCATGGCGGGCAGCCTTTTCCTGATCTGAAACTCGAAGTCTTTGAGAACCTTCTGGAATTCTTCCTTGTTCATGGACCCCACCATAATCAACCGGCTGTGAAAAATCAAATCAATGTTCTTTTTTCTCCTCGCGCCCGGCCATATCCTTCCTGGAAGACTGCACAACACGATCCCCTTACCCTTGCCCGGGAATTCTGTTATTACTATAGCTTATGAGAGTACTCTTCTGCACTTCAGAGGCGACCCCCTTCGCCAAGACCGGCGGTCTGGCCGACGTGAGCTCCGCGCTGCCCGCCGAGCTCAGAAGCCAGGGGGTGCAATGCGATGTGGTCATGCCGCTCTACCGGTCTGTCAAAAAATCCGGTATCGCGCTTCAGCACGTGGCCGACATCTCGTTCCTCTCGGGCCAGGGCATCTCTCAGGGGAGGGTCTTCTCCCACGGCCCCGTGTATTTCATCGAAAACGACCTGTACTTCAACCGGGACGGGTACTACTCATACCAGGGCAGGGATTTCCCCGACAACCTCGAGCGGTTCGCCTTTTTCTCGCGCGCATGTGTTGAGCTGGCCACGATCCTCGAAGGCGTGGACCTCATCCACTGCAACGACTGGCAGACCGCGCTCATCCCGGCATATCTCCATGCGCTGGGCCTGACTGACTTCTCCACCTGCTACACGATCCACAACCTCGCCTACCAGGGGGTGTTCAACTCCGCGCTCTGGCCCATGCTCTTTCTGCCCTACGAGATGTTCCGCCCGGATATCATGGAATACTACGGCAACATCAATGTGATGAAGGCCGGCATCGTATTCGCCGACATGGTCACCACCGTGAGCCCCTCCTATGCCGCCGAGATCCAGACGCCCGAGTTCGGCGCGGGTCTCGACGGGCTGCTGCGGGCCGTGTCGTTCAAGCTCGCCGGGATCGTCAACGGCATCGATATCCAGGTATGGGACCCGCTCCACGACGAGCATATCGCTCAGAGATTCAGCATCGACGATCTCTCGGGAAAGGCGGCGTGCAAGCGCGACCTTCAGGAACGATTCTCCCTCGAGAAGTCATCCGGGCCGCTTATGTCCCTCATCAGCCGCCTGGTGGATCAGAAAGGCATCGACCTGGTGGTCTCAATCATGGACGAGATCATCTCGCTGGGCGCCCAGGTAGTTGTCCTGGGGACCGGAGACCGCCGTCACGAAAAGGACCTGCTCAGCCTCTCAGCCAGCCATGCGGGAAGGCTCGGCGTGGTCGTGGGATTCGACGAATCCCTTGCCCATGTCATCGAGGCAGGCGCCGACTTCTTTCTCATGCCCTCCCGGTTCGAACCCTGCGGCCTCAACCAGATGATCAGCATGCGCTACGGCACCATCCCCATCGTCACCTGCGTGGGCGGTCTTAAGGATACGGTCACAGCCCTCGGAGAGGGGGACAACCCCACCGGCATCAGGGTGAAGAGCCCTACCGCTACAGACCTCCTGGCAGCCGTCCGCCGGGCGTGCGACCTGTACCAGGACCCGAAGGGACTCTTCTTCGCAATTCGCGAAAACGCCATGCAAAAGGACGTAAGCTGGCGGCATTCTGCAATACAGTATTACAAGCTGTATACCAAAATGATAAATTTTCGAGAAAGACGGTGATAATCCGAGTTCCGAGTTATCTACAAAATGTCGATAATTGCCTCGGATCAAGTGAATATCCCATCTTCCCCCGAGCCGTCCGGATGCTGGAGTCACGAGGCTTCCACGCATATTATGAGGATAAAACTGAATGTTTTTGCGCCTGCACGAAGTGAACACAGATGGGAATAACCGCAGAGGTTCGGGTTTGACGTTTTTTATCCGGGAGTCCAATATGCCCTTCATACGTTCAAATTTTTCACCCACCTGGGAGGTTACAGTGGATCACTTCGATATCATTAAGGAATCTATCCTTGCGATGATTCCCGGAGCGTCCGAAAGGGTGCTCATCGAGCAGATGGATATCACCGAAGAGGACGGAACTATTCTGATATCCTGCCCGAACGCGTTCTCCCAGAAGTATCTGAGCAGGCAGTACAAAGACCACATCGTCCAGTGTGTCCGGGGGACGCTTAAACAGCCGGTCGATGTCCACTTCTGCGTGCGGCAGAAAGGAAAGACCAGGCAGGAAAAGCCGGCTCCCGAGCCGCCGGTCCAAATGACACTCCCGTCGTTCTCCACGCCCTCTCCGGCAAACGGGCTCAACGGGAACTTCACCTTTGAGGAATTTGTGGTGGGAAGGTGCAATGCCTTTGCCTACGAGGCGGCCATGGCAGTCACGGAAAACGACATCAGCAAGTACAACCCGCTCTACTTCTATTCGGACGTGGGCCTGGGCAAAAGCCATATCGCCCATGCCATCGGCAACCGGCTGCTCTCATCAAAATCGGGCGTTTCGGTCAAGTACACGACCGCCCGGGACTTTTCCCAGGATTTCGTCCATAGCGTGCGCAACAATTGTCAGCAGAACTTCAAGAAGGCCTACCAGCCCTCATCCCTGGATATCTTCTTCATCGATGACGTGCACCTGTTCAAGAACAAGGAGAAAACCCAGATGGAGCTCTGCCATGTGCTGGACGACCTGATCAGCGCTGGCAAGCAGGTGGTCCTCTCCGGTTTCCGCCCGCCTACATCCATGTCACAGATCGACAAGGGGCTCCGCTCCCGGTTCTCGGCCGGGCTCGTCATCGACCTCAAACGGCCCGATAAGCTCACCAGGGACAAGATCGTCAGGCACAAGGCCCAAAAAAACGGCATCATCCTGCCCGATGAGGTGGTAGAGTTCATCAGCAGCAGCGTGCTCACCAGCATCAGGGAGCTTGAGAGCGCGGTCATGACCATCACCGCCATGAGCTCGCTCATGAAACGCCGGATCACCCTGGACCTGGCCAAGGAACTCCTGGAGGGCACCCTGGAGAAGCAGCAGCGCATCACCTTGGAATATGTCCAGAATTTCGTGGCCAAGAACTTCTGCATCCCCAGGGACACGATCATCTCCCCCTCCCGGAAAAAGGAGGTCGTCTATCCCCGGCAGGTGGCGATCTTCCTCTGCAGGCGCTACACCCGGGAGTCGCTGCAGAGCATCGGCAATGCGTTCTCCCGGAAGCACTCTTCCATCATCCACTCCCTGGAGACCATCGAGACCATGTACAAGCAGAACCTCAAGGTAAAACGGGAGATCGATTTCCTGATAGAAAAGCTCGAGGCCGAGACCGCCTAGCACGGCAGCGGAAATCGGCATTTCAGGACGGGGAAAAGCACCTTTTTCACCCGCGCCCGAAGAAAATCCGGCGTACATCGAGCACTGAGAACCGTTCATCGATCGCTTCTCGTTTGAAACGGGATGCAGAAATCAACGGCAGGAGCATCTTCAGCCGGCAGGGCCCGGTTCTCCCCTCGCGGGATCCGGGCTCTACCGGGCGGTGATACCGGCAGCCTCTCTGCTTAAATCTCTGAAATTGTCGACGCCGGTGAAGAACTCGCGCATCATCACCACCCAGTAGTATCTCCCCCGGGGCGTGAGCATGATGCGCCCCTGTTCGATGCGGATGCCCCCTGTGAGCAGGAAGAACAGGAGCTCGGGGCCCAGCAGCCACCACGGAGGCGAGCCGAATCTCTTCCGGAACGGCGCGCTGTCCATCGACAGGCCGAATAGCCCCATGAGGAACGCGTACCGGCTCAGCTCCCGGACCGAGAAGAGCCTTCTGGCGGACAGAGGGAACTCCCCCCGGAAGATGCGCTCGCAATAGGCGGGCAGGGAGAAGGTGTTGGCGTAGATGCCCCCGCCCACCAGTCCGAAGGCCCCGCTCCCGGCACCCACGTACTCCTGGCTCACCACCACGTATTCATCGATCATGGAGGTGTCCTTCTTCGAGAAGCACCATGCCGAGCTCGCCCGGTAGTCTTGGGCCAGGTGCGAGGTGATGAGCGAGTAGAAAAGCCTTTCCTTCCGGTAGTTCACCCTGCCCATGAGGTCGGTCATCTTCTTCCGGGTGTCATCCGAGATCATGAGCGGGTAGAAGGTGATCTGGTCGGGACTCGCCTCCTTGAGCGCCTCGAGGTCCTGTTCAAGCATAGCCCGGCTCTGGGTGGGGAAATTATAGATCATGTCGGCATTGAGGGTCTGCACAAAGCCCTTTGCCTTTGCGAGCCGCTCCTTGAGTACCTCGGAGCTTCCATACTTGTCGTAGCGCCCGATGCTCTTGAGCAGGGGGTCGCTGAAGGTCTGTATGCCGACGGACACCCGTTTCACCCCGGCATCGGCCAGGAGCTCGAGCGTCCGGGCGTCCAGCCGGTCCGGGTTCGTCTCGACCGAGACCTCGGAAGGGGAGAAATCGCGCTGAACACGCGCGAGCAGGTCAAGAAGCTCGTCGAGGAGTATGGTCGGCGTCCCTCCCCCCACGTACACCCCGGAAAAAGAGAAGCCCCTGTCCCGGTACATATCGATCTCACGCTTGAGCGCACGGAAATACTCCCTGGCCCTCTCCTCCCGGTAGGGGACCCGGTGGAACGAGCAGTAGGGGCAGAGTTCTGCGCAGAACGGGATATGGATGTACAGGTGGATCGGCTCCGCCGGTGCACAGGGCGGCTGAGGACGGCCGTCCTCAAAGGCGAAATAGCGTGAGGACGCCTTCCTCACCATGCGCGCGATGAGATTCTCGACAATCATGCCCTACCTGAACATCCTTATGATGAAAATCACAAGGCTCAAGACGATGCTGATGAGAATGCTGGTGGTGATGGGAAAATAGAAGCTGAATCCCGGCCTCTCGATCCGGATGTCCCCCGGGAGCTTTCCCAGCCAGGAGATCCCCCCGCCAAAGTAGAGCAGGGCCCCGATGAGCAGGAGGACCGCACCGAATAGAATGAGCATTATCCCCATGTCTCTCATGAGCAGATATATATAGAGGAAAAAGCATGAACGCGCAAGGAGGCAGCCCTGGAGCAGATTTCCATCGCTCCCTCGGCCTTGCGCCGGGAAATGCACTTGTGATACACCCTATTTATTGGGATGCATATGCGCAAACTGTTCGGGGAGGGAGCCATGATACGGCATCATTATCTCGACATCCCGGTGGTGACGTCATTCAAGGGGGCGCAAGGGCTCTGCAAACAGACGCTCATCGGCAAGGAGCAGGCGGCCGGGAATTTTTATCTTCGCCATTTCTCCCTGTATCCGGCCGGCTGCACGCCCCGGTATTCTCACCCCCGGGAGCGTGAGATCTACTTTCTCTCCGGCGCCGGAACCGTCCTGGCGGTCGAGGAAGCGTGAGAGATGATCCCGATACGGGACACGAGTGTCTCCCGTGGATTCGCCCCGGCAACCGCCGTCATCATCCTGATCAACATCATCGTCTTCATCGAAGAGCTCCGCGTGGGAGACGCGATCTTCCAGCTCTATGCCGCAAGCCCCGCAGATGTCTATAACTACCTTATCAAGGGCTCGGGGAATATACTCGCAATCCACTGGTCGATCCTCGTGTCGTCCTTCATGCATGCGGGCTACCTCCATATCCTGGGCAACATGGTTTTTCTCTCGGTCTTCGGACCGGCCCTGGAGAAACAGATCGGGATCGTGCGCTTTAGCCTCTTCTATCTCCTGGCGGCTTTCGTGGCCTTCTACAGCCATGCCGTGATCTACCCAACCTCGCCGGTGCCGGTAGTGGGTGCGTCAGGGGCCATTGCAGCCGTGATGGGCGCATACCTAGTCTTCAGCCCGAGGGCCCGGATCCTCACCATCGTCCCCCTGCTCTTTCTCATCGAGGTGGTGGAGATTCCGGCCGTGGTCTTCATGATCGTATGGTTCCTGCTCCAAGGCGCACAGGGTTTCTTAAGCGTCCATTCCCAGACCGATGTCGCATGGTTTTCCCACATGGGGGGGTTCATCCTGGGGTTCATTCTGGGAATCAACATGCGGTGGTTCAAGTAGGAATGTCTCCGGGATGGTTCGGCAGCCCTGCCATGACCGCCCGGAAAGGTTCTCTGCCCCGGCGGAGTCGTAATCCTGTTCAGTTCTCATACAATAACCCTTCTTTCACAAGCGAAGATGAATTACCATTTTGCAACCAGATGGAAACAGGAGTTGAAGAATCGGAATCCCGCTATCTCCCTCCTGGTCTATGTTCAGGAGTGTTATCAGTGGCACACATTTTTTTAAAGATTCATATACATCCTCCCGATAGTGATGCTATGCGCTCGGGAGAATTAATTTTTGGTGATAAACAGGTATTATTTGGATATAATACGGGCGATGAGAATATCGCGGCCAGTCGTCTATGCACTGATTCTGATCACCGTATTGTTTCTTTCCTTCACCATTCCCGGGGACAAAGGCCTGATCAGGAGTTACCAGCTCTACCAGGAGCTGAAGCACCTAAAGGCCCAAAACGCCTCTCTGAAAGTGAAAAACGAATCGCTTGCCCAGGAAGCGCTCATGCTCAAAGAAAACCTGGCATACATCGAGCATGTAATCGTTCAGGAAATGAATCTCGTACGACCGGGAGACAAGATCGTGGTGTTCAAGAAGGAAAAGAAATGATCACGGGGTGATGAGGATGCTGTTTGAAAAGAAGACGCTACTAGGACTGGATATCGGCTCTCAATCGATCAAGATGGTGGATATCGAGAAGGTCCGCGGGGGCTACGAGCTCAAGGCCCTGGGCCTGGGATTGATACCCGCCGAGTGCATCGTAGACAAGGATATCATGGATTCAGAGACCGTGGTCGACACGATCAAGAATCTGAAAGAAAACCTCAAGATCAAGGCCCGGGGAACAGCCAGCGCCATATCGGGCCATTCGGTCATCGTCAAGAAGGCCGAGCTGCCGATCATGAACGAATCCGAGCTGCAGGAAACCCTGATGATCGAGGCCGAGCAGTACATTCCCTTCGACATCAACGACGTGTACCTCGATTCCTTCGTGCTGGGCGAGAGCCTGGAGCGCTCCGACATGATGGATGTCCTCTTCGTGGCCGCGAAGAAAGAGCTCGTGGACGATTACGCCTCGGCCGTGAGGAACGCGGGCTTAAAACCCATGCTCATGGACATCGACGTGTTCGCCCTGGAAACCATGTATGAGGTGAACTACCCCGACGCCCCCGAATCGATTGTAGCATTGGTGGACGCCGGCGCATCCATGATCAACATCAACATCTTAAAAGACGGGATGTCGATCTTCGCCCGGGACATCTCCATGGGCGGCCGCCAGCTCACCGAGCGCATACAGCGCGAGTTCGGCGTGAGCTACGAGCGCGCCGAAAACATCAAGACCGGATCGGACATCGAGGGAATCGACCTGGAGCGGATCAATTACATCTTCAAGATGGCTGCGGAAACCTACGTGCAGGAGATCCGCAGGACCCTGGACTTCTTCCTCTCCACCATGGTCAATGAGAACATCGAACGGATCTACATGTCGGGCGGTTCGTCCCGGATACCCGGGCTGATACCCCTGCTGAGGAAACAGATGGACATCCCGGTTGAGATGATCAATGCCTTCAACAACATCCACTGGGACGACAAGGTCTTTGATCCGGAGTACATGGCCTATATCGCACCCCAGATGGCAGTAGCGGTAGGTCTTGCGTTAAGGAGGGCCGATTTAAAATGGTAAAGATCAACCTGCTTCCCATCAAATCGGAACTGAGGAAAAAGGCCCTTGTCGAGCACGTGACGCTGCTCGCCCTGTGTATCATTCTGGTCTTCATCCTCTCCTGGTTCGTGCAGACATCGATAAACCACCAGAAGGAAATGCTCCAGCAGGAGGTGACGGCCACCAAGCTCGAGATCAAGAAACTCACCGCCGAGGCAGGAGAGATCGAGAAGTTCAAGCAGCAGAAGCAGGAGCTGGAGCGCAAGCTCGACATCATCACCGAACTCAATGCCAAGAAGACCGGCCCTGTTGAGGTGCTCGATCAGCTGAGCCTGCTCATTCCGGAAAAGGCGTGGATCACGTCTTTGAAAAACACCGGCAACACCCTGGTCCTCGACGGTGCAGCGGTGGACAACCCCACCATTGCCACCTTCATGAAAAACCTGCAGACATCTCCCTACTTCCAGGAGGTGGACCTCGAATTGACCCAGCAGCAGGGAATCAACCACAAGTTTACCATCAAGTGCAAAATAAAGTTGCCGAGTTGAGGTGATATATGAACATTGTAGATCTCTTGCTGAGACAAAAGCCCGCCATTAAGATACTCGCTCTCGTCATCATTCTCGGAGCGATTCTCGGCGTATACTGGCAGTTTTTCTACAGCCCCGTGGTAGCGGAGATCAAAATGATCGAGCCCGAGCTCAATAAGCTCAAACAAGAGCTCTCTGCCAAGAGGGAGATCGTCAAGGAAAAGCCTAGGTACGAGGCGGAGCTCGAAGAGACCAGGGCCAAGCTGCACCTCGCCCTTAAACAGCTCCCCAATAAGAGCGAGATCCCAACACTGCTGGAGAACATCTCGGCCCTGGGGAATGCATCGGGGCTCCAGTTCAAGCTTTTCAAACCCAAAGGGGAGGTGCAGAAAAACTTCTACGCGGAAATCCCCGTGGATATTCAGATCGAAGGAAGATACCGGGATATCACCACCTTCTTTGACAGCGTGTCCAAGATGCCCCGGATCGTCAATATCACCAACATCACCATGCAGAACAAGAATCAGAAGGACAATGTGCAGCCTGTTCTCCTCGCAACCTCGTGCAATGCGGTGACCTACAAGTTTATTGAAAATGCAGATCTCTCACAAACAGGCACGGCAGAGTCCAAAGGGAAGAAACCATGAAGGGATATGTATCCGGATTAATCATCATCCTGTTGGTATGTGTCGCGGCGTGCTCAAAAAACGAGGCACAGGCCCCTCAGGCTCACCCCGACCCTTCATCCAAGGTCGCAGCCGTCAAGCAGGAAAAGGTGAAGCCCGTTCTGGTGCCTGAAGAACAGAAGAAGCCGCCGTATAAGATCACCGGCATACGGGATCCGTTCCAGCCGTTCGCACGCTCCGCCCAGGGCGAGTTGTCGGAAGAGCAGACCCGTGTTATGGATCCCCTGCAGAAGCTGTCCCTCTCTCAGATCGAGCTCGTAGGCATCATCACGGGCAAAGAGAAACGAGCGCTGATCCAGGAGGCTTCCGGGATGGGGTACATCATCAAGGTGGGAACGCTCATCGGTGAGAATTCGGGCATCGTGACCAGGATTGAACAAGACAGCGTCACCGTGAAGCAGCACTTCAAGGACTACATGGGGCGCGTGAACACTCGGGAAGTGTTATTGTCGCTCAGGAAGCAAGAGGGGGTAACCGGAAAATGAATAAGCAAACCATCCTTACTGTGATAATCGGCCTGCTGTTGTTGCCCGCATCGGGGTTCGGGCTGACCATCAAGAGCGTGGACTTCATGACCGTGGAGTCCAAGTCGCGTCTGCAGATCGGCCTCGATGGAAAGGCGACCTTCGACGTGAAGCGCGACGGAGACAACTTGAGCCTCTTCATCGACAACGCCAGCATCTCAAAACAGCTCGCCCGTCCCTTTATCACCAGGGAGTTCGAGACCGCGGTGGAGCAGATCCTCCCCAGGCAACAGGGAGGCTCGGTGGTCTTCGACATCGCCATGAAACAGATCGTCCCCTACTTTGTTTCCCAGGACAACGATCTCCTCATCATGGACTTCGACATCCCCGAGTGGGCACGAAAGCAGGAGCAGAAAAATCAGGGTACCGTGACCGTGGTTCAGGCGGCTGCAGCATCGCCCATGCCCGCACAGGAAGCCAGGCAAATAAAGCCGCTCGCTGCGCCGGTAAGCGCAACCCCTTCCATGCTCAAGGGAAGCGACCTGGCCCAGCGGTCGTTCATTGAACCCCAGTATACCGGCGAGCGTATATCGCTGGATTTCCAGAATGCTGACATTCACAATGTCCTGAGGATCATCGCCGACGTGAGCGGGCTCAACATCGTCACCTCGGATGAGGTGAAGGGCAACATCACCATCCGGCTCAAAAACATCCCCTGGGATCAGGCCCTGGACGTGGTACTGGAAAGCAAGGACCTGGGAAAGATGGCAGTGGGCAACGTGGTGAGGATCGATGCGGCCGACAAGATCAAGAAATCCCAGGAAAGGAAGCTCGAATCGCTCAAGACCGAAGAGCAGCTCGAGCCCCTTGTCACCTCGGTAATCCCCGTGAACTTCGCCAAGGCATCCGAAATCGCCGGAACCATCAAGGGCAAGGAAGTCGGTCTGGTGTCCGACCGGGGAAGCATCACCGCGGAAGACAGGACCAATGTCCTCATTGTCAAGGATATCAAGAAGAACGTGGATGACATCCATACCATGGTCAAACGGCTCGACAGGGCAACACCCCAGGTGCTCATTGCAGCCCGGATCGTGCAGGCCGACAGCGACTTCACCAAAGGCCTCGGCGTCCAATGGGGCGGCTCCTGGAGAAACCAGTCCGACCGGACCCACTTCGGCCTGAGCGGTGTGAACACCGGGGCCGCCAGAAGCCTCTTCAGTCCCACTGTGACACCCGGCGGAAGACCCGCATGGACGACCGCCACAGTGCCCCAGCCCTCTCTTGCCGTGAATTTCCCCACCAACCAGGCAGCGGGATTCGGCATCACGGTGGGACGGCTCGCAGGGTCCGCCTTTGATCTCGACCTCAGGCTGGACATCGGCGAGACCATCGGAAGCGCCGAGGTGATCGCGCGGCCCAAGATCGTCACCATGGACAACAAAAAGGCGGTCATCCGCCAGGGCGAGAAGTACCCCTACGTGGTCCGTGACGACGATGGCCAGCTCTCCACCGAGCTGAAAGACATCGAGCTGGTGCTTGAGGTGACCCCGCGGATCGCCTTTGACGGAAGCGTGAACATGGAGATCTCGGTCAAGAGAAACGCCATCGGTTCCATCGTCAACTCCCTGGGCGATCCCAGTATCGCCTCCCGTGAAGCTCAGACAGAGGTTCTCGTGAGAAACGGCGAAACCTCGGTCATCGGCGGCATCATCGAGGAAGAAGAACGCATGAATATCCAGCGCGTTCCCTTCCTTGGGAAACTGCCTGTGGTCGGCTTGCTCTTCAGCGGCAAAACCCAGGACAGGGCCAAGAAAGAGCTCCTGATCTTCATCACCCCGCAGGTCCTCGAACCGGTGGCTATGAATTAGCAGTTACGAGAGACCGTGCCCCTTAAGTGAGCGGGCACGGTCTCTCTTTTGATCCACACCTCATCCCTCACCAAATCAGGATCCCACAAAAAAGCCTTACCTCTCGATACGCCTAAAGGATACCCACATCTGCAGATGGATTCCGGCTGCCGTCACTGAAAAGATCACCGGGCGTACCATGCCGGACGCATGCCTGCATGGATATGGACATGTCCCCGGATGCTATTATCCATGATCAGCACACCTGCGCTGACGGGTGGATGGGAGATCCGCATTGACAGAACCACCGGTTCGTTACTATATGGTATGTATCCATATCAAGAGGAGAATTGTTCATGGCAAAGACGACGAGAAAAGACCTTTTGAATGCGCCCGATGAGTTCATCACCACCACCAGGTCCACCATACAGTGGATCAAGGAGAACCCCACGCGGTTTATCACCCTGGTGACCATCGTGGTCGTCGTCTTGGCGAGCGGCATTGGTTTCTATTCCTGGAAAACGGGCAGGGAACGTTCGGCCATGAGCGCGTTGAGCAGCGCGGGAGACAATCCTCAGATCACCGCGGATCTGGCGCAGAGCTATGCCGACACCAAGGCGGGCAAACTCGCACGTCTGAGACTCGCATCTTTATCGTACAGAGAGAAAAACTCATCGGCCGCCATCGACCATGCACAGGAATTTATCAACGACTGGGGGCAGAAAGACATTTTTCACTGGCAGGCAATACTGATCCTGGCAGCCGCTCATCTCGACCGTCAGCAGCCGGAAAGGGCTCTGGAGTATCTCTCGAAGGCCCTTGTGAGCATGCCGGAGAACTATCGCGATCAGGCCCTCTTCTATAAGGCCAACGCTCTCATAGCTCTGGGCAGGCACCAGGAGGCGGCGGAAACGCTCGCCCAGGTATCGGAGAGTTATCGCGACATCATCCTGCCGGCACTTGCATCCTTAGAGAACTAACTATCAAGGAGAACTTTACTTTGACACCAGACAACAAGTCCCTGAAAAATGGGAACGGTACAATCAAAAATATTGCCCTATGGGTAGTCATCGCCTTGATCATGGTGATGCTCTTTCACCTTTTCAATCAACCCGCAAGCGAGGCGACAACTTTTGCCTATAGCGAGTTCATCGAGATGGTGGACAAGGGCGAGATCAAGGAGGTCGTGATCCAGGGCAACGAGATCAAGGGAAGCCTGACCGACGGCACCCCGTTTGAAACCTATGTGCCGAACGAGGCGAGAATCGTGGAGAGGCTGACGGAAAAGAATATCATGATCTCGGCCAAGCCCAGCGACGACTCACCCTGGTACATGTCCGTGCTCATCTCGTGGATCCCCATGCTGCTGCTCGTAGGGGTGTGGATATTCTTCATGCGCCAGATGCAGGCGGGCGGCACCAAGGCCATGAGCTTCGGCAGGAGCAAGGCTAAGCTCATGTCCCAGGACAAAATCAAGATCACCTTTGCCGATGTGGCGGGCGTAAACGAGGCAAAGGAAGAACTGGAGGAGATCATCGAGTTTCTCAAGGAGCCCAAGCGGTTCACCTCGCTCGGCGGGCGGATCCCCAAGGGGGTGCTCCTGCTCGGGCCTCCGGGCACCGGCAAGACCCTGCTGGCAAAGGCCGTGGCCGGTGAGGCCGGCGTGCCCTTTTTCAGCATGTCGGGCTCGGACTTCGTGGAAATGTTCGTCGGCGTAGGCGCGTCGCGGGTCCGTGATCTCTTTGCCCAGGGCAAACAGCATGCGCCCTGCATCATCTTTATCGACGAGATCGATGCCGTGGGAAGGCACCGGGGCGCGGGCCTGGGCGGCGGACACGATGAGCGCGAACAGACGCTCAACCAGCTCCTGGTGGAGATGGACGGGTTCGAATCAAACGAGGGCGTCATACTCATGGCCGCCACCAACCGGCCCGATGTGCTCGACCCGGCGCTTCTGCGTCCCGGGCGTTTCGACCGCCAGGTAGTGGTGGCAAGTCCTGATGTCAAGGGCAGGGAAGGAATCCTCAAGGTACACTGCCGGAACATCCCTCTTGCAGAGGACGTAAACCTCCAGGTGCTTGCAAAGGCTACACCCGGGTTCTCGGGTGCCGACCTGTCCAACCTCGTCAACGAGGCGGCGCTGCTCGCTGCACGCAAGAAGCGCAACCAGGTGAGCATGGAGGATCTGGAGATGGCCAAAGACAAGGTGCTCATGGGCGTGGAGCGCAAGAGCATGGTCATCTCGGAAGAGGAGAAAAACGCCACCGCGTACCACGAGGCAGGTCATGCCCTGGTGGCCAAGAAGCTGCCCAATGCCGATCCGGTCTACAAGGTGAGCATCATCCCCCGGGGAAGGGCCATGGGCGTGACCCAGCAGCTCCCCATCGACGACAGGCACACCTACAAGAAGGACTATCTCCTGGCAACCATCTCTGTGCTCATGGGAGGCAGGGTCGCCGAAGAGGTCGCCTTGGGATGCCTGACCACCGGTGCGGGCAATGACATCGAGCGGGCCAGTGACATGGCTCGCCACATGGTCACCGAATGGGGAATGAGCTCGCTGGGCCCGCTGAGCTTTGGCAAGGTCGAGCAGGAGATGTTCCTGGGCAGAGAGATCTCCAAGCGCGTGGACTATAGCGAACTCACGGCACAGAAGATCGACGAGGAGATCAAGGCCATTATCACGGGCTGCTACGAGAAGACGAAAGAGATCATCACCGAGAATATCGATGCCCTGCACAGGATAGCGAAACGGCTGCTGGAGAAAGAGATCCTTGATGGCGCCGAGATCGACAAGATCATCCAGGAAGGGACTGCCTAGAGCCAGGCTCCTTACGGGAGCGAACGGGCAGGACATCCTTTCGTGCGGCGCCGACCCGGCCTCGATCCCCTACATGGAGCCAAAGCTCCATCACCGGAATCTCCTCATTCAGGGGGTAAAGCTCTACGCCGCCAACATCCTCAAGCAGAGTATGCTCTCCCTGGGCGGCGACGCGGCTGTTCACCGGGGGGCCATCTCGGGCAAGGTCGACGTCTCCGACTGCCTCATCATGGGCGACCTTAGGCACTACCGGCTCCTGGTGGAAAAGCTGAAGCACCAGCCGGGCATGGCAGACCTGGCAGGGCTGATCGAGCAGCAGGTCTTTGCGGACAGCCGGGGTTTGAGCCTTAAACTCCTCGGAAAAGAATATCATTGGCCCGACACCCCGGTGATCATGGGGGTGCTCAATGTTACCCCTGACTCGTTCTCGGACGGCGGGGCATGGCTCGATCCGGAAAAAGCCGTCGATCATGCCCTGGACATGGTGCACTCAGGGGCGGGCATCGTGGATGTCGGGGGAGAATCTACGCGGCCCGGCGCGCGGCAGATCAGCGTGGATGACGAGATCGCCCGGGTCGTGCCGGTCATCAAAAAGATCGCATCCAGGATCGATGCTCCCGTGAGCATCGATACGAGGAACGCCCCGGTTGCCAGGGCAGCGATCGATGCCGGGGCGTCCATTGTCAACGACGTCAGTGCATTGAGACATGACCCATCCATGCTCGAGGTCGTCCGGAGCACCGGAGCGGGCATCATCCTGATGCATATGCGGGGAACACCCGAAACCATGCAGAACCACACCTCCTACCGCGACATCGTCAGTGAAATCTATGCCTTTCTGGACGGGCAGATCGAGCAATGCCTTCAGGCCGGCGTCGATCCCCGTTCCATACTGGCTGATCCGGGCATCGGGTTGTTCGGGAAGGACCTTGCCGGGAACCTGCGGCTCATCCACCATATCGACGAGTTCGCATCACTGGGGGTGCCGGTGGTGCTCGGCCACTCAAGAAAGTCGTTTATCGGGACCGCTCTGGATGTACCGGTCCATGAACGGCAGGAAGGCACGGATGCAGTGAGTGCGTGGGCGGCAATCCAGGGTGTGCATGTCCTGCGCGTGCACGATGTCAGGCGCACCTCCCGCATCAGGGATATGATCCTGGCCATCAGGAGGGGTGCATGATCGCCGGGGTGGGTATCGATGTCGTCGATGTTACACGGATAGACGCCCTCCTGGAAAAATACGCTGAACGATTTCAGCAAAGGGTGTTCACTCAGGATGAGATCCTCTACTGCCGGGCCAGGAGCAACCCCGGTCTGCATTTCGCTGCACGCTTCGCAGCCAAGGAGGCAGCCGTCAAGGCCCTGGGCACCGGCATCGGCCAGGGGATACGGTTCAGAGACATCGAGATCGTCCCAACCCAGGGTGTTCCAAAGATCCTCTTCCACAACAGGGCGCGGGAGTATGCCGACGATATCGGCGTCTCTGCGGTCCATGTGAGCATCTCACACGAGCGTCTCACCGCGGTTGCCGTAGTCATCCTGGAAAAGAGTGAGACCCCATGGTGAGACAAACCTGTATCACGAACAGCCCCGAGCAGACCTTCGAGCTGGGAAGGAAGCTCGGCGAGAAGTTGAAAGGGGGAGAGATCATCCTCCTCCACGGCGACCTCGGTGCGGGAAAGACCCTCTTCACCAAAGGGCTCGCACAGGGGCTCGGGGTTGAGGACCCCTCTCTTGTGGTGAGCCCCAGCTTCACCCTGGTGAACATCTACAAGGCGAGGCTTGACATCGTTCATGGAGATCTTTATAGGCTAGATGCTGACGCAGTGTATGAGCTGGGTCTGGAAGATTATATGGATCAGGAACACGTATTGATCATCGAGTGGGCTGAGAAGGCAGGCGACTTTTTCACGGGAGACGTCCTCGACATTACCATCGAACACATCGGGGAGTCTTCCAGAGCGTTTACCGTTGAGTCAGATCGCAGATACCTCGACACCGATTGTATCTGATCCCCTCCCGGACGGTTCTGTTTCTCAAGGGAATCACTGCCGCCAGAGGCTTGCACGAATCCTGTTCCTGGCAAAGAAAGGGAAGATGCTCCATGGCAGTAATCGTTCAGAAATACGGCGGGACCTCGGTGGGAAGCCTGGAGAAAATCCGGCGGGTCGCCGAGAAGATCGCCAAGCGCCATCGTGAAGGCAACCAGGTAGCCGTGGTGGTCTCCGCCATGGCCGGTGAGACCGACAGGCTCATCAGGCTCGCCCGCGATCTCTCCGAGAGGCCCGACAGAAGAGAGTTGGACGTCCTGGTGTCCACCGGAGAGCAGGTTACCATATCGCTCCTGGCCATGGCCCTGAAGGACCTGGGAGCCCCCGCCCGCTCGTTTCTGGCGCACCAGATCTGCATCTTCACCGACAACGCCTATACCAAGGCCCGCATAACCAGGATCGAGACCGACCGCATCAGCAGAGCCCTCGAGTCGGGTGAGATCGCCGTGGTTGCGGGCTTTCAGGGCATCACAGAGGAAAGAGAGATCACCACGCTGGGCCGCGGAGGCTCGGACACCTCGGCTGTGGCGCTGGCCGCCGTGCTGAAAGCCGACGTGTGTGAGATCTACACCGATGTCGATGGCGTGTACACCTGCGACCCCAACATCTGCAACAAGGCACGGAGGCTGGATCGAATCACCTATGACGAGATGCTCGAACTGGCCTCGCTCGGGGCAAAGGTGCTGCAGACGAGGGCGGTCGAATTCGCGAAGAAGTACCGTGTGCCGATTCTGGTCAAAAGCGCCTTCTCTGATGACGGAGGCACCCTGACGACCACGGAGGATGAGGATATGGAAAAGGAAGTGGTTTCCGGCATTACCTATGATCGCAACGAGGCGCGGATCACCGTGCTGGGAGTACAGGACAGGCCGGGAGTGGCGGCAAACATCTTCAAAGCGCTGGCCGATGAGAACATCAATGTGGACATGATCATCCAGAACACCTCGACCGACGGCAAGAGCGCTGACTTGAGCTTTACGGTCACCAAGACGGACTACGAGAGGACCATGGACATCGTGAGGAAAAAGGCGCCCGAGTTCGGAGCCAGGGATGTGGTCGGGAACACCGCCATCGCCAAGCTCTCCATCGTCGGCGTGGGCATGCGATCGCATGCAGGAGTAGCCGCGAGGATGTTCGAGGCCCTGTCTCAGGTGGGGATCAACATCACCATGATATCCACTTCGGAGATCAAGATTTCCTGCGTCATTGACGAGAAGTTTCTGGAGCTGGGCGTTCGCGTGCTCCACGAGGCCTTTGAGCTGGATAATGCCGGGGGCGGTATTGTTGAAGAAAATTGAAATATATGACACCACCTTGAGAGACGGCGCACAGTCGAGGGATGTAAACTTCTCGCTCGACGACAAGCGCGATATCGTCCTGAAGCTCGACCAGCTCGGGCTGGATTTCATCGAGGCGGGATGGCCCGGTGCGAATCCCAAGGATGACTGCCTGTTTGCAAAGATTCGTGAAACCGAGCTTCGCTTTTCCCGGGTGTTCGCCTTCGGCAGCACCTGCAGGCCCGGCACCTCGCCTCACCAGGACAGGATGATCAAGGCTATCATCGATGCCCGTCCGGACGGTGCCACGATCTTCGGAAAGTCGTGGGATATCCACGTCAAAGGCCAGGGAGGCCTGGGGTGCTCTCTGGAAGAGAACCTGCGCATCATCCGCGAGACCATCTCCTATCTCTGCGGCATCTTTCCCCTCGTATTCTTCGATGCCGAGCACTTCTTCGACGGATTCAAGCACAATAAAGACTATGCGCTCGCAACGCTGAAGTCTGCGGCTGAGGGCGGCGCGCATCGGCTCGTGCTTTGCGATACCAATGGCGGCAGCCTCCCCTCGGAGATTGAGGAGATCATGGGATTCCTGAAAGGCGCCTTCTCCGTGCCGCTGGGCATCCATTGCCACAACGACAGCGATCTTGCCGTGGCCAACTCCATCACGGCGGTGCGCTCGGGAGCGACCCATGTCCAGGGGACCATCAACGGGCTCGGCGAGCGCTGCGGGAATGCCGATCTGTGTTCCATCATCCCGAACTTAAGCCTCAAGATGGGTCTTCAGACCATCCCCAGGGAGAGCATGCACCTTCTCAACGAGGTCTCACGGTATGTCTACGATGTCGGCAACCTCTCGCACGACAGCCATCAGCCGTATGTGGGCGAGTCGGCATTCGCCCACAAGGGAGGCATGCACGTCCACGCCGTGATCGGCGACCCCGCGACCTACGAGCACATCGACCCCTCGCTGGTGGGAAACCAGCGGCGCATTCTGGTCTCGGAGCAGTCGGGCAAGAGCAACATCATCTACAAGGCACGGCAGTTCAACATCGACCTGGCAAAGGACGACACCACGGCCGGCGAGATCGTGAAGATCATCAAGGACCTCGAAAACTGCGGGTTCCAGTTCGAGGGAGCAGATGCGTCCTTAGAGCTGCTCATGAACAAGGCCATGGGCAAGCATGTCCGCTTTTTCAAGCTGAGGGGCTTTCGGGTCAACACCGAACGCCGCAGCGACGATACCGACCCCATGTCGGAGGCGACCATCATGATCGAGGTCGACGGCAATGTCGAGCACACCGCAGCCATGGGAAACGGCCCTGTGAACGCCCTGGACAGAGCGCTTCGCAAGGCGCTCAAGAAGTTCTATCCCAGCATCGAGGAAGTGGAGTTGCTGGACTACAAGGTCCGGGTCATCTCGTCGCGCACGGGCACGGAGTCGGTGGTGCGCGTCCTCATCGAATCAGGAGACAAGAAGGACCACTGGAACACCGTGGGGGTGTCGACAAACATCATCGAGGCCTCATGGATGGCGCTGGTGGACAGTATGGACTACAAGCTCTACAAGGATTCCAAAGAGTTATAATTGTCTATTCATTCTCTTCAAGACCCGCTTCTTTCCTTCCGATAAGTATCGTATAGGAAGAAACACACTCCAGAGGGGAAGGGGCAAACACATGGACAAGGGCATCGGCAAATTAGAGTTCCAAGGGCTGAAAAAGTGGATGTCGCAGGGTGAGTATATCATTTCCACCATGTCCGATGACGGGACCATCTGGACCTACACCTCCAAGGTCTTGCCCATCTTCGAC
>MPOS01000034.1 GCA_001896555.1 Candidatus Phosphitivorax anaerolimi
AAGCCTGCCCCTCTTCTTACGAAAGGAAAAGAACATGAAGGATTTACACGACAATATAGACATTGCTCCTGTTGTCCTGCCCAAGCTCTTCACAACGGGCGTGACAGGAACAGCAGAGATCGACCTTGCCGGGTATGATTCGGCAGAGATCGAGATAACAGCGGGGGCCCCTGGCGACACCCTGGGGGCAGCGGTCAAGTTTACCGTGACCACTACTCACGCGGACGATGACGGCACCGGGAGTGCCGGGGCCTATGGCAACGTGGCGGCTGATGATGTTCTCGGAGTGACCCCGGCTGAAGGTGTCTGTCTCACGATTGATGCAGATGCCGAGGCTTCACAGGTGTACCGCTTCGGTTATGTGGGCGGTAAACGGTTTGTCAAGGTCCTTGTGACGGCTGTTGGCACGCATACCACCGGGACTATCATCGGTGTGAACGTGGTCAAGGGGCATCCCCTGGAAGCTCCTACGGCATAAGACGCTCTACAGGCAGCGCATGCCTGGCGGTACATCCATTCCGCAGAATGCGCGCAGGTGAGCCGGTAGTGCCTGTCTCCAGAAAAACACCGGCAGCGGAAGGGGTTGAATTGCCTCGAACCCGCACCCGGCCCCCTGGCCGTGAGTACCCGAAAGGGGCATCACTACTCATGGCCGCAAAAAAGGGGGCCGGTTCTTTCCAAAATACAATAAGCGAGGGCTGCAAGATGGCGAGATCAGCAAGGCACAAGAGAGACCGGAAGCGGGATATCAAGCGCGGCTTCATTCCCATGCCGAGGAAAAAGAACGCACAGAATCCCCGAGAACGAATCAGGCCATACTCGGACATGGACCGGGACGATAGAATGCAGTGGTGGGCGAATGGTGAGCCCGTTTGAGGATACTGGCAAGGGGGTACTCGAATATCTTGCCGAAAAACGAGTTTCCCGAAACCGCTATGGTCCGCATTCGCAGAATTAATTCCTGTGTTTGAACATTTGTTCAAAATGTTCAAAGAATGTTCAAACAGATATGGTGAGACATTCAATATTATGCTTGCATTCCCACTGGCAAGGGCGTATCAAGAAAAGCGAAACCGGCAAGAGGTTGCGACTCTCACCGGCTTCTGACCACCACGCTTATTGGAGGTAAGCGAATGGCTATCAATCATGTAACGTTTTTCCTATCTGGAATCAATCACAAAGCCAGCAATGCCCTTACCTCTTCTGCGTGTTCATCTGAAATCATGCCCGTATGGGCTCAAAGGAGGGTATTATGGAACAGAACGGGGCAGTAGCAAGGGCGGCACAGGTAACAATCACGGATGAACACCTTCGGAAGATGGCAAGGCTTCAAGACGGCGCTTTCGAGATTAGTCGTCTGATGGACGGATTCGATGTGATTTACCGAACGGTGCGAGATAAGTTTTCTTGTGAGAATGAATACTCTGGGGAAGAAGACGGCTTGCACGTTATCTTTGAGCAGTTAATCAGCCGTACCAGGGAATTCGCTGAACGCTTGGAGCGTGAAGCCCTGGAGGTATGGGCCGGTTTCAATACCATTCTGGAGGGGGGCAGAGAAGGCCGGGGAGACCACCACAGAGGCGGGAGTATGATATGGCGAGGAAAACCGAATTCACCCCTATGAATGAGGCGGTCAAATCGGGCAAGATCACCCCGGAAGACCTGAACAGCCTTCGCGAAGCATTGTTCTTCGATATCATGAGATGCCTGGAAAGGACGCGGAACAGATGCAAGGCTCATGGTCTTGAGCCCGAAGAGGTATGCTTGTCGTTCGATCATCCCAATGAATCAAGGGGCAAGCATTACGCGAGTGTGTCTTTGAGAATCGGATAAGGGAGGACAGCATGGAACACTATTTCACCCATATCGAGGAAGGCAAGAGCGGCTTCGTGGTATCCACCATTAACCCCTATCGTATCCTTGCCAAGACCGGCTCAAGGAAGACAGCAGAGCTTTGTCAGGGCGCGGTAGAGGCGGCGATTAATACCCTTACAACTGAATGGCCGGACCAGGACGGAAGACCACACAGGCGGCTTTTGACGGGAGAGAAGCCCAAGCTCGGGGTTCTCCAGGGTGGCAGGGAATAAGCAGGAAGAATGCAAAGAACCAGGGCCGGGGATGTATCCCGGCCTTTTTTATTGTCCGAAATTGGTTACACAGCGGTTACACAGAATAGAAAAGGAAAAGGCCTTACATCAAGTAATGACGTAAGGCCTTGATAATTGGTGGGCCATCCAGGGCTCGAACCTGGGACCTACTGATTAAGAGTCAGTTGCTCTACCTGTTGAGCTAATGGCCCAAATGCTTTTTCTGGCACGCCCGGGGCGACTCGAACGCCCGACCTGCGGATTCGAAGTCCGACGCTCTATCCGGCTGAGCTACGGGCGCTCATAACACATATTGTGGGGTGAGTGAAGGGGATCGAACCCTCGGCCACAGGAGCCACAATCCTGCGCTCTACCAACTGAGCTACACTCACCATAGGCTCTCGAGCGCGCCTGAGAGGATTCGAACCTCTGGCCTACGGATTAGAAGTCCGTTGCTCTATCCAACTGAGCTACAGGCGCCCATCCAACCTGCTTTGGTCGGGGCGAGAGGATTTGAACCTCCGACCCCCTGCTCCCAAGGCAGGTGCGCTCGCCAGGCTGCGCTACGCCCCGTAGAGCAGCCTTATAGCAGAGGGTATATGGCATGGCAAGCATTTTTTCTCCAGCAGCCGTATCCTCTAAACAGGGGATTACACTGTCATTCTCTGAGGTTTTCCCTGGCTTCAGGATCACCTTTCTCCTGCGTCCTTTAAAAATATATACAGAAGGCCTTGAGCTGCTCGGAAGGCGGCCCGGCCCGCTCAATCAATTGTTATTCCCCCAGGATCTCTCTTATGAGACGGTCCTCTATTTCTTCCATCTCCCTGGCCATCTCCTCAGACACCCCTTCGTGATTGTACCCCGTCAGGTGGCAGATTCCGTGCACGAGGAGCTCGAGCATCCGCTCATCGAGCCTCATCCCGGATTCCTGCGCCTCCTGAAACGCCTCTTCGATGGATATCACCACGTCGCCTAAGTGTTCTCCTTGGGGGCCTTCGCCCTCCTGTTGGGGGAAGGAGATGACATTGGTAGGCCGGTCGCGGTCCAGATAGGTGCGATTGAGATCCCGGATCTGGCCGTTGTCGACCACTACTACCGAGAGTTCCGCGTCCTGCCTGCCGAGCAGCTCGAGCGCCCGGGAGGCCCACTCGCCCAGCGGGATTTCGTCGATCGAAAACCGGCTCTGGATGTTCTGCACGTCAATGACTACCATTGGGCGAGTACCTTTCGTAGGCCTTGATGATCTTTGCCACCACCTTGTGACGGACCACGTCGTCCTCGCTGAAATAGATGAAGCCGATCTCGTCGATGTTTTTCAGAATCTGGTCGGCCTCGATGAGGCCTGACTTCACCCCCGAGGGCAGATCGATCTGGGTGATGTCGCCGGTGATGACCGCCTTTGAGTTGTATCCGAGCCGGGTCAGAAACATCTTCATCTGCTCGGAGGTAGTATTCTGGGCCTCGTCGAGAATGATGAAGGCATCATTCAAGGTCCTGCCCCTCATGAACGCGAGCGGCGCCACCTCGATCTGGTCCCTGCTGATAAGCCTCAGCACGTGGTCGTGCTCGAGCATGTCGTACAACGCATCATAGAGCGGCCTCAAATACGGGTTCACCTTCTCCAGGAGATCGCCGGGCAGGAATCCGAGCTTCTCGCCAGCCTCCACGGCCGGCCTGGTCAGGATAATCCGCTCCACCTTCTTCTTCAGGAGATGGGACACCCCCATGGCCAGGGCCAGATAGGTCTTGCCCGTGCCGGCAGGTCCGATGCCGAAGAGCACGTCCTTGACGCGCATGGAATCGATATAACGCTTCTGCTGCAGACTCTTGGGCACGATGACCTTCTTGGTGGATGAGATATAGATGCTGTCCTTGAACACGTCTTCAAGGTTGACGTTGCGGTCTTTGGCCAGCATCCTCACCGCGTACCACACATCGTCCGGATAGAGGGGAAAACCGCCTTTGATGAGCTTGTAGAGGTCTCTCAGGGCGTGTTCCGCGAGCTCGACATCGTAATCCTCCCCCGAGAGCTCAATGGTATTTCCCTTGAGCGAGCACTTGACCCCGATGGATTCCTCGATGATCTTCAGGTGAGAGCAGCTGTCTCCGGCGAGTTGACGGAGTATGTACGGATCTGGAAATTCAACGCTTGGCATCGAAAATGATCTGCCTCTTTCTCATGAGCTTCTGCTTCCTCATGATCTCTTATTAAGAGTTCTGATATATCAAAAAACATGCGAAAACAAGACCCTCTTCCACCGGGACCGCTCGCAAGCATCCGGAACCTTTATGAAAACACCCCTGCAATGGCCGATGGACCCCGTGCCGCGCCTTTGAAAAGGCCCTTGATCGAAGATGACGGCGTGGGCCTCTCTTGAAGGAAACAGCCCGGTTCCAGAGGATATGCCGTCATTTAACATGAGGACATCCCGAAAGTCATCGGCTGGTCCAGCCGGGGAATTCCCTCAGAAGCCGAGCCGCTGCCTTCCGGAGGCTATTCTCATATTGCACAGGTATCTTTTTGTGTATTATGTACGTCACATGTTCAAAGCAAAAGTCATAGACACGTTCAGCGCGGCCCACAGCCTGCGCGGCTACCGGGGCGACTGCGAGAGGCTCCACGGGCACAACTACCGGGTGGAGGTAGCGGTGGCGTCCCGGGATCTCGACGCCATGGGGGTCGTCATTGACTTCCGCGAGCTCAAGCAGCTCGTGAAAGGGGTCCTGGCCGGGCTTGACCACCGGTATCTCAACGATATAGAGCCCTTCCGCGAGCAGAACCCATCTGCCGAGAATATCGCCCGATACATCTTCACCTCTCTTCTCCCCTCCATCGAAAAGCCGCTTGAGCTCCACGAGGTGGTCGTGTGGGAGAACGATACCTGCTGCGTGTCTTTCAGCGGAGACGCGCGGCCATGAAGGACATCCAGAAGGAGAGACCGGATAATCCGCTGTACATCCAGAAGGTCGGCGTGAAGGGGATCTCATACCCCATCGTGGTCTCCGACAAGCTCAAGGGCAGACAGGATACGGTGGCGTCCATCAACCTGTATGTCGACCTGCCGCGGGTGTTCAAGGGGACCCACATGAGCAGGTTCATCGAGGTGCTCAACGAGCACCGCGACAACATCCACATAAAGAATTTCGAGCACATCCTGAACGAGATCCGCACCGCCCTGGAGGCGGAGAGCGCGCACATGGAGGTGGATTTCCCCTACTTCATCGAAAAGAGCGCCCCGGTCACCGGCTCTGTCGGACTGATGGAATATCGCTGCCGCCTCATGGGCATGGTAGGGAAGAAGCGCGAGTTTCGGGTGATGGTGAAGGTCCCGGTTCAGACTCTCTGTCCCTGCTCAAAGGAGATCAGCGCGTACGGCGCTCACAACCAGCGCGGGCTCGTGACCGTTGAGGTGCGCTACGAGCGGTTCTTCTGGATCGAGGACCTCATCGATCTCGTCGAGCGGTGCGCATCGAGCCCGGTGTATCCTATCCTCAAGCGGCCTGACGAGAAATATGTCACCGAATACGCCTACGATCACCCCATGTTCGTGGAAGACGTGGTGAGGCTCGCGGCTGCGTCGCTGAAGGAAAGACCCGAGTTTTCATGGTTTTCGGTGGAGGCGGAGAACTATGAAAGCATCCACAACCACAGTGCATACGCATACATCGAGAGCGAAGACCGTGGGTAAGACGCCACTCCCTGTGGGCAAGCTGCCCCTAAAGCTGCTGGAAAGACTGCTCCGGAGCATACCCTCCGGCGATCCAAACATCCTGGCTGGCCCCGGCATCGGGGTGGACGCCGCGGTGGTGCGCTTCGGAGACCAAACCCTGGTGTTCAAGACCGACCCCATCACCTTCACCAGCGAGGACATATCCCGATATCTCGTCACCATAAATGCCAACGACATCGCCTGCATGGGGGGCATTCCCCGATACCTGCTGGTGACCTTCCTGCTCCCGGCCGGCCCGACCACCCCTGCATCGGTGGAAGAGCTGTTCTCCGACCTCAGGCAGGCATGCGCGGCCATGGATGTCACCCTGATCGGGGGGCATACCGAGATCACCCACGGCATCGAGCGGCCCCTGGCAATAGGCTTCATGATCGGGGTCATGGAAGAAGGAGCGGCGCACCGTCCCCGGAATGCCGGGGCCGGGGATCTCATCCTGCTTTCGAAGAGAATCCCCATCGAGGCCGTGTCCATCATCGCCTCCGAGGCATCCGGCCGGCTCGACATCGACGAGCAGACGCTCGCAGAGGCCCGCTTGCTCATCCGCGATCCGGGCATCAGCATCTTCAAAGAGGCCAGAATCGCCTGGGACCATGGGGGCGTCACCGCCATGCACGACCCCACCGAAGGCGGGCTTGCCACCGGTCTGAGAGAGCTTGCCCTGGCGAGCGGGTGCGGTGTGGAGGTCTATCAGGACCGCATCCCGGTGCTGCCGATCGCGGAAAAAATCCTGCCCCATTTCGGCATCGACCCCCTTGGCGCCCTGGCCTCGGGGTCCCTGGTGGTCTGCTGCGAGGAGGATCGCGCAGAGGGGATCATCGCCGCGTGGGCCGAAAATGGGGTCGAGGGCTCGATCATCGGCCGTCTCACCAAGGCCCGGGATATGGTCATCGTCCGGGACGGCGTCAGGAGAGAGCTTCCGGAATTCCCGGCCGATGAGATCACCAAGATCTTTTCGTAGCGCCAGCGATAGCTGTAGTATCTTATAGTGCCCAGAGCCGCCGGAATCTCCCTGCTGGAGGCCTTTGCCTTGCCCTTTTCATGCCTCCTTCGACGCGCTTGGAGAAGTGTTCCTTCATGGATCACCTCCCCTCACTCAACGGCGTCGTTTCAGGATAATGGCTGCGATCCGCCGATGGAAGACCGCCCTTTACGAACACCGAAGGTCTCTTCCCTGGCGAGACTGTCCTGCGATCTCCCGCACGGCGTCTGCCGGATATCACCGCTGTCTTCAGACCAGAGAGTCTCCCTGGGCAAACCCGCTGCCCGCCTTCCGTGAGATAAGGAGGAAAATGCCGGTGCCTGCAGCGGTCACGAGCCCGCCCGCATAAAACGCACTATCGAGGCCGCCCAGATCGGAAACCACGCCCATGAGCACCGGCCCGAGGATCATCCCGATGCCCCAGGCGGCATCGAATATCCCGAGGCTCGAGGTCATGCCCAGCTTCTTGCCGTACTCCACGGCCATGACCGACGACGCGGGAATGGAAACCGCCCCGCCGATGCCCATGATCAGGCCGATGGCGAGAAACGACCGGAAGCACTGGCCCAGGGGCATGCTCGCCAGGGCGGCAGCGGAAACGAGGGAGCCGATGGTGATGAGCTTCAGGAGATTCCCTTTTGTCACGATCTGCCCAAACGGCCTCTGGAGAAGGCCTGTGGTGAAGATGTTCGCGGAGATGAGCATCCCCACCTCCAGCATGCTCAGGCCCGCCCTCGCCGCCAGCAGCGGGATGAAGGCGAACAGCGACCCCCTGCCCAGCGCGCTGATGACCCGGAAGATCAGGAGGCCCGTCATGGGCGAATACCGGGAGATCGCGCGTACGCTGAACGCGGGCCTGCCCTGCACGGACGATCTCATGGAAGGCACGAGGAAAAAGACCAGGATCCCGGCGAGCAGTGAGAGCAGAGAAAGGCAGAGAAACGCGCCATCGATCCCCATGGCCTCGGTGATCACCCCTCCCAGGAGCGGCCCCGCCCCCATACCGAGAAACAGGGCCGTGTTGAACGAGCCCATGAACGCCCCCTCCTTTCCCTTTTCCGCGACGAGGGCGATGTAGCTCATGGCAAGGGGGAGCACACAGGCCGATGCCATCCCGTGAAAGGTCCTGATGACGATCAGGGCCTCGGGGGTGCCGGCCAGGATATACATGAGGGCGATTCCCGCATATAGAAACAGCCCCGTCAGGATGAGCTTTCTGAGGTCTCTTTTCTCTGCAATCATTCCCATGATGGGTGTGAACACGGTGCGTGAGAGAGAAAAGCAGGTGAAGATAAGCCCCACCTGGGTGGCGGTTGCGCCCAGGCTCCGGGCATAGACAGGGAGCAAAGGCACCACGATGCCAACACCCAGGAGCACCACGAACGAGATGGCGGAAAGCAGCCAGAGTATCCGCACGGGCATCGGATTCACCAAAAAAGCGGCTACTTTTTCACCAGTTGCATGACCAGGGAGGTATCGCCGTTTCCCGAGAGGAACTTGTCGTTGGCGAGCAGTTTGAGCAGCAGATCGAGGTTGGTGACGACACCTTCGATCTTCGTTTCGTTCAACATCCGTGTCATGCGCTTCAAGGCACCCGTGCGGGTGCTGTTGTGAGCGATGAGCTTGACCAGAAGGGGGTCGTAGTACGAGCTGATGACACAGTTGGGGAACAGGTGGGTATCCACCCTGGCTCCCGGCCCCCCCGGCAGGCGCATGGAGGTGATACACCCGGTGGTAGGCATGAAGTTCTTGGACGGATTCTCGGCATTGACCCGGCATTCGATGGCATGCCCGCTGATGCCGATGCGGCCGGGGCTCAACCGGGAGCCTGCAGCGATCATGAGCTGCTCTCTCACCATGTCGATGCCGGTCACCATCTCTGTCACCGGGTGCTCCACCTGGAGCCGGCCGTTGATCTCCAGGAAATAGGTGTTTCCATCCTGATCCATGAGGTATTCAACGGTTCCCAGGCCCTTGAATCCGATGGCTTCGATGATCATCTCGGACCATTTCCAGAGGTTGTCGCGGGTTTTGGCGTCGATATTGGGTATGGGGGCCTCTTCGATGATCTTCTGGTGACGCCGCTGGATGGAGCATTCCCGGTCGCCAAGCACCTGGATCCCTCCCTGCCCATCCGCAAGGACCTGCACCTCCAGGTGCCGGGGACAGGAAAGATAGTGCTCCATGTACACCTCGTTGCGGCCGAACGCTGCGTTCGCCTCGCTGCTGACGCTGGCGAAGTGCTGGCGAAGCTGGTTCTCGTCATAGGCCACCTTCATACCCCTGCCGCCGCCGCCGTAGAGCGACTTGAGGATCACCGGCATACCGAGCTGCCTGGCCATGGTGATGATCTGATCGGCGTTGGAAATCATGCTGTAAGAGCCGGGGATGGTAGGGATGTTCAGTGACTTGACGACCTGCTTGGTCCTCGACTTGTTGCCGATGGTCCTCAGTGCCGTGCTGGGGGGGCCGATAAATGCGATGCCGTTCTCCTCGCACATGGCCGCGAAACTGGGGTTTTCCGACAGAAAGCCATAGCCCGGATGTATGGCGTTCGCCTTCCAGACAAGGGCCGCACTGATGATGGCTTCGATGTTCAGGTAGCTTTTCGACGGCTGAGCAGGACCGATCTGGACCGCCTCGTCGGCATACGACAGGTATTCCATGTCCCGGTCGGCCTCGGAATACACGGCAATGGTTTCGAGTCCCATCTCTTTAGCCGTTCTGAGCACCCTCAGAACGACCTCGCCCCGGTTCGCAATCAGAAGCCTCTTCATACAGCAAGGTTGTATGCCTCTTTAGAAGGGCAAGTCAAGATTCATATACTTCGCTATATCCCTGAATCGCCTCTGATATGCCCGTTTGAGGCTGCAGCCTTTCCTGGCGCGACAGAGGAACGGCCGGACCAGAGCGAGAAAGGGCCTTGTGTTCAATGCCGCAAGACGGTATGATAGGGTTCTTCCCAATGAAATACATTCGTATTGTGAGTGGGCATAAAAAAATTGTCATGAAGGGAGAAATACGTGAAAACTCTCAAGCTGTACATCCTTGTCGCCTTCACCGTGCTCCTGTTGCCCGCCACGTCATGGTCTTTTGGTGAAACATCAATCAACTACCTCTGTGAGCGTCTGGCGGAAAAAGGGCTGGAGAAAGATCAGATCAAGGCCCTCTTCAGTGACCAGAGGCTGGCCGTCACCCCCGAGGTGGTTATCAAGAACCTCTTTCATTCGAGTCCCAAAGGGACCGCAAAACAGCCCGACCACATGTATATCGCCCCCGAGTACATCACCAAGGGCAAAGAATACATCATCGAGAACGCCCAGGCACTTTCCGCCCTGGAAAAGCGCTTCGGTACCTCCCCGCAGGTCGTCACCGCCATCCTCATCGTGGAGTCGAGGCTGGGGACATATCCCATGCGCTACAATACGTTTACAGCATACACCAACCTCGCCGTCCTCCTCGACCCCGATTACTTCAGAAAGATCCAGGAATCGTATGCCCATAAATATCCCTCCCTCAAGGACGAGGTCATAATCACGAGGGCCCAGAAAAAGGCGAAATGGGCACTGAACGAACTGTACAACCTGATCCTCCTCGCCCGCGACCTGAATACCGACCCGCTTGCCATCATGGGGTCGTTTGCCGGGGCCCTGGGTCCGGCCCAGTTCATCCCGTCATCGTTTATGGAATACGGCGTGGACGGAGACAATGATGGAAAGCGAGACCCGTTCAACATGCAGGACGCCACGGCGAGCATCGCCTTTTACCTCAAGCGCGCCGGATGGAAGGAAGACGCCACCGAGGAGAGGAAACGCACGGCCATCTGGTGCTATAATCACAGCCAGGTGTATGTGAACACCATCATGATGCTCTACGAGAAGCTCTCGTCTTCCTCGTGATGCGAAAAAAATCCGGGAAGCCGGAACCCTCATGTTTCTCCTGCCGCCCGTTCCGGGATGCTCTTCCCGGTCCGGGCAGAAAACAGGCAGCGTGCCGGAAGAGGATCTTGAAGTATCCTCGATTGCATGCTATTGCCTTTCTGGGAGAAATATGTGGACATTACTGCGCTAACATCCGAAAAAAAGGATATATTCGACAACTACCTCCATGCATACCTCTCGGCGGCGGATACCTCTTCGGGTATCTTCGAGGCATTCGCCTACAGCCTCAAGGCGGGCGGCAAAAGAATCCGGCCCGTGCTGACCATGCTGGCCTGCGAGTGCCTCGGAGGGAAGGCGGAGGATACCTTGCCCGCAGGGCTTGCCATTGAAATGGTCCACACCTTCAGCCTCATCCACGATGACCTGCCGGCCCTGGACAACGACGATCTCAGGAGGGGACGCCCAACGTGCCACGCCAGGTTCGGCGAGGCCACCGCGATCCTCGCGGGAGACGCGCTGATATTCCAGGCGCTCTCTGTGATCACTGCGGCGGGATATTCGCCCCGGATCAAGCTCGACATCCTGGAATTCATGGCCGAGGTCTGCGGGGTCAAGGGGCTTGTCCAGGGAGAGCACCACGACGTGATGGCAGAGGGGAAAGAGGTCTCCATGGATGAGGTCTGCGATATCTACCGCAGGAAGACCGCCCGCCTCTTTGAGCTCTGCATGTTCGCAGGGGCCCGCATCGCCGGGGGCGCGCGGGAGCAGATCGGGCCGCTGGTGGGCTTCGGGACCTATCTCGGCCTGGCGTTTCAGGCCATCGACGATATCCTGGATGTGACTTCAAGCCGTGAGGTTCTCGGCAAGAGCACGGGCAAGGATCTCGCGCAGGGCAAGGCGACCATCGTCAAGGCCCTGGGTCTTCAGGAGTCGCGCCGGTGGGCCCGGGACATGACGGAAAAGGCGGTGGGCCTTCTCCCCGCCGAGAACGGGTTTCGCACAGAAAACCTCAAGGAGCTTGCCTTGAGCATGCTCGAGAGGGTTGCCTGATTATGGCGGACATCCTGCCCTCCATCTCATCGCCCCGCGACCTCAAGGGCTTGAGCCTGCAGGAGCTCGAGATCCTGGCCCAGGAAATCCGCGATTTCATCATCAGCCACGTGAGCCAGACCGGAGGCCACCTCGCATCGAGCCTCGGCACCGTGGAGCTCACCCTGGCCATGCACTACGTCTTCGACGCCCCCAAAGATAAGTTTCTCTGGGACGTGGGGCATCAGAGCTACACCCACAAAATCCTCACAGGCAGAAAGGGCATGTTCTCGACCTTAAGGCAGTCGGGAGGGATCACCCCGTTCATTAACCCCAAGGAAAGCCCGTACGACATCTTCATCTCCGGCCATTCCGGCAATGCCATCCCCGCGGCCAGCGGCATCTGCGAGACCATGTCGCTCGCGGGCTGTAAAAACCGCGTGATTGCAGTTATCGGCGACGGATCTCTCTCCAACGGCCTCACCTTCGAAGGACTGAACTTCGTGGGCATGAAGAAACAGAACCTCATCGTGGTGCTCAACGACAACAAGATGTTCATCTCCCAGCGGGTGGGGGCCATCGCGGATTACTTGAGCAGGATCATGACCTCGAAAAAGGTCAGAGAGGTCAGAGAGGGTATCAAGGGCATCCTCAAGGGCATCCCCTTAGGGGGCGACACGATCTATAAGATCGCCAAGATAATCGAGGGCAATCTCAAGGGTGCGGTGACCGAGGGACTCCTATTCGAGGAGCTGGGCTTCCGCTACGTAGGGCCCATCGACGGCCACAAGATCAGCCACCTGGTGGAGGCGTTCCAGAACATCTCGGCCATGCACGAGCCCATCTTCCTGCACGTCATCACCCAGAAGGGGCACGGGTATACCCCTGCCATGCGCGACCCCGAGAATTTTCACGGGGTGGGCAAGTTCGTGCGGGAAAACGGCGAATCTGCATCAGGCTCCAGAACTCTCACCTATTCGGATGTGTTCGGCAAGACACTCACCCGCATTGCCAGACGCGACCCCAGGGTCGTTGCCATCAGCGCGGCCATGACCTCGGGAACCGGGCTCAAGGGGTTCGCGCTGAAGTTTCCTGACAGGTTCTACGACGTGGGCATCGCCGAAGGCCATGCAGTGACCATGGCCGCGGGCATGGCCCTCTACGGGCTGAGACCGGTGGTGGCTATCTACTCGACCTTTCTCCAGCGGAGCTATGACGAGATCATTCACGATGTAGCCCTGCAGAACGCACCCGTGATCTTTGCCGTGGACCGGGCGGGGCTGGTGGGCCCCGACGGCCCTACTCACCACGGGGTGTTCGATCTGGCCTACTTCCGAAGCATTCCCAACATGACCGTTCTCGTGCCCAGGGACCAGTTCATGCTCGAAAGGATGCTCGTCCATGCGCTCAAGATCCAGGGGCCCACAGCCATCCGATATCCGCGGGACAGCATCATTCCCGCCCCCTTAAAGCCCGGCAACCTGCGCACGGGCAGGTCGGAAGTGCTTAGGGAGGGGTCGCGCCTCGCAATCTTCTGCTGCGGCCCCTTGTGCTACACCGCGCTCGATGCCGTAGACGGGCTCGAAGACATCGCGGTGGTGGACCTCGTGTATGCGAAACCTCTGGATACCGGGACCGTGCGCGCCACGGTAAGCTCGTGTGGGGGGCGATTCGTGGTGGTGGAAGACGGGTGCATTCACGGCGGAGTGGGCTCGGCCGTGGTGGAGGCCTTGCAGGATATCGGCCACCCCTTGAGGTTCAGGCTCCTGGGAGTGCCTGACGCCTTTGTCGAGCACGGGTCTTTAAGCCAGCTCAGGAAATCCCTGGGTCTCGATGCCGAGGGAATACGAAAGGCCGTTAAGGAACTGTTATAAAACTTTTATTAGAACTTTCATGAAAATGCGACTGGACAGACTGCTGGTGGAGAAGGGACTTGCAGAGACACGGACAAAGGCTGCCGCGCTCATCATGGCGGGCAGCGTGCTCATTGACGGAACCCCGGTGACCAAGGCGGGGACCCCGGTCAGTGAGGATGCCAAGGTTACGCTCAAAGAGTCCCCCCGATACGTGAGCCGAGCCGGAGACAAGCTCCTGGCCGCTTTGGATGCGTTCGGTGTAGATCCGGCCGGCAAAATCGCCATCGACATCGGCGCTTCCACCGGGGGCTTCACCGACGTGATGCTCCAGCGCGGGGCGGCAAAGGTTTATGCAGTCGATGTCGGGCGGGGTCAGCTCCACTGGAGGCTCAGGACCCATGAAAAGGTGGTGAGCCTCGAAGGGATCAACGTGCGGAACCTGAACCCCTCACTCATCGGAGACCGGTGCGACCTGGCGACCTTTGATGTCTCGTTCATCTCGCTGAAGCTCGTTATGCCCCCGGTCCTGAATGTACTTCAACCTGGAGCCGACATCATCGCCCTGATCAAGCCCCAGTTCGAGGCGGGCAGGGAGCACATCGGGAAGGGGGGCATTTTGAAAGATGATGCAATTGCACAGGAGGTTATCCGCGATATGGAGGCGTTTATCGCAGGGCTCGGCTGCAGGGTGAGCGGCACGATTCCATCCCCGGTCAAGGGGGTCAAGGGCAACCAGGAATACCTCGTTCATGCCCGGTTTATGGGTGCTGCATGAGAATCACCATCGCCAGATACGCAGGCTTCTGTTTCGGGGTCCGAAGGGCCATCGACATCACCTTCAAGGTGAGACAGAAGAACCCCCGAAAAAAGATCTACACTTTAGGCCAGATCATCCATAACCCCCAGGTCATCGAGGCCCTGAAGAAACGCGGCATCGGGATCGTACACGACATCGACGACGACCGGCTCAAGGCGGGCAATATCGCCATAGTCCGCGCCCACGGCATTGCCCCGGACAAGAAGCAGATCCTTCAGAGCAGGGGCGTGGAGGTCATTGACGCCGCGTGTCCCATGGTGCTCAAGGTCCAGTCCATTATCAAGAAGGCATCGAAGACTGCAGATCTCGTGGTGATCGCTGGCGACAAGGACCACCCCGAGATGGACGCCCACCTGGGAATCGCGGGCGACAAAGGGGTGGTGGTAGAGAATGTGGAGGACGCTCGCAGGCTTCCCCAGGCCAGGAGAATCAGCGTGGTGGCCCAGACCACCTTTGATGTGGCCACCTATCGCGAGATCATTTCCGTGCTCAGGGAAAAGTGCGAGGTGCTCGACGTGTCGGACACCATCTGCCGCTCCACCATAGACCGCCAGAGCGAAGTGCGGGATCTGGCAAAGGATCACGATGTGTTCATCGTCATCGGGGGGAAAGACTCTGCCAACACCAAGCGCCTGGCAGAGATCGCGGCAAAGGAGAACCGGCGTGTGATCCGGGTGGAAGACCCGGAGCAGCTCAAGGAGGCCACGATTCCCCAGACCTCCCAGGTGGCTGTGATCGCAGGGGCATCGACACCCCACTGGGTGATCGAGGAGTGCATCGAGGTTCTCAAGAGCACCCATACCCATGCCGGCATCGAGAACGCGGTGCTCAATTTCCTCTCCGCCACGCCCCTGCTCCCCTCGCTGGGAAGCCTCGGGATCGCCATGGCGTCCCTGGTATTCTGCGGACAGCGCTATTCATGGGATGTGCTGCTGACCGTCTTCTTTCTCGCCCTCGCTTCCACGGGCCCGCACCGCACGCCCCGGCAGTGGCCCCTGTGGGCCGTTTCTACAGGCATCGCCACCTCACTCGGACTGCTGTCGGCAGGGCTGACGGGCGGTCTGCTGGTCATCGGGATATCCCTGCTGCGCCCGCTCATCGACGTGGGGGGCGTGGCGGACTATCTCAGGAGCATCTACGGGCTGGTGGTCTTTGTTCTCATATCCATCATCACCCCCTTGAGTCTGGAGAGATCTTCCATCGCCCCGGGCGTCTTCGTCCTGGCTGCATATACGGCCGTGCACTATCTGGGAGTGGAGATCCTCCTGGGGCTCAAGAACATGGAGCGAGACGCCATCATCGGCCGCATGAGCCTGGCGCGCTACATCCACGAGGAGCATTCCATCATGCTCCTGGAGTATGCCATCATGGGCCTCGCCCTTATGCTCTTCCTGAGCTTCCCCTTGAAGATCGCGCCCGCACTCGCCTACGGCCTGCTCCCGCCGCTTTTCTTCCTGGCCAAGGGCATCGACTTCTACCATGAACAGGTGATTTTCGATAACCGGATGTACACCATCTATGTGCAAAGCCTCTGGGTCATCATCCCTGCCATGGGCCTGCTGTGGAAATTCACCATGATGTGAGGCCGCCGGCCGTTGTCCTGTTTCGCCTTTGGCACCAATTGATTTTAGCTTCAAGCACCCCTATTGTCTATCTATGAAGATAGAGAGGGGAGGACGGAATCATACGGAAAAAGACCGGAAACCGCATCGCGGGAGCGGCTTTTTCCGGGATCGTACGTTGAATGATATCACCGGGTTTTTGGGTAAAGGGAAAACAGGGATTTCAACGTCGCATTCCCCGAAGAAACGGGGGCTCATCACCCCTAATTAAGGTGATGGAAGGATGGACGGCCTGCTGTCAAAGGTAGTCGGCATCTATCATGAATACTGGTGCAGAGCTGAATTATCTCCTTGTCCTGTTTCTTATCCTTTCTGTCCTGACCGCATCGGTGCGCTTGGGGCTCCATATCCTGAATATCTCCCATCTCCGTTCTGAAGGCCGAAAGGTCCCGCAGGAGTTTGCCGGGGCCATTGATGCAGATACCCTAAAGGAGATGAGGGATTATTCCACGGCGACAGGCCGGCTGGAGGCGGTCCGCCATCTCTTCTTCGATCTCTTCCTGCCCCTGCTCGTGATAAGCGGTCTCCTTCCCTGGCTCGCCGGGGTGATTTCATCCTGGGGCCTCTCCTTTGTCCTGTCCGGAATCATATTCCTTTTTGCCGGGTATCTCCTGCTCGGGATCCTTGAGATCCCCTTCGATCTCTACCAGACCTTCGGCGTGGAAAAGAGGTTTTCCTTCAGCACCATATCCTGGGCCACCTGGACCGCCGACCTCG
Source organism: Candidatus Phosphitivorax anaerolimi (assembly GCA_001896555.1). Taxonomy (GTDB): domain Bacteria; phylum Desulfobacterota; class Desulfomonilia; order UBA1062; family UBA1062; genus Phosphitivorax; species Phosphitivorax anaerolimi. The sequence continues at coordinate 16,720 of MPOS01000034.1, forward strand.
TGAAATCCGTCCTGATATCCGCACTCGTGCTGGGCATCCTGCTCGCAGCGGTTCTCGGCCTCATCCGCTCATTTCCGGATACCTGGTGGCTGTGGTCATGGCTGTTCCTCATCGCCTTCCAGGTGCTCGTTTCCTGGCTCTACCCCGTCGTGATCGCACCTGTGTTCAACAGATTCGAGCCGGTAGAAGATCAGGACCTCGCCCGCAGCATAGCCTCGATGGCCGAACGCGCGGGATTCAGGGTCAGGGGCATCTACACCATGGATGCCGTGAAGCGGAGCAGGCATTCCAACGCCTATTTCACCGGGATCGGGAAAACGAAGCGGATCGTGCTCTTCGACACCCTGCTCAACGATCACACCCGCCAAGAGATCCTGGCCATCCTTGCCCATGAGCTGGGTCACTGGAAAAAGGGCCATATCATAAAGCAGATGCTCCTTTCGGCGGCCATCTCGCTCCTCGCGCTCTACGGCGCGCACCTGGCCCTGCAGCAGGAAATCCTGTATAGGACCTTCGGCTTCGATTCCCCGGTGATCTACGCGGGCCTTTTCATCCTCGCTGTCTTTCTCAGGCCGGCGGCGTTTTTCCTAAGCCCCGTAAGGGCCATGATCTCCAGGCGATTCGAGCGCCAGTCGGATGATTTTTCCTCGGCAATGATGGGGGACTCAAAGGCCTTGATCGAATCCCTGAAACGGCTTGCGAGCCGGAACCTGACGAACCTCTATCCTCATCCTGTGTATGCCTGGTTCTTCTATTCCCATCCGCCTGTCCTGGAGAGGATCAGGCGCCTGAAAAACAGGGAGGAAATGCATGAACGGTCTCATACCGGCGGCCTCTCTCCCGGATCCGCACCATTGCCCGGGCACGCCCGGGCTCCGGGAAAGGAAGCGGGAGAAGGTCTGCCGTAAAGCACCGTGCTTCGCGCACGGATCAAACGAGAGGACGGGGCGGCCGGAGGACCGGCACCCCCAGTGAGTAAAGTGTATGGATATCAACTCACCATCCCTTATCACCACACGCATCATTTCGCGTAAAGGAGGCAGATATGAAACGCTTGATGATCATCGGAATGACACTTGCGCTCCTGATTCTCCCTCTGGCGGTCTCTGCCGCCAGTTTCGAGATCGCCGTGGGCGCATGGTACGTAAAACCGGACGGCGATCTTGCATATTCGCCGAACGGGGCGAGCACGAGTCTCGACCTTGAAGACCGGTTTGGCTTCGACAGCGAGTGGGAACCCGTGATCAGGGCCAAGATCGAGCCGGCGGAACTCTTCGGCATCTATCTCAAGGCAACCCCGATGGGTTTCGACGCCACGGAAGACAACTCGTTTGAGTTCGCCTTCGGAGACACGGTCTTTTTCGGTGACGACGTGATCGACTCCGAGTTCTTCCTGAACCTCTACGACGCCGCCCTGTACTTCAGCACCCCGTTCATCGAGACCGGCCCCACCGGCGGGATCGATCTCGATGCCGGGATAGGTGCCAGGGTGGTGCACATCGACACCGATGTGGAGCGCATTCCCTTGGACGACGGTATCGTTGAAGGAGACGTCCTAGAGGAGAATCCGGATGAGACCATCACCTACCCCATGATTTTCGCGGCCCTGGAAATGCAGCCCACGGACATGGTTTCGGTGGAGCTTGAGGGCTGGGGCATGGCCATCTCCAATGACCAGGTCTACAGCTTCAGCGGCATTGTCAAGTTCGTCCCCGGAGGCGGACCGTTCATGATCAATGCGGGCTACCGCGCCGACTTCCTGAACATCGAGAAGAAAGGCCTGGACCTGGACGCCAACTTCACCGGCCCGTTCGCCGAGGTGGGACTGAGGTTCTAACGAGGGAGCAAAGCAGGGCCCTCATCTAAAGAGATGAGCCTTGTGCCCTGATTTCCCTCGTACTTGTACGATGCAAGATGAGAGACGATGAGATAGGCAAGAAACGTGAGACGAAAGAGTTTCCGGTTCACGGATCACCCTGTCTACCTCATCGTCCTCTTTCTTTCCCTTCCTTTTATCACCCTTAAAAAAGATGAGCGCCCCGCGAAAGGGGGCTTCTCTAAAAAGGCTGCATCCTCTTCCAAGAGATCACATTGTGTATTGACAAACAAAGCACTCCCAGACGAAAATGACGGCCGGTCATGGGTATCATTTCTGAGAATGCACGAAAAATCCTGTCCGAGATTCCCGAGCACATCCGGGTGGTTGCCGCGGCAAAGGCGCGCACGGCTGACGAGATCCGCGAGGTGATCGAGGCCGGTATCACTCTGATCGGCGAGAACTACGTCCAGGAGGCCCGGGCCGTCATACCCGAGATCGGGGAACGCGCCGGCTGGCATTTCATCGGGCATATCCAGACCAACAAGGTCAAATACATCGTGCCCCTGTTCGACATGATCGAAACCCTGGACTCGGTGCCGCTTGCCCAGACCATAGACAAGATAGCGGGCAGGCACGGCAAGATCATGCCTGTGCTCATCGAGGTCAACTGCGCGCATGAGCCCCAGAAGGCAGGGGTGCTCCCCGAAGACGTGCTTTCGTTCATCCGTCAGATCCACACCCTGGAGCACATCCGCATCCAGGGACTGATGACCATGGGCCCCTTTCTCGATGACCCCTCAAACCTCAGGCCCTATTTCAGGGCCACCCGGGAGCTGTTCGACGAGGTGGCGAAGGCGGCCGTGCCCGGGGTGGAGATGAAACACCTTTCCATGGGGATGAGCGACTCCTACCGCATCGCCATCGAAGAGGGCGCCACCCTGGTGCGGATCGGCACCCGGATCTTCGGGCCAAGAAACTACGCGTAAGAGCCGGGCGGGATCAATCTCACAGGCATGCCTGCCTTTGCTCCGAGCAGCACGGCTGCGCTCTCACGGTTCGCCGCCACCTCCACGGTCAAGGCGCTCCCCACAATCAGGGCCGGCTCACCGGGAGGGATGCCGGCAAAGCTTTCGACTATCCGGTGCACCCTCTTCCCGCCCACCACCAGGGAGCATCCATCCTGAAGGCGGGAGCCGTGGACGTTCGTAACCACGTTTCCGAACCGGTCGATGTGCACGACCATATCCTTCGCAACATCGAGCCGGACAGGATTCGAAGCCGGTCTTCCGAGGCTCTGGGGCGGAGTGTACTTCAGCAGCTCCACCACCACCGGCGCCATGATGTCCCTGCCGTGAAAGGTCGAGGATAGAGGGCCTAAGGGCTTCCAGGTGATCTCGATCACCTGCTCTGCCGGGAAGAGAAAGGAGAATACACCGTTGTCCGGGCCCACAAAGGCATGACCGTCCTTGAGCACCGCAAGGATCGGGCGCGAGGTCCCCACCCCGGGATCGACCACGCAGAGGTGGATGCTCCCTCTGGGGAAAAAGGCGTATGAAGTATGCAGGAGCCAGCCTGCCGAGAGCAGTCCAAAGGGCGGGATACTGTGGGTGATGTCCACCAGCTCCACGTCCGGAACCTGTGAGAGAATCACGGCCTTGAGCTGGGCCACATAGGCGTCTTCCAGCCCGAAATCGGTAAGGAGGGTGACGACCGGTCGGCTCATAAAAATCCATATGCGTGCCTAAAATACTGATGTCAAGGAAGTCCTTGCACCGTTATGCGGTATCGCTTATAGATAAGTCATGGTTATCAGAGAGGAGAACTGTTTCTACCCCGATCACATCATATATTCTGACCCTTCGAGCTATGGGTTCGTCAAAGAGGAGCTCATGATCCAGGAGAGGCTGCACGGCTGGATCATACAGCCCAGGGCCGCAGTCGTCTCGCCCGCCACCATCGTCCATCTCCACGGCAATGCCGAGAACATGACCTCGCACGTCACCGCGGCCCTGTTTCTCCCCGAGATGGGCCACCGGCTCGTCACCTTCGACTACAGCGGATACGGCAGATCAAAGGGCGAGCCCTCGCTCAGGCAGATCCAGGACGACGCGCGGGCCGTGTTTCACCACATCTTCGCCCATCCGGAGACCTTCGGGAGCGCTATCTTCGGGTTCGGACAGTCCATGGGCGCCTACACCCTGGCCCGGGTCCTGCCGGATTTTCCCTCATTGAAGGGCGCAATCCTGGAGGCGGGTCTCCACTCCTTCCACGCCCTCTTCTCCGAGGCCTATCCGCAGATCCCCTGCGAAGTTCCTGAAGAGGGGTTCTCGGCGCTCGACACGCTGCCTTTGAGCCCGGTGCCCAAGCTGTTCATCCACGGGACAAACGACCCGGTGGTGCCCCACACACACTCCATCCGAATGCACGAGGTCGCCCGCGAACCCAAGGAGATCGTGATCCTCGACGGAGTGGGGCACATCGACGCCTTTGTCTCACGTCATGCCCGTCAGTACATGCTCGAGATCCATTCGTTCATCGAGAAGCACCGCGGGTGAAGAAAGGGAGTTAAGCAGCCGGCTCATACCGAGGCAGCCTTCCCCCTCTGTTCCGATGGAGGTTCGACGGCAAAGGTAAGCTCGCCGTTTCTCAGCTCCACACTCACCCGGGAGCCGTCCATGATCTGGCCCGCCACAATCGCCCTGCCGAGTCTGGTCTCCAGCTCCCGCTGGATGAAGCGCTTCAAAGGCCGGGCACCGTATACGGGGTCGAACCCTTCCCGGGCGATAAACTCCTTGGCCTCATTGCTCAGCTCGAAGCTGATCTCGCGCTCGCTGAGGCGTTTCTGGAGATCCGCTACGAGCAGATCCACGATCTTCTCGATCTCCGGCAGCGTCAGTGCCTTGAAGAGCACCACCTCGTCCACCCGGTTGAGGAACTCGGGCCGGAAATGCAACCGCAATTCGGCCATGACCGCGTTCCTGACCTCCTCGCTGATCTCGCCCGTGCCGGAGATGCCCTCTACGAGGCTCTGGGAGCCGATGTTGGAGGTCATGATGATGACCGTATTCTTGAAATCCACGGTCCGGCCCTGTGCATCGGTTGCGCGTCCGTCGTCCAGGATCTGCAGCAGCACGTTGAAGACGTCGTGATGCGCCTTTTCGATCTCGTCGAAGAGGATCACCGAATAGGGCTTGCGCCTGACCGCCTCGGTGAGCTGCCCGCCTTCCTCGTAGCCCACATAGCCGGGAGGCGACCCGATGAGCCGGGACACGGTGTGGCGTTCCATGTACTCGCTCATGTCGATCCGGATCATGTTGTCTTCCGTATCGAACAGGGCCTCGGCCAGGGTCTTTGCCAGCTCGGTCTTCCCCACGCCTGTGGGGCCCAAGAAGATGAACGATCCGATGGGCCGTCTGGGGTCCTTGATCCCTGCGCGGGCGCGGATGACCGCATCTGCGACAGCCTGAACGGCATCGTCCTGGCCAACCACCCTCTGGTGCAGGATGTCGTCGAGCCTGAGCAGCTTCTCCTTCTCGCCCTCAACGAGCCGGGAAACCGGGATGCCGGTCCAGCGTGACACGATATCCGCGATCACGTCGTCGGTCACGCTTTCCCTCACCAGCCGCTTCTCCTCGCGCGATTCCAGCTCGGCATCGGCGAGCTGCTTCTCCAGCTGCGGGAGCCTGCCGTAGCGGAGCTCGGCCGCCCTGTTCAGGTCGTACTCGCGCTCGGCCTTCTCGATTTGCATCCTGACCTGCTCGAGCTCCTCTCTAAGCGCCATTACCCGGTGCACGGTCCGTTTCTCTTCTTCCCACCGGGCCCTCATGGCATCGGCCTGCTCCTTGAGATCGGCGAGTTCCTTACGGAGCTCCTCCAGACGCGCCATGCTCGCCTTGTCCTTTTCATTCTTGAGCGCGGCCTCCTCGATCTGGAGCTGCATGACCTTGCGCGTGATCTCGTCGAGCTCGGCCGGCATGGAGTCGATCTCGGTGCGGATCAGGGCACACGCCTCGTCGACCAGATCGATGGCCTTGTCGGGAAGGAACCGGTCGGTGATATAACGGTTCGACAGCACCGCGGCGGCCACCAGGGCGCTGTCCTGGATTTTCACGCCGTGGTGCACCTCGTAGCGCTCCTTGAGGCCCCGCAGGATGGAGATCGTGTCTTCCACCGTGGGCGGCTCCACCAAGACCGGCTGGAACCTGCGCTCCAGGGCTGCGTCTTTCTCGATGTGCTTGCGGTACTCGTCCAAGGTGGTTGCGCCCAGACAGTGGAGCTCTCCGCGCGCCAGCATGGGCTTGAGCATGTTGCCGGCGTCCATGGAGCCCTCTGCGCGGCCAGCGCCCACGATGTTGTGGATCTCGTCGATAAAGAGCAGGATCCGGCCCTCGCTCGCCTTGATCTCGCTCAACACCGCTTTGAGCCGCTCCTCGAACTCGCCACGGAACTTGGCGCCCGCCACCAGGGCCCCCATGTCCAGGGCGAAGATGGTCTTGTCCTTCAAGCCCTCGGGCACGTCTCCCCGTACGATCCGCTGGGCAAGCCCTTCAACGATGGCGGTCTTGCCCACACCGGGCTCGCCGATGAGGACCGGGTTATTCTTGGTCTTGCGCGAGAGGATGCGGATGGTGCGCCTGATCTCGGCGTCCCTGCCGATGACCGGGTCGAGCTTTCCGAGCTGAGCCTGTGCCACGAGGTCGATCCCGTACTTCTCCAGGGCCTCGTAGGCGGCCTCGGGGTTGTCGCTGGTGACCCGCTGGTTGCCGCGGATGGCGGTGAGCGCCTGGAGGACGCGCTCCTTGGTGATATTGAACTGCGCGAGGATCTTCCCTGAAGGCGTTTTCCCGCCCTCTTCCATCATGGCGAAAAGCAGATGCTCAACGGACACATACTCGTCCTTGAGCCGGGCCGCCTCTTCTTTGGCCTTTACGAGCATCCGGTTGAACCGCTGGGTCACATAGACCTTGCCCGCCTCGGCCCCGGGGCCGGAGACTTTGGGCCTGCGGTCGAGCTCCTTATGGACCTCGGCGATCACGGGGTCCAGCGGCACGTCCATCCTGGCAAGGATCCTCGGGATCAGCCCGTCATCCTGCTCCAGCAGGGCCAGGAGCACGTGCTCCACATCGAGCTCCACCTGTCCGAAGCGCACCGCTATGTTCTGGGCGTTCTGAATCGCCTCTTGCGTTTTCTGCGTCAGCTTGTTCACATCCATGTATTGTCTCCTCTTCGTGTTTTTCGCCTGACACTGATCCTAGTAGGTTGTATGGTCCTGTATTTCAAGGCTCTTATAGGGATTTACCATGATTTTCAGGGTCGGGATCGTTCTATTCTTAAAAAAGGAGGTACGTGCCGGGACTCACTCGCTTTTTGGGCGATCCATCTTCACCCATCGCCGGGAGAACAGAGAGTCGGCCGACTCCATCCCGGTCGCCCTCTCTTGCCGGCGATGAAAATGCTCCTCCGCGATACCTTGATAAAAAAGGGGCTTTTTTAAGCCCCTTTTTTAAAGAACCTCACGTGAGCTTCAGGGAGATCAGTCTCCCTTGATCTTGATCTTCCGCTGCTCTTTTTTCTCCTTTTCTACCTTGGGCAGGGTGATGTTCAACACGCCCTTCTTGAAGGTCGCTTCCGCCTTGTCCGGATTGACCTCCACCGGGATCGGGATCACCCGCGAGAACGCGCCGAACGAACGCTCCATGTAGTAGGATTCCTTGCCCTTCTCTTCCCTCTCTTCTCTCTTCTCACCCTTGATGGTGAGCGAATCCCTGCTCAGATTGATGTCGATGTCCTTTTCATCAATTCCGGGCAGCTCCGCAGTTATGTATATGGAGTTTTCATCCTCGGTCATGTCCACCTGCGGATAGAACGCGCCCGCGGCTTCCATCTCTTCACCGAAGGGCCTGAGCCCGAATCCCTTGAAGAAGTCATCGAACAGGCGATTCATCTCGCGCTGGAACATATCCAGCGGATGCGTTTCAATCTCCCTGCTCACCGGAACACTTCTTCTTCCCCATCTCCAGGGGGTTAACGATCTCATAGCCATAATTTCCCTCCTTATACCGTATCTTCGTTTGTCGTCATTCTGCTTGAATCTTGATCTGTTTCGGCTTTGCCTCTTCCTTTTTGGGCAGCACGATCCGCAGTACACCGTCCTTCATCCTTGCCTCGATCCTGTCCCGGTCGATGGGCTCGGTGATGGTGAAGGACCGGAAGTAATCGCCCACCCCATATTCCGCATAGGTGAGCCGGTGATCACCCGCCTTGACCGGGGGAGAAACCTTGGCCTCGATGGTGAGCACATCGTTTTCCAGGGTCACACTCACGTCCTCATCACCCGCTCCGGGAAGGTCGGCATACAGGGTCAGATTGTCCTTGTCTTCGCTGATATCGACATTCGGCATATAGATCCTGCCGGTCCGTGTCCTCTCGGTCGCTACACTGCCGCCCGCCTTCTGCTTTTTGACCTCACGGGACTTTTCTACCTCTGCCATGTCATTCGCCTCCTTATTATGCAGTTTTCACACTGATCTTTCTGGCCTTATCCGCCTCGGCCCGGGGAAGGGTGATCTTCAGGATACCCTTGCTGTAACTGGCCTCAACCTTGGAGCTTTCCACATTGTAGGGAAGCTGAATGGTACGATAGAAATCCCCGTACCCGCGTTCCCTGCGGTGCCAGGACTGACCCTCTCCAAGCTCCTGCCGCCGTCTCGTACCTTTCAGGGTAAGCACGTCGCCGGTCACAGTGAGGTCTACATCCTCCGGGTCCACGCCCGGGATCTCTGATGTGATGATTACATTATCTTCGCCGGTGAAGATATTGACCGGCGGATACTTCACAGCGCTCTGCCTGCCGAAACCGGAGAAGAAATCGCTCCAGTCCCGCTCAAGCCGTTCCATTTCCTGAATCGGGTCCCAACTCCAGCTAATTCTGCCGATTCTTGCCATGACCCTCACCTCCAGATCATTTTTAAGCCTTTATTAGGGCATGTCCTGCAAATTTCAAGGGGTGGGGGATTCATCATGATACTTCACAATCCATGAATATCCTTCATGGAAAAAATGAGGCGACGTCCCGCCCCTACCCGGCAATCCTTGAAAGAACAGGGGGCATTACCTCTTTAGATGCCGGTATGCCCTTACCCGTGTTCTGTAAGCATGTGAACGCTGCACCAAAATCCCCATGAAAGCATTCACTGTAAGACGGAGAGAAACTTTATGAAATTATCCCTGCAAAATCTATTCTGTACAGGAAGATGTTTTGATGCTAAACAATGATCCAACTTCAAGGAAAGTGCGTACGAGAAGGATATGGCAGCAAAAGGAAAGATCACGATAAACCAGGGATTGTGCAAGGCCTGCGAGCTGTGCCTCACCGTCTGTCCCGATGAGGCGATCCGGCTCTCGGAGGGCCTGAACGAAAAAGGATATCATCCCGCCGAGACCGCCAAGGATTCATGCAAGGGGTGCGCCCTGTGTGCGGTCATGTGCCCCGAGGCGGCCATCGAGGTGTGCCGTGGATAAGAAGGTTCTCATGAAAGGCACGGACGCCCTCGGAGAGGCAGCGATCCGTGCAGGCTGCAGGTGCTACTTCGGCTACCCCATCACCCCGCAGAACGAGGTGCCCGAGTATATGTCAAGGCGTATGCAGGAGGTCGGCGGGGTGTTCCTCCAGGGCGAGAGCGAGATCGCTTCCATCAACATGGTGCTCGGCGCGGCCGCGAGCGGGATGCGCGCCATGACCAGCTCCTCTTCTCCGGGCATCAGCCTCAAGCAGGAAGGGCTTTCGTTCCTGGCCGCGCTCGAGCTCCCGGCGGTCATCGTCAACATCAACCGGGGCGGGCCCGGCCTGGGGAATATCGCCCCGAGCCAGGGAGACTACTATCAGGCCACCCGGGGAGGAGGCCACGGCGACTACCGCATGCCCGTCTACGCGCCGGCATACGTGCAGGAGCTCTACGACATCACCATGAAGAGCTTTGACGTGGCCGATCTCTACCGCACCCCGGTCATGATCCTGGGCGACGGCATGATGGGCCAGATCGTAGAGCCCATCTACCTGCACGAGCGGCCTGATGTGGAGATCCCTCCCAAAGACTACATCCTGGACGGAGCTGAAAACAGGCCCTCCCGGATCATCAAGTCTCTAATCCTGGACCCGGTAGAGATGGAGGAACACAACTGGAAGCTCAAGCGGAAATACGATCTCATGGCGCATGAGCTCCCCGAGTGGGAGGAGTTCATGACCAATGACGCGAAGCTGACCATCATCGCCTACGGCACGGCGGCCCGCATCGCCAAGGGTGCGGTCAAGCGGGCGAGGAGCGAGGGGCTGAAAGTCGGCCTGCTCCGTCCCATCACGCTGTGGCCGTTCCCCGAAGAGGCGATCCGCAACCTTGCGAAAAAGACCAAACTCTTCCTCGTGTTCGAGATGAGCACCGGCCAGATGATCGATGATGTGCGCCTGGCGGTCGAGGGCAAGGTACCCTGCGAGTTCTACGGCCGCCCGGGAGGGGTCGTGCCCATTCCCCAGGAGATCGCCCGGATCATCGAACGGTACTGGCTGCAGAAGGAGCTCTAAGATGAAGATCGTATACACCAGACCCAAGTGCCTGAAGCCGGTGCCCAACCACTACTGTCCGGGCTGCGGGCATTCGATCATTCACCGGCTCATCTGCGAGCTGGTCGACGAGATGAACATGCGCGGCAGGATCATCTGCATCCCGCCTGCGGGCTGCGCAGTGCTCGCCTACAACTACTTCGACTTCGACGTGTGCGAATCAGCCCACGGGCGGGGCTGCGCCATTGCCACCGGATTCAAGCGGGCACAGCCCGACAGGATCATCTTCACCTACCAGGGCGATGGAGACATGGCCGCGATCGGGACCGCCGAGACCCTGCACGCGGCAAACCGGGGCGAGAAGATCACGAGCATCTTCGTAAACAACGCGGTGTACGGCATGACCGGAGGCCAGATGGCCCCCACCACCATGATCGGGCAGAAGACCACCACCTCCCCCTATGGCAGGAGAACCGAGGTGGAAGGGTACCCGCTGAAGATCACCGAGCTCATCGCAACCCTGCCCGGCGCCGCCTATGTCGTCAGAACCTCGCTGGCCAATCCGGCCAAGATCCGGGAGACAAAGAAGGCCATCAAAAAGGCCTTTGAGGTCCAGATGGCGGGCGCAGGCTACTCACTCGTTGAGGTCCTCTCTCCCTGCCCCACCAACTGGAAGGTGAGCCCCAGGGAGGCCTTCGCCTATCTGGAAGAAAAGATGGAAAAGGAATACCCCATAGGGGTCATGAAAGATTACACAGCAAAGAAGGACAAGTAGACGCCATGCTCCAGAAAACCATCATGAGTGGAATCGGCGGGCAGGGGATCCTCTTCTCCGGCCTTGCCTTCGCGTGGGCTGCCATGCTCGAGGGGCACCATGTCACCTATCTGCCCTCCTATGGCGCAGAGATGCGCGGCGGCATCACCTCGTGCACCATTGCCATTTCGGATGAGGAGATCGCGTCCCCGGTGGCGTCCTCTCCGGACTACCTCGTTATCATGGACAATCTTTCCCTCCAGCGTCTGCAGAACCAGACAGTCTCCGGAGGTCAGGTGTTCATCAATACCAGCATTGTCACTACCAGGCCGGTGAGAGGGGATATCGAAGTGGTGGATGTCCCTGTGAACGAGCTTGCAATCAGGACCGTTGGCGAACGATATGCCAACATGGTCATGCTTGGCGCCTTTGTGAGCCGCACACGGCTGATCAAGATCTCCACTCTCATCGACAATATGGAGGAAATCCTGGGAAAGGGAAAGAGCCGCTTCAAAGACAAGAACATCGATGCCTTGAGAACAGGGTACGATTTTTTTTCGAGGGAGACCTAGGTCATGTCAGTCAAACAGTTTCGTCTTGAGACCGCAAATGTATCGGGAAAGCTCTCTAACTTGAGCGACACGCTGGGCAAGCACGGGGTGAACATCAGGGCCATCTCGGTAGGGCAGGAATCTGCCGAGGTTTCCTCCATCTGCATTGTGGTGGATGATCCCAAGAAGGCAAAAAACGCCCTGACCGCAGAGAAATTCGAATATCAGGAAATCGGCGTTCTCGCCGTAGAAATGCCGGACCACCCGGGCGGGATGAACGCCGTCCTCAAACCCTTAAGAGATGCAAAGATCAACGTCATCACCATGTATCCCTATATCGGCAGGGCATCAAACCCCATCATGATCCTGGAAGTGGACAACATCACGGTTGCCACCAATGTGCTCAAGCGCAACTGGGTAAAGCTCTGGGACAAGGAAATCTACCGCCTGTAAGGGCCCAAGGGTTCGTTTTCTCCCTTCTTAAGGCAACGGTCCTGATCCCTACCGTCCGGAGACCGCCGGGCGCGCATCCGGGAGTGCCGCCAGACGCCGCAATGTTGCCTGACCCACGTGTACGATGGTGTCGTAGGCGCCCACGGCGGACGACCCGAGACCGATTCCCATGGGGAGCAGGCGCGATCGGTTTTTTATGGGCACGAGCCGGCGGAGGACCCTTCGCATCCCCTGGTCCACGCCCCTAGTGAAATACTTCATGGGGAGCAGCCGGGAGATGTATTCCCTGGTGATGGACCGGGAATCCCCCCCTGTTTCCTGGTTCGTGACGCCGAACACCTCGCCGATGATCTTCACGGTGAAATCCTCGATGGCCGCCCGGTCCTCAATGTCCTTTCCGTGAATGAGGCACAGGGCGAGAACGAGGGTGACCGACTGGTCCAGGAGATAGAAGTTCTCAACCCCCACCAGGGAAAAGGATACAATGGTGCCCAGCCCGGGAACCACGGACGGAAGGTTGATGAGAGAGCTCTTGAAGGCCTGGGCCTGTGCCATCTCCTCGATGAGGGTCTGGGACATGATTCCGGGATGGGAGCCTCCGGTGCGGCGGTGCATCTCTTCGGCGAGCGCGGCCGCCCGTTTGAGGTTCCCGCTGATGAGTCCTTGGATGAGCAGGAGGAAGCGATCGCCCAGTGCATCCAGCATCTCAGCACCTCCCCTGCCGTCATAGGCCATCTTGAAATCCCATTGACATATCTTACACCTTAATAATATACATCACTTATTTAAAAGGAACCGGGGCTGTTTGTAAAGGGGCTGATTGGCAAAAGACGCACAAACACTGTCTTCTATAAGGCTTTCTTTTTTTCAGCGTACAGCATCCATATTCTGAACATACCAGAGTAAGGAGGACACATATTATGGGTATTCGGTCCATCAAGGAACTGGACTTGAAATCGAAAAAAGTTCTCATACGTGTGGATTTCAATGTTCCTCTCGATGAAGAGGGCACCATCACCGACGATTCCCGGATACGAGAGGCCCTGCCCACTATTCAGTATGCCATGGACCAGGGAGGGAAGGTCATTCTCATGTCTCACCTCGGACGCCCCAAGGGCAAGGTGGTCAAGTCAATGAGCCTTCTGCCCGTGGCACGCCAACTCTCGGAGCTTTTGGGAACGAGCGTCAACATGGCGCCCGACTGCGTGGGTGACGAGGTGAAGAAGATGGTCGACAACCTCTCATCCGGCGATGTGATCCTGCTCGAAAACCTGAGGTTTCACATCGGCGAGGAAAAGAACGACCCCGAGTTCGCCAAGAAGCTTTCCGAGCTGGGTGAGTGCTATGTCAACGATGCCTTTGCCACAGCCCACCGCGCCCACGCATCCAATGTGGGCATCTGCGATTATATCAAGGAAACCGCGGCAGGTTTCCTGATGCTCAGAGAGGTTGAGTACATCAACAAGGCCCTGAAGGACCCCAAGCGTCCTTATGTCGCCGTAATCGGGGGGGCAAAGGTTTCGGGCAAGCTGGAGGTGCTGGAGAACCTCATCGAGAAGGTCAACAAGATCATCATCGGAGGCGGGATGGCCTTCACCTTCATCAAGGCCCTGGGCCAGGATATCGGGAAATCCCTGGTGGAGGACGATCTCGTGGATACCGCCCGGACCATCATGGAGAAGGCCCGCAGCAAAGGCGTGAAGCTCTATCTGCCGGTCGACTGCGTGTGTGCCCCTGATCCCAAGTCAGGCCAGAATGCCAAGACCGTGACCATCCAAGAGATCCCCGCAGACCTCATGGGCCTCGACATCGGCCCGGCATCGGTGTCCCTGTTCTCCGAGGCGCTCGATGACTGCAGCATGATCGTCTGGAACGGACCAATGGGGGTCTTCGAGCAGGAGCCCTTTTCCCATGGGACCATGGATATCACGAGAAAGATTGCGAATTCAAAGGCATTGACCATCGTGGGTGGAGGTGATACAGATGCGGCGTTGCACAAGAGCGGTCTGGCCGATAAGGTCGATTTCGTTTCCACGGCGGGCGGTGCCTTCCTGGAAATGCTCGGCGGCGCCGAGCTCCCAGGGGTGAAGTCCCTGGAGCGATAGAAGTGGAGAAAAGATGAGAACACCTCTCATAGCCGGCAACTGGAAGATGTTCAAAACATTGGACGAGGCATCTTCCTGGGCCGATGATATTGCACGGCGGGTTTCTGATGTCACGACGACAGAGATCCTCGTCTGCCCGCCCTGCCTCTATATCCACGCCCTTGCCGAGTCGTTCAGGGGGTCTCCTGTCAAGGTGGGCTCCCAGAACGTCTTCTGGGAAGACTCCGGCGCCTTTACCGGCGAGGTCAGCGCGCCCATGCTCGCAAGCGTTGGCGCGAGCCACGCGATCATCGGCCACTCCGAACGCAGGCAGTATTTCGGCGAGACGGACGAGACGGTCAACAAACGCCTGTTCGCCGCAATCCGGGGCGGCCTCACCCCGATCGTGTGCGTGGGGGAAACCCTTGACCAGCGCGAATCGGGGAGGACGAACGCCGTGATCGAGGCCCAGGTGAAAAACAGCCTCGCAGGTCTCGATGCCGGGCAGGCCGGATCGCTGGTCATCGCCTACGAGCCGGTCTGGGCCATCGGTACCGGAAGGACCGCCACACCGGAGACCGCACAGGAGGTCCATGCCCTTATCAGGGGGCTCCTGGGCGATCTCTTCGGGCAAGGGGTTGCGGATAAGGTCCGAATCCTCTACGGCGGCAGCGTCAAAGGCGACAACATCGACGCGCTCATGGCCAAGGCCGATATCGACGGCGCCCTGGTAGGGGGCGCCAGCCTCGATGCGGCCTCGTTCGAGAGGATAATACGTTTTAAAGGAAAGTGAGACTATGTACGGAGTTATACTAACCATTCACATCTTGGTGTCGGTGCTGCTGGTCATTGCCGTGCTCCTGCAGTCGGGCAAGGGGGCTGATATCGGCGCTGTTTTCGGCGGGGCGGGTTCGCAGGCCCTGTTCGGCTCTGCCGGTCCGGCCGATTTTCTCAACAAGTCGACACGGGTCCTGGTGGTCGTATTCATGCTCACCTCGCTCACCCTCGGATATTTCACCTTCGAGCGTCCGACCCAGAGCATCATGGACAGGCAGACCACAACCGCTCCTGCAGTCCCCGGTGAATCTGCACCCCAGCCGGGCTCAGGGGACAGTGCCGCGCCTGCCGCGCCATCGATCCCGGTTGCACCGCAGGATCAGACGCCCGCTGAATCGAGCCCTGCCCAGTAATCTCTCTTTAAGGCACCTCGTTTTTCAGGGGCCTGGGCAGAGGATTCCACCGGAAATCGCCCGCCAGAGCCTTTTTTAAGGCCTGGCGGTTTTTTACTCCCTGTCCTCCGTCGGCTCTTCCCTTTCCCGCAGGTTTCCTTCAGTCCTCTTGAAAAAATATCTTGTTCATGCCGGGCATGAGAGGTGCCGGGCGGCCGAGCGGGATATCCGAACCCGGATTGACTTGGACCCTGCGTCGTGTTAGTCCTACGATAAATATAGGACTCTTGCGAAGAACATTTCTTACAACGGGCAAACAGGTTTTTACGATACAACACCCTGCTGGAGAAGCCGGCATCATTCGATCGCATCGAGCACCGGCGATACCGGCCGGGAAAGATGTGACCGGGAGCATTGACCGCCGCTCACACCTGTGAGGAGTACCCATGTACTGGAACAAGAACGATGAATGTATTTCGCGGCAGGAGCTGGAGGAACTCCAGCTTGCGAGGCTCAAAGAGACTGTCAAACGCGCTTCCCGGGCGCCCTTCTACCGGGAAAAGGGGCTCGGAGACCACACGATCCATGATCTGAGCGACATCAGGAAGCTGCCGGTCACCACGAAGCAGGATCTCAGAGACGCATATCCCTACGGCATGGTCTGCATCCCCCTCGATGAGGTGGTCAGGCTCCATTCGTCATCCGGCACCACCGGGGCACCGACGGTCGTCTACCACAGCGCCCGCGACCTCCACAACTGGACCGAGCTGGTCACCCGCTGCCTCTACATGATGGGCCTGCGCCGGCACGACGTGTTTCAGAACATGATCGGCTACGGGCTCTTCACCGGCGGTCTGGGGCTCCACTACGGGGCGGAGAGGCTGGGCTGCCTCACCATCCCCACCGGTCCGGGAAACACCAAACGCCAGCTCAAGTTCATGAAGGATTTCAAGACCACGGCCGTCCACGTGATTCCGAGCTATGCCCTGCACCTGGCCGATACGCTGGAGGCAGAAGGCATAGATCCCCGCAAGGAGTTTCCCGATTTCTCCTATGCGATCCTGGGCGCCGAACCCCATTCGGAGGAAACACGCAGAAAGGTGCAGGACTTCTTCGGGATCAAGGCGTTCAACTCATATGGCCTCTCCGAGATGAACGGCCCGGGCGTGGCCTTTGAATGCCCCGAGATGAACGGCATGCACATCTGGGAAGACGCCTACCTGGTAGAGATCGTGGACCCCGACACCCTGGAACCCCTTCCCCCGGGCAGCAAGGGCGAGATGCTCCTCACCACGCTCTCCCGCGAGGCCATGCCCATCATCCGCTACCGCACCAAGGACCTCACCTCGCTGGTGCCCGGAGAATGCGCCTGCGGCAGGACCCATGCGAGGATCGCGCGTATCACGGGCCGGAGCGACGACATGATGATCCTTAAAGGGGTGAATATCTTCCCCATCCAGATCGAGTCGGTCCTCAACAGCATCCCCGGGGTGGGACGCAACTACCGGATCATCCTGGAGCAGAAGGGGCACAACGATCATATGATCGTACAGGTGGAGGTCGACCCGTCGATAAACGTGGATACATACAAGTCGCTCGAGCGCCTGAGAAGCAGAATCACCCGGGAGCTCAGGGACGAGATCCTTATCACACCGGAGGTCGATCTCCGCGAGCCGGGCAGCATCCCTGTGTCTGAAGGAAAGGCCGTGCGGGTCATCGACAACCGCAAGTTATAGTCCGGGCTGGGAGCGGCCGATCTCCCGCATCTACGAGAGGCTCGCTCCCGTACGCCTTTGCCTGCTCCTTATTACCCGTCTTGGGCCTGTTTTCTCTCTCGTGCGATCAGGTACAGACCGATGATGATCAGCACAGGCCCCATCAGCAGACTTATGCGGTCATCCATGAGCAGGCCGTACACGATATCGAGAACACCCAGAATGATGAAAATCACCAGGACAACTTTCTGTACGTTCATTGCAGATCCTTATCCCTCTTCGCCCTCTTCTGCATGGGAAATCCCATGCGCGGTTCCCCCTGTACCACCGGCTGGAGCCTCCCGGGATCATCCCGGTCAGCAGCAGTTTGATCCCTTTTTCAGGGAAAAAGCAATCTCTTTGTCGGCATACCCATCCATGATAACCGTCATCACCCGCCGCCTCAAACGGGCGGCCCCTGCGAGGGGCCGGCGCCACTCCTTGTACGGTCATTCGCCAGGGGCTGGCTCTAGGCAACTCCCGGATGCATAAGGCGTCCAAGCAGCATGCGGAAAAACCCCGCGATCATACCAGGTTGGTTTCATTGCATCGTTTACTTTCGCGGTTTAGTGTATTATTTTCCCCGCCATGCACGAGCACAGTCATACCCCTTTGAGGAAGATCATCGGAGAGCTCCAGTCGACCCGCGCCGGTATGGTCCGGGGAAAAGCCCGAATTTTGAGCGGACTTCGAACCGCACCCATTGCTCTTCAGGCGGCCGCATCCAGCCCAAGACCCCCCCTGCATTGAAGGACGGACTGATCGATGCCCCTCACAGAGGTCCTCAACGCTGCGATCATTGTCGTGTACCTGGCGGGCATGCTCGGTATCGGGCTGTTCAGCTTCCGGCGCATCAGATCCCTGAGCAGCTTCTATGTCTTCGACAGGAAAGGCGGCGCCGTCCAGATAACCGGCTCGCTCCTGGCAACCGTTGTCGGAGCATCCAGCACCCTGGGCATCGCAGGGCTCGGGTTCTCCATGGGCCTCGTGGGTGCATGGTGGATGCTCGTGGGCGCCGCAGGGCTCCTGATCATGTCTTTCTGGCTTTCGGAAAAGGTGCGCTCCTACGAGGTCTACACCCTGCCCGAGATCCTGAAGGCCCAGTACGACAGCGACCTCGCCAGGGTCATTTCCTCGGTCCTCATCGCGATTGCATGGATCGGGGTCATCGCAGCCCAGATCATCGCGGCGGGGAAGATCATCACCGCACTGTGGCAGTTCGACCTTAAATCAACCATGGTGGCGGTGGGAAGTGTCATGGTCGTCTACACCGCCCTGGGCGGCCAGTACTCCATTATCAAAACAGACCTCATCCAGTCCGTGATCATCCTTGTTGGGATCGCCGTCTGCCTCGCCTTCATCGGAGCGTCAATGGGCGAGCTGTCAGCCATGACTGCCGCACTTCCGTCCGGACACTTCTCCTTTCCGGTCTCGCCTGCGTTCACCGCCTTGGACCTTCTGCTCTTTTTCCTCTTCGTCGGCTCGGTCTTCGTGGTAGGCCCTGACATCTTTTCACGCCTGTTCTGCGCACGGACGCCCCGGGCTGCGCGGAGGGCCTCATCCATAACCGCGTGCATCATGATCCCGCTTGCTTTCGCCATCGCCTTCATCGGCATCGCCGCCCGTTTTCTACTCCCGGATATCCCAGCGGAAAACGCCTTCCCCGCCCTGGTCATGCACCTGCTGCCCTCAGGCTTCAATGCCCTGGTCATGGCGGCCCTGCTCGCAGTGGTCATGTCGTCAGCCGACACCTGCATGCTCACGGCAGGCACCATTGTCATCAATGATGTGATACGTCCCGCACTTCCCGCCGGGTTTCCGGAGAAGGCCCTCGTTCTCCTCTCACGGGCCGCCGTGCTGGCCATCGGCGCCCTCTCCATCGTCATTGCCCTGAAGATGCAGGGAATCATCGGCTCCCTGTTTCTTGCCTACACCATCTACTCCGGAGGCCTTGTCGTCCCGGTCCTTTTCGGATTCTATTCGGAGCGGTTCCGGCTCCGTCCCGCCGGCGCAGTTCTCGCAATCGTGTTCGGAGGGGGGACCTCCGCCTGGCTCAAGCTCGCCGGTCATGAAGACCTCCTCCTCTTGAGCTTCCCGGTGTCGGCGGTCTTTCTGTTCGCAGGGAGCATGGTCGCCGGAAGGCTTGCCTCCAAGAGGCGTAATATCGCATCCAGGCAGATGGAATGATCGCGGGATGACTGCAGGGATATCTCCCGAAAGCCTTTCCGGCCGCCGCCGGAGCCGAACTTCACCAGAAGCGCCGGACGGCTCTTCCCTGCAGGCACACTGGCCAATATTGTTATTTACTCTCGCTGCAAATTTCTCTATCATGCCCCTCACTCAAAATGGACCTTGCGGGGGGAGAAAGGGATGTCAGGAACCGAAGACAACGAAAAGCAGCTGTCCATGGAAGAGCTCCTGGACTCATACGGCCCGGGAAGCAAGGAAGCGCTCAGGGTCGGGAGCAAACTCAGCGGGAAGATCATCTCCATCGGGAAGGAAAGCGTGTTCGTGGACACCGGCAGCAAGGTCGACGGCGTCGTTGACCTCGCCGAGCTGGTGGATGAGAACGGCGATCTCCCCTATCAGGTGGGAGACACCCTGGACCTCTATATCATGTCCATGCGGCCTGGAGAGATCAGGCTCTCCAGGGCACTGGCGGGCGTCGGGGGTGCGGAGCAGCTCAAGGATGCGTACCATCAGGGCATTCCCATCGAGGGCCGGGTTACGGATACCTGCAAGGGGGGCTTCAATGTAGAGGTGATCAAGCACCGGGCCTTCTGCCCGATCAGCCAGATCGACACGATCTATGTTGAGCACCCGGAAGAATATGTAGGCAAGACCTTCCGCTTCCTCATCACCGAGCTGGGCGAGGGAGGAAAGAACATCGTGGTCTCCCGCCGCACACTCCTGGAGCAGGAGGAGGAAGAGGCGCGGCAGGCGTTCCTCGGCTCCCTAAAGCCCGGCGACATATGTACGGGGAGGGTGAGCAGGATCATGCCTTATGGTGCCTTCGTGGAGCTGAGCCCCGGCGTTGAGGGGATGGTGCACATCTCCGAGATGAGCTGGTCGCGGCTGGGCACCCCGGAAGAGATCCTGCACACGGGCGATGCGATCACGGTCAAGATCATCGGGATCGAAAAGAACGCCTCGGGCGGAAACGGCAAGATCTCCCTGTCCATGAAGCAGGCCGGGGAAGACCCCTGGAACACGGTGGAAAGGAAATATTCCCCCGGACAGAAGCTCGCGGGCAAAGTCACCCGTTGCATGGACTACGGCGTCTTCGTGGAGATCGAGCCCGGTGTCGAGGGTCTGGTACACATCTCGGAGATGAGCTACACCAAGCGGGTGTCCAGAACCCGTGACGAGGTGGCTCCCGGCGATGTCGTCGATATCATGATCAAGGAGATCGATCCGGTAAACAGAAGGATATCCCTGAGCATGAAGGATGCCGAGGGTGATCCCTGGATCGGGATCGAGGGGCGATACCGCACAGGACAACGGGTCGAAGGGGTTATCGAGAAAAAGGAGAAATTCGGCCTCTTCATCAACCTGGAGCCCGGGGTCACGGGACTGCTTCCCAAATCCAGGATCTCGCGCTTCCATGATCCGTCATCCATCGAGAGGAAGCAGCCCGGCGAGCACATCACCGTGGTGATCGAGGCCATCGACACAACCGCACGCAAGCTCACCCTCGCCCCCGGCGATTCGAGCGACGAGGACGACTGGCAGCGCTTCTCGGGCAGTTCGGGGCAACCGGTAAGCTCGCTCGGCGAGAAGCTCCAGCAGGCCCTCAAGAAGAAGAAATGAATAGCACCCTTAAACCGCCCTGCGGCGCGGCTCCGGTGCGGCTCGGCGCACCGGCCATGCGATGCCCCTCGCCTGTTTTCTAAAAGATCATCCCATGAAAACGAGCGCCCAGGGCGTGGTCTCCATGCCCCGGGATACCGGGCACCGCGAATCATGTTCCCTTCCCTGATCGGTCCTCTTTAGGCCCGCCCGGCGATCCGGCACGAGGCTGTGTTGAAACTCGGCGAAACATCCCTATAAAACTCTGATAGGAGGCCAGCATGGATGTGCAGCACAGTCCTCCAGCCTTATGCCGCCCGCAGCGATCCGAGCCCGGAACGCTGCCATGCCGGGCATCCCGGAGGTAATTGATGGGAACGCTCGTGATTACTTCTCGGAGTGAAGAGCCGTTCATGGACCGGTACGAGGCGGGCATGGCCTTGGGAAACAGGCTGCTGAATTCGGCGGATGAGTCTACCGTGGTGCTTGGCATTCCCCGGGGAGGGGTGATCGTGGCCCGGGGAATAGCACGGATCCTAGGCGCCGATCTCGATATCGTCCTCACCCGCAGGATGGGCGCACCCGACAATCCGGAACTGACCATAGGCGCCCTGAGCGAGGACGGACAGCTTTTCCTCGATGCCGGCCTTTCCATGCGAGCCGGTGTGGACGAGGCCTATATCGAGCAGGAAAAGGCCTACCAGATGTCGGTGATCCTGCAGATGGCAGGCCGGTATCGGAAGGTCAGACCCAAGATCCCCCTTGAAGGAAGGACCGTGGTGATCACCGATGAGGGTGCAGCCGACGGGTCCACCCTGCAGGCATCCCTCTGGGCGGTCCGGAAGGAGCGCCCCGCAAGGCTGATCGTGGCGGTGCCGGTGGGAAGCATAGACGCATTGATGGGCCTGGCCGACGATGCCGACGAAACCATCGCACTCAAGGTCCCCCCTGTCCTCCGCTCTGTCGGCCGTTTCTATGTCCGCTTCGAGAAGACAACCAACGAGGAGGTAGTGGAGGCACTGAGAACGAGTGCCCAGGGGTCTGCATAATGGAAGACACCACACGCATGACCGACGCAGTGGATCTGGGCCACAAGCTCGGATACGTGCTGCTCGCCACCGCCGATGCCTCGGGGTTTCCCAATCTGGCCGTCGCCAATGTCATCAAGCGGGTCTCTGAGGATAAGCTGGCCATCTCCAGCTGGTTCTGCCCCGCCACAGTTGCAAACTTAAGGCGCAATCCCCGCCTGGACGTCATCGTCTGGGACAGCGATACCGACCAGGGATATCAGATACTGGGCACAGCGGAACAGGTGGCTGACATTGCCGTGCTCGACGGATACATCCCCGAGCGCCCCGAAAGCAGAGCGCAGGTGGCTCAGACGGAGCGCGAGGTCACCGTGAAGGTGAAGAAGGTGCTCCCCTTCTCCAGGGCGCCATACTGTGATATGGACCCGGCCGGCGGCGAGGCCTGAAAAAACCGGAAAGAAGACCGGCACCGGCCTCATCGCCGAAGGGTCCAAAGCGAAATCACCCGGCGGTGAAATCCAGCGTAACCGCGCTGCCGGTTGCAATATTCTGGGCAGGAAGCGTCGTTGCGCCGTCGGTGGCGAGCACCCGGTAGGTTCCCGCAGGCAGCGGAACCTCGTATACACCGGTCAGCGAAACATTCAGGGCTTTGAGCTCGATGAGACTGCTTTCATCACAGGGCGATGCCATGATGAAACGCACCGTGGCAATAACATCTTGAGCACCCTGGGGCAGGAGCACGTTTATGGTGATGGCCTGCATGTCGGCAGGCGGAAGAACAAACGAGGCATCGTAATCCTGGCCGAGTTCGGCGGTGAGACCCGCGCATGCCGGGGAGTACCCGTCTGCATACGCAACTATGGTATACGTTCCGGGTTGAAGATACATCAGATACTCCCCTGAAGCGTCCGTGATGGTTGAGGTGCGTATCGTCACCTGATCCGTGTCAGGGTCAAACACCTGGGCGCAGACCCTGACACCCGGCAGAGCGGCGTCGGTCTGGTCTGTTACTACTCCGCTCACGGTAGCATTCTCCACGGTATCGATAACCCTGATGGTGGGTTTCAGCAGCCATTTTCCGCTGTTTCCGGCCCTGACCACGGATCGATCCACATCAAAGTCCAGGACCAGGTCAGTAGTGAGGTCTTTCACGATCTCGAAGCCATGAACGAGTTTGATGCCTGTCTGATCGCCGCTGGGCACGTGGAGCCGGTGACATTCGCCCTGCGAGTCGATGATATAGTTCGCATAGGGATGAGGCTGATTCAGAATGTTCGTCTCTCCATCGGCATCATCGCCGATGATCAGCCTCATCTGTGTGTAGCTTCCAGCCGCGAGCCGGGATACTCCCAGCCGCTCGATCACCCCGTTCACCAGCTCCAGGAGATTGTATGTCTTGCCAGGCGAGGCGGCCACCAGCCACTCGCCGTTCTCTCCTCCCCGGTGCACCTGGACCTCCTCTATCGTTACATACACTGCCTGAAGGTCGCCTGAGGCTGCGTCGGTGAGGCCAACGGCAAGTGTTCCTTCGTCGGTTTCATCATCATTACAAGCCGTTACCAGAAAAAGCGCTGTCAGCATTATCACAGCAAGAACAAGTATTCTACGCATGGTCCATTCTCCTCTTGAGCACATTTTCTATCTATTTCCTTTGGGTTATGCAAGAGGTATGCAACAGCGGCTTGTTCCCCTTGAGCAGGGCCGTCCAAAGGCCCCCGGGACACGACAGGACGCAAAATTTCAAGCGCCGTCCATGGATATAACAGACGAAATTTGTACGCCTGCGTTTCAATTGTGAACGCAAAAAGGCCTTTGATCGTTGTCCGCGGCATCCATGTGATCATGTGGTTGTCTCCTGCCGATCAGCTCTGGGTCTGATACTGCCGCCATGTCCTTGAGCCGGGGATAAAGACAGGCCTGTTTCCTGCAGATTGTCCAGGCATTAGGCATTCAGCACCAGAAAAGTGCGGTAATCTTTTAAGGTCGGCGCTCATAAAAGACCGTCATCAATGAAAAAATCTGGAGGTGATGCTAATATGTATTTATTATCAACGAGTTAAAACCGCCATTTGGTCTTGACCTCCCCATCGTCATCTGTTAAGGCACGACACTGGACAGCGGGATTCATGATGTGCGAATCCATCACAGGAGACGGAACGTCTGAAATAGGACGATGCATATGCAGAAAAACACCCTCCAAACAGCAGCGAAGATAGCCCACAGGCTCGGCGCACGTGATCCGTATTCAGAAGACCATGCCCAGCGGGTTTCCTGGTATGCCTGGAGGCTTGCCAGGAGATTGCGCCTGCCAAAGAACGAGGTCGAGGATATCAGGATGGCAGGGCTGCTCCATGACATCGGAAAGATCCGCTTCAGCTCGAAGGTTTTCAGAAATGTGAAGGAGCACCCTTCCAAGTCGATCCTCAAGCAGATCAAAAAGCACCCTGATACGGGCAAGACCATCCTTGAAGACCAGGGGTTTCCGCCGAAGGTCATCGACTATGTCTACTCCCATCACGAGAGGGAGGACGGAACGGGATACCCGCGGGGGATCACCGGTGAGAACATCCCGCTCGGGGCAAAGATCATCGGCATCGCCGACACCTTCGACGCGCTCATCACCGACAGACCCTATCAAAAGAGGCGCTCGCTTAAGGAGGCGTTTCTCGTCCTCAGGAAGCTCAGCCTCTCCTCTTTTGACCCGGTGCTGGTCGAAACCTTAATCACAGAAATCACGATAAACGGCCTGTAAGGTCCGGGACTTTAGGGATGAAGAAGGGACGGTTCCCTTCCGTTGCATGTTCGTGATCAATGTGTTCTGCGATCATGTTACGAAAAGGCAAACCCCCGCACACCGGATTCCGAGGTCGAACAGGCGGCACCTGACGGAGCGGGTTCATGCCCCTTTCCCGCGCGGCTACGTAAGGGCGTGCCTGAGAAAGGTGATCTGGTCCTCCACGGTCTGATCGAACCGGGGCGGGACGTATACATCGAAGTGGTCACACCGGTAGATGATGAGTTTGCTTTGCCGGGCCTTCATGGCCGCCTTGATTGCAGGACGTATCGGGGTGGTCAGATCTTCAGACGCCAGCTGCACCAGCCAGGGAACCGTGAGCCTGGCCGCCAGTCTGCCCGGCGAATACAGACCCACGGAGAGAAAGATACGGGCGGCTACCATCTCGTTGGGCTTGTAGTCTTCAGGATAGAGCCTTCTGACTCCCTCCTCGGCGCCCGGAGCCGTCATGGCGGCCAGTGAGCCCGGCTGCCCGACGAGGGGCACATAATAGGGACTCAGCCCCAGCATCTTGCGGATCAGATCGCGGCATGCAGCAGCACCCAGCCGGAGGCTCTGAACCGGACCCGCAGCCGAGGCCGTAGAAATGCCGCTCAAATGCGGCACCTGGGAGATCACTGCAGCGATGCCGCTCTGCTTCAGGGCCACCGGGATCACATGCCCGCCGCTGAACGATGTGCCCCAGAGAACGATCCTTCCCGGGTCCACTCCGTCCATTGCCCGGGCACAGTCAATGGCTGCGTGCCAGTCCTGGTGCTGCCTGCCGATATTGAGCAATTGCCTGGGCTCGCCTTCGCTGTCGCCGAAGTGGCGGTAATCGAAAACCAGTGCATGATACCCGGCCTCGGCAAAGATCTCTGCATACGCGTCGAGCCGCATCTCCCTGGTGCCGCCGAAACCGTGCCCCAGCACGATGCACGGCCTGGCCCCCGTGTCCTCCGCCCGGTAAAACCACCCTGCGCAGCGCATTCCTTGAGACAAGAACGTAATATCCTGCCTTTCGATCATGAGAACCCCCTCCTGGGCACCGGCCATCACTAATGCAATTTTATGAATCCGTCCTCAAATAATATTCTTGAGACAATAAGTGCTTGGAATCATGCATGAAATCTTTACTTAAGGATAGGTTCTCAATATTATTACCAGAACCATCCGGATTTGCCAAGCGTTATGCCCGGGATTTCACTGATGAAAAGGAGCTCGATGCCGCAGCGGGTCCATAGAGGCGTCCAAAAGGAACCCTAAAAGAGCCCGAAGTGAAAAGCGGATCATCGGCACCGGCCCGCCGGCTCGGTCATCCTTGTCCCGCAACAGGCAGATACCGGGGTTCGTTAATCTCCTTAGACGATATCATCGCCCAGAACACGAATCCCTTCGCCGCTTCCGGGAAATGTCTTGAGAAAGACCTCGGCCCTGCCCCAAGATCCATCACGGGATACATCATGCAGCCCTTGCCCGCCTCATTCACCGGAATAGTCCCAGCAGATGGACGACCTCGATGACCAGCACCACAGCCCACACCAGGATGCTCGTTCCCGCCGCAGCCGAGCCGATGTCCTTGATGACGCGGATTCGCGGGTCCTGCTGGTCCTGGACAAAATCGCTCAAGTCTTCGATGGCGCTGTTGAGCAGCTCAGCTACCAGCATCAATCCGGTTGCCAGGAGGATCACACTGAAATCGATCCAGCTCCGGAACACAAAACTCACTCCCAGCACCAGGATGGACAGGACCACCTTGTAAGCCACACTGACATCGGATATCACCGCCAGTGTCAGCCCCGACAGAATCGTCCTGAGCTTCCTCACCGGATAAAAATCCTGCCCGCCTGTCTCAGTCAACCTGCCCTCCTTGTCCCACGCACGCGCGAATGGGCACACCCGCAAGCGGGGAGCTGTTCACATCTTTCTTGCGGGTGGTGATCCGGAATAACCCTCTCTACAATAAATAGTATCGCGTTGAGGGAAAATGCGAAGGGTGGGTATGATCCACCGGTACGCGGGTTTTCCGCCACCCGATGTCGGCGGCAGACCGCCGTCCTTGGGTGCGTGGGCTGGTTTTCGGCTGCCGGGAAATTATAGCTTGACAGAAATACATGCATACGTTACCGACAAAAGTGTATCGCACCGGATGGTCTTTCTGTGCCCTGCAAGAAGCTTTTTTTCTTGCACTGCTTCCATGAAGTGCTCATCTGTGAGGCCAGAGATCAGCCCTTTCCTGTTATACTCTGCTATGTCCGCCGGAGAAGCAATACGACGAATCAGGTGTATATATGCATCGGATCAAACGACATGTCTCTCATGCAAAACAGAGGAAGGTCTTCTTCCATCCGCACGGCATGAGGCCGGATAGCCTGAATGCGGGGATCATCCATCTCGATGAAAACCTGCAGATCATCCAGGCGAACCATGCCGCTGCAACGATCCTGAAGACAGGCCTCAAGTCTTTTCAGGGGATAGGCCTGAAAGACCTCCTGCCTGCTGAGATCCTGGACAGGATCTCCTGCGTATGCCTCCAGGCACAGCGGGATCATGCAATGATCAGCCTGAAGACGTGCGGTCCGGGCCGGCAGCTGATCCGATACCACGGCCTGTCGACCGGGACGGGGTTTGTCCTCATCCTGGAGGACATCACCGGCAAAATACGGGAACGCGCTGCAGGCATGACTACCCCGCCTAAAGAAATCTTTGCGTCCATCCGAGCCGGGGCTCCACTGCCAAAGGTCACGGCCGATACCCGGGCCATATTCGACGCCGCCAACGATGTGATCTTCATCCACGATCCCGCGACCGGCCGGATTCTGGATGTGAATAAGAAAATCACTGACATGTACGGCTATACTCCTGAAGAGGCCCGGAGACTTACCGTGGAAGACCTGAGCTCGGGCATCCCCCCCTATACTGAAGAAGGTGCGCAGGAACTTATCAGAAAGACCCTTGTCGACGGCGAGCTGATGTTCGAGTGGCAGGCCAGAGACAAGGAGGGGCGTATCTTCTGGGAGGAGGTGAACCTGAAAAAGGCCCTCATCGCAGGAGAGATCAGGATCGTGGCAGTAGTCCGCGACATCACCGAGCGCAAGCAGGCCCAGGAGAAACTCCGGGAAAGCCAGGTCTTTCTCTCCACACTCTTGAACAACCTTCCCGGCATGGCATACCGGTGCAAAAACGACGAGCACTGGACCATGGAGTTTGTCAGCAAGGGCTGTCAGGAGCTGACCGGCTACCGTCCCGAGGATCTGAAGGAAAACCGGGTGCTTCCGTATGCATCTCTGATCCACCCGGACGATCGGGCGTACGTGTGGGAGGAAATCCAGAAGGCGCATCAGAATCGGTGTCCGTTCACGATAACATACCGGATAAAGGCTGCGGACTCGCGTCTGAAATGGGTCTGGGAGCAGGGACAGGGCATCTTTTCATCGCTGGGCGAGGTGACGGCGGTTGAAGGGTTCATCACGGACATCACCGAGCACAAAGAGATAGAAGAACGCCTGCGCAAGAGCGAGCAGCGGCTCGTCATGGCGCAGAGGTCGGGCCGCGTAGGCATTTTCGACTGGGACATTCTCTCAGACCGGCACTTCTGGTCCGATGAGATGAGGGAGATATACCACCTGCCCCATGATTTCGACGGCACCTTTGAGAGCTGGAAGCGGCTGATTCATCCGGATGACCTGCGCGCCATGTTCCGAAAGTTCAAGGAGGCCGTCTCCATGCACTTGAGAGAGGTCGAGTCGGATTATCGTGTCATCCTGCAGAACGGCGAGGTACGCTGGTACACCGACCGGGGGGTCATTCACTACGACGAGTCGGGCAGACCTGTGCGCGTGATCGGCGCCACTGTGGACATCACCGAGCGGAAAAAGACTCAGGATGCGCTCCAGGATCTCAAAGACAAGCTCGACCAGAAGGTAAAGACACGAACCAAGGCTCTGAACCAGGTGGTCGAGAAGCTGAAAGAACAGAAGGAAATCCTCCAGACCGTTATCGACCACATTCCCGCCATGCTGATCTTCACCGATCACCAGGGGAAGGTCAGGCTGATCAACCGGGAGATGGAACGCGTCTCCGGGTGGTCTCTGGAAGAGGCGCGGAACATGGACTTTATCACCGCGGCGTTTCCCGATGAACGGATGCGCAGCGTGGTCCTCGACGCCGTCCGCAAGGGCCGATCCGATTGGCTTGAGTTGGAAGCGGTGACCCGCTCTGGCGAGACGCACCCCTGCCTGTGGACCCATGTCCGCCTCTCCGACGGATCGGTAATCGGCATCGGGATCGACATCAGCGCCCGCCGGAAGATGGAGCAGGACCTCAAGCGGCTGGCCTTTGCCATCGAACAGGCCGGCGAGGGGATTGTCCTGTTGAACCCCGACTGGGTGATTGAGTATGTCAATCCGGCCTTCGAGCGCATCAGCGGCTACAGCCGCGGAGAGCTTATCGGCAGGAGGGTCGATTGCGTCAGAGAGAACTTTCTCAATGCCCAGAGCTGCGAGGAATTCAACCGGACATTGGCACAGGGCAGGACCTGGAACTCTCATCAGAGACGGCAGAACAAATCCGGCACCATGGTTGAGGTGAATCTCACGGTGTCGCCCGTGCACGACGAGAAGGGACAAACCGTCAACTATGTCTCCGTGGTGCGGGACGTGACCCGCGAGATCGCGATCAGCCAGCGCATGTCCCAGAACCAGAAGCTGGAGGCCATCGGCACCCTGGCAGGCGGGATAGCCCACGATCTGAAGAACATCTTCACCCCTATCGTGCTCAATGCCGAGATCGCTCTGATGGATCTGGAGGCCGATCATCCCGCCTTTCCCCTTATCCGGGAGATACAGGAGGCGGCCAAGATGGGGTCCGATCTCACCAGGCAGATCGTCACCTTCAGCCGCCGGAGCCTCAAGGAGAAAACCCCCCTTCAGATCACTCCTCTGATCGAGGAGGCATTGAGCTTCCTCAGGTCGGCCCTGCCCACGACCATTGCTATCCACCCGCGTCTCAGCGCGGGAAACGCCTGCGTGCTGGCGGACCCCACCCAGATCAAACAGGTTATGCTCAATCTCGGCAACAATGCAGGCTATGCCATGCGGAAGCACGGCGGTGAGCTCGTGGTCGAACTCAGCCGGGAAACCTTAAGCGCACAACAGGCATCCGGGATCTCACCCGGCCTTGCACCGGGCCCCTATGTCCGCATCACGGTGCGTGATACGGGTGAAGGCATGGATGAAGCGATCATGCAGCGCATCTTCGATCCCTTCTTCACCACAAAGGACAAGGCCGAGGGCACGGGGATGGGCCTCTCGGTTGTGCACGGGATCGTGCGCGACCATCGGGGTGGCATCACCGTGCAGAGCGAGCCCGGCAGGGGAGCGGCCTTCACGGTCTACCTGCCGGAGGTGAAGGGGCCGGCTGCAGGAAAAAACAAGCCCGCATCCTGTCCTGCTCAATGAGGATGATCCTGATCAGACCCATGGCGGGGTGATTGCAGAGCCGGGCTGCCTGAAGCGTTTCATCATCCCCTATCACGATGCCCCTATGAGCCGGGCCTCTTTAAGGAATCATTGTCTGGAAGCCTTCTTCTCCCGCTTGTTTTTATAGAGCAGTTCATCCGCCTTTTTCAGGATCCCGGCCGGGTCTTCGGCCTCCGCCATATCCATGGATGCGATCCCGTAGCTGAAGAAAACCGGCACCGGGGTGCCCGCCAGGGTCAGAGGGTGCGCTTTGAAATACTCCTGCATGCGATGGATGAGGTGCTCCGCCTCCTGGGGAGAGGTTTCGGGCAGGATGATCACGAACTCGTCCCCGGCAAAGCGCGAGACGAGGTCGGTCTGCCGGACCATCCTGCGCATGATCGCTGCCGCGTATGTCAGGAGCTCATCGCCGTTGTCATGCCCGAGAGTGTCGTTGACCTTCTTGAAGTCGTCCAAGTCGATGAACACCACACTCAGCCGCCCCTCGTACCGCCTTGCCCTGCCCATCTCCCGGCTCAGGGCCCTTTCCATGGCCCTGCGGTTCAGCAGCCCGGTCAGAGGATCCTGAAAGGCCAGGGCCTTGATCTCCTCATGGGCGGCCACATTGGAAAGGCAGATGGAAACCACGAGACCCAGCTGCTCCAAGAGGCTGGTGTCGGAATCAGGGGAAAACCGCTCGGCTGATATGTCGGCGAAGTTCAGGCTCCCCGCTGTCTCGCCGTCGAGGCTGATGGGCACCACCGCTATGGAATTGAAGCTCTTTCGGAGCCCCTCGGGAACCAGCGCGGCGAAGCGGCCGAGATCGGTGTTGCCGAGCACGGGCCGGTCGCACTCGGGCACTACGAGAGAAAATGCGTGCCGGTCGATGATCTTGAGCTGGTTTTCCGGAATGGCTGAGGCGGCATAGGCCTTGATGATCCTGATGGCCCTGCCGGTATCTACGAGCGTGACCCAGACGTATCCCACGGAGAATGTGTTCATGATGGCGGAAAGCAGCTTGTGAAAGAAACCCTCGAAGTCCAGGATGGAGAGCACGCTCGCCTCCACCTCGAAAAACTTCCGGGCGGTCTCCTCGTTCTCCCTGACCCGGGAGAGCAGGCCCCTGATTTCGCTTTCCGTATAGAATTTCATGCCCGGTTCCCCCAGATAAGAACTATAGACGAATGAAAAAAACTCTGCAATGACAAGAATATCGTGAAACACCCGTGGGTTTTTCCGGATACCACCCCCTTACACTCACATGCGGATGGAAAAAACATCAGGGATGAACAGTGTTTATGTGTTGTATTAATATCTATCGTATGATTACATGGCTGACAGATAACATATTTATTCTGACGGGGTCGGCCCATGGAAGAGAATCGGACCAGCATTTCACCGATCGTCAAGGCGCCGAACATCCCTACCCAGGTTGCGGAGCAGATCATCGACCTCATCACACGGGGCATCCTGAAGACGGGCGAGCGCCTTCCCCCTGAGCACACGATGACCAGAATGATGGGCATCAGCAGGATCTCGCTGCGCGAGGCCATGAAGATGCTGGAGGCTAAAGGATATATCGAATCCCGGCACAAGCGGGGCAAGTTTGTGAGGGTCCCTGAGGAAGGGGAAAAAACATCCATTGAAGACCTGCTTTCCGTCGATCCCGGCAAGATATGGGAGCTGCTCTGCGTCCGGAGGATCCTCGACGCCAAGGCAGCGGCCATGGCGTGCGAATGCGCCACCATCGAGGAAAAAAAGGCCCTTCGATCATTCTGCGTAAAGGCAGCCCGGGGAAATCTCGCCCGCCAGGTCCCCATCGGCCCGGAGGGCGGGAGGCTCTATGCCCGATTCTTCGATACACTCATTGAATCAACCCATAATACGATCTTCATCCAACTGAGGAAATCCATCGACACCCTGCTCCTGGGAGCGTTTCCCTTCAGCCGCAAGAAACTCTCGACGATCAAAGGGAGTGCAGCCCGCATCATCGAGCAGCTCGGCGCTCTTACCGATGCGATCGAAAAGAACGACCCACAGGCCGCCGAGGCTGCACTGATCACCCACATCGAATATCTCGAGAAATCCCTTAAAAAGGCCATCGATCATCTGTAGGGCCTAAGATGCAAGGCAAAAAAATACCGCGGCCCGAATCGGTGAAGGGCCGCGGCTCAAGCAAGTGAGAAGATACGTGGAACTTGTCTTGGTGCAAGGCTTTTTTAAGCCTTTCTTTCCTCAGTCTTTCCGATGTGCTTTTTTACCGCCTGCTCACCCTGGGTGCGCCCCCCGCTGCCCCCGGCCGCGTTACAGGGCACAAGCGAGGGGGCGCCCCATCACGAATGATGCTTGGAGAGTAACATGGCCTTGCTCGTCTTCAATCGCCTCTGCGGTGCGCTTAAGCGGGCACCGCGAAGAAAAGAACCTCCTTTTCTTCCTCTGAACTTGTCCGTACCCCGCCCTATGGTATCCCGGCCTTTTCCTTAAAGCCCCATCTGCCTGCTGATGATGAGCAGCATGATCTCCGAGGTGCCGGCATAGATCGTCTGCACCCGGGCATCCCGGAACATCCGGGCGATGGGGTACTCCTCCATGTATCCATAGCCTCCATGGAACTGCACGCACTTGCTCACCACCTGGTTGAGCATCTCGCAGATCCAGTATTTGGCAATGGAAGCGCGTTTGACATCGAGCCTGCCTTCCATGTGGTCCAGGATGCAGGTGTCCAGAAAGGCCCTCCCGACCTCGATCTCAGCGGCCATCTTGGCGAGCTCGAACGAGATATACTGGAACCGGCTGATTGGCCTGCCGAAGGCCTCCCTCGTCTTGGTGTAATCAATCGTCACACGCAGGGCCTCCTCCGCTCCCACCTGCGAGCCCATGGCGCAAACGAGCCGCTCCTGCTGAAGCTTCTGCATGAGATAGAAGAACCCCTTGCCCTCTTCTCCCAGCAGGTTCGAGGCCGGGACCCTGCAGTCCACAAAGGCCATTTCCGCGGTATCCTGGGAGTGCAGGCCGATCTTCTCAAGCCTCCTTCCCTTCTCGAACCCGGGCGTGCCGTCTTCCACCACGATCAGGGACATCCCTTCGTAGGGAGAGGCAGCATGTGGGTTGGTCACTGCGGCGACAATGACCAGGTCGCAGCACAGGCCGTTTGAGATGAAGGTCTTCTGCCCGTTGATGATGAAGTCGTCCCCGTCCCTGACCGCCGTGGTCCTCATGGCGGCCAGGTCGGAGCCGGTCCCCGGCTCGGTCATGGCCACTGCGGTGATGATGTCTCCGCTCGCGCATCCCGGCAGCCACCTTTGCTTCTGTTCGGTCGTGCCGTAGCTGTGCAGGTAGGGGACTACGATATCCGAGTGCAGGGGAAAGAAGAACCCCCCGCAGTGCGTTCTGGCCAGCTCCTCGGTGAGGATGTAGGAATAGAGGAAATCCGCTCCTACGCCGCCATACTCTTCTTCGAGCCAGGGGCACAGAAAGCCCTGTTCGCCCATCTTTTTCCACGCGGATCTGGGCACCATTCCCTCCTTTTCCCAGATATCCGCGTAGGGTGTCACCTCCTTTTCGAAAAACCTGCGCACCTGATCGCGGAACAGGAGATGTTCGTCGGTGTAGTGCCTCTCAAGCAGTGACATACATTCCTCCTTCGAATACACTGCAGACTGTTGCTCAGCCCGCACGGCACTTTCATTTTCAGACTCGTTCGAATTCACCCGCTGCGTAGAGCCTCCGCAACTCCCGCTTGTCGAACTTGCCCACGCTGGTTTTGGGGATACCGGGCAGAAACACGAAGTCATCCGGGACCCACCAGGAGGCCCTGACTCTGTCTTTCAGAAAGGCCTTGAGATCGTCTGCGGTCACGCTTTGCCCGTCGGCGACCCTCACGCATGCAAGGGGCCTCTCCTGCCACTTGGGGTGCGGAACGCCGATGACAGCCGCCTCGGCCACCCCGGGGTGTTCCATGATCAGGTTCTCCAGATCTACGGATGAGATCCACTCTCCTGCGCTCTTGACCAGGTCTTTGGTTCGGTCTACGAGCCGGATATACCCCTCGGGGTCAATGGTGGCCACATCCCCGGTGTGGTACCATCCGCCGGCAAAGGCATCTTTTGAGCGCTCAGGGTCCCGATAGTATTCATTCGCGATCCAAGGCCCGCGGAGCAAGATCTCGCCCCATTGTTTGCCGTCCATATCGACCTCGGCGCCGTCCATCCCCACAATCTTCATCTCCAGGCCCATGACCAGGAGGCCCACACTGGTGCGGATGTCGTAGAGCTCCTCATCGCTCAAGCCGGTCATATAGCTCTTGGGCAGGGCGGCGGAAACCAAAGGCGTGGTCTCCGTGGCCCCGTAGGCCTGCTTGATGGGAAAGTTGTACTTTTCGTTGAGGGTCTTGAGCAGATGCAAAGGCATCGCCGCACCCCCGCTCACGATGGTCTTCAAGGATGAGAAGTCGTGCCAGCCGCCCTTTTCCAGATAATCGAACAGGAGCATCCAGATGGTGGGTACACCCGCAGTAAAGGTGACCTTTTCATCCGCGATCATCCGGCAGAGCTTCTCCATGTTGATGACCTCTCTGCCCGGCAGCACCTGCTTACACGCGGCAATGAGCCCCGCGAACGGTGCACACCAGGCATTGGCATGGAACATGGGCACGATGTGGAGGATGCAATCGGACTCTCCGGCGCCGAAGGTGATCCCTACAGTGAGGCTGTGGAGCACGATGGCCCGGTGGGAATACACCACGCCCTTGGGATCGCCCGTGGTGGCCGAGGTATAGCAGATCATCGCCGGATCGTGCTCGCTCAAATCATCCGGAAAATCGTACTCATCGGGGAAATCCGCGATCAGATCGTCATAGAGTACGATGTTTTCGATACCCGTCTGGGGAAGCACGCCCGTGTGAGAGAGCACCACGAACTTCTCCACGGTCTTGAGCTGGTCCTTCAGGGGCTCGATGAACATGAGCAGGTCCTCGTCAACGAACACCACCCGGTCTTCGGCATGGTTGATGATATGGACCAGATGATGCGCCGGAAGCCGGAAATTCACGGTGTGGAGCACAGCCCCGCTGCAGGGCACGCCGAAATAGAGCTCGAGGTGCCGGTGGTCGTTGAGCGCGATGCTCGCCACCCGGTCTCCGCGCCTGATGCCCAGGGATTTCAGCGCATGGGCCAACCGGCAGACCCGCCGGTAGTATTCCCCGTAGTTGTATCGGAATACCCCCTCGGGATAGACTGAAACGATCTCCTTTTTCGAAAAATACTTCGCTGTCCGGATCAGATAGGTGCGAAGCATCAAGGGATAATCCATCATAACGGAAAACCCCCACAATAGTATTATTGTATTACAATAGTAGTATATGCATTTAATAGGATAATATTCAAGCCAAAAGATCATTTCCCTGCTTTTTTTTACATGAAACCCTCCTGCACCCGGTTTAAGCCCGCTTGCAGAGCGGATGATAGGACATCATCATATACTTAGCCCCCAAAGGTGTGGGGCTTCTCAGGATGTTCCAGCTGGAGGAAGGAGAAGGGGTAATAGTGACCCGAAGAAAACTCATGGCTTCCGCACAAGAAAACAATCCCTGGTACAGCGAACTCGATGATATTCTCAGGGCGGTATCGGGGTCCTTTCTCTTCGGCATTCCGCTGTTGTACACCGAGGAGGTTTGGCTGGTGGGGAATCATGTGAATGCGCTGTATATGACGCTCGCTCTTTGCATTACCCTGTTCCTGCTCATCATCCTCGATTACGGCGCAGGGTTTCGCAAGAAAAAAGAATACCGGTGGACGATCTCGATCATGGACAGCCTTGTGGCGCTGGCTGTCGCGATCGTATGCGCCTCACTGAGCCTGATGATCATCGGCGTTCTGCCTCTTGACCTCGGTCTGGAGAATATCGTCGGCTATATCACCATGGAGGCCATCCCCTTCGGAATAGGGGCGGGCATATCCGATTATCTGGTGGAGGGGCAGCGAACCGAAGGGATGGATGAACCGCAGCAGCTAGAGAAAAAAAAGCGGGAAGAAGACAGGACGCCCAGGGGAAAATTACACGGAACACTCGTTGACTTGGGGGCAACCGCACTGGGGGCGGTTATCATAGGTTTCACCATAGCACCCACGGACGAAGTTCTGCTCATTGCAAGCAGATTGTCGTCTTTGGGTATGCTTCTGATCATTCTGGCCTCCCTGATCATCTCCTATATCATCGTCTTCGAGGCCTCATTCGTTTCTGAAAGCAAGAGATTGGAACAGCGGGGCATTTTTCAGCATCCTGTCGTAGAGACGATCAACTCGTATCTGGCGGCCCTGGCGGTGAGCCTGTTCATGCTCTGGCTCTTTCAGACTGTTGCGACAGACCGGCCCTGGCACGAGTGGTTGAGCTATATCCTGGTTCTGGGTTTCCCTGCGAGCATCGGCGGGGCTGCAGGGAGATTGGCGGTATGAATCCTCCAGAAGAACCAAGATCCGGATATTCCCGTGCCGAGTGGGTGTCGCTCGGTGTCTCGCTTGCCATACTGGGCCTGCTCGTGGGGATAGTGATCATTCTCTGGCTGAATCCGGTCGAGCGGCCGGCCAAATTTGACGTGAGAGCAGACCGGACCAGGATGGAAGGAGGCTCTTACTATGTTGAGTTCACCATCGAGAACAAAGGCGACCAGACCGGAGAATATGTGAGGGTCGAGGGTTTCATCCCGGTTGGCGGCAGGAGGGAAAAGGCATCCACGACATTCGATTTCGTACCCGGACGATCTGAAGAACACGGCGTTCTCATATTCGAGCACGAGCCGGTCGGGCTGGCCATCAGGGTGGTAAGCTACCAGATACCCTGACTGTGCCGGATGAAGGCCAATCCAGCGGGGAATGTCTTCATCCCATCCCGTGCATGACAGACAACCTGACCGCCGGCGCCCGGATGAAAAGGAGGCCATATCCGTCTCCCAGCCTGCTATTAAGTGAAACACCCGAAGACGCCCCGGCACGGTAATAGCACCAGCTCCGTGACGAAATTCTACCGGTACAGGACAGAGATTTTAAATGTTTGATTTTTTCTGGCTGTCCGATATTCTCAGCATGTAAGAACCGCAGTCGAGGGTTATCCGGATCCGCGGCGCAGGGGTCAGGGATCGAGACCGGGCGTTGTCTTTTTTCGGGATTTCTCTCCTTAAGAGACGCCCCATGATGGAGAGATCCTTGCCTTATTCGTACGAATATCGGGGTCTTCGGTGATGGATGCACTGGCGCCTCTGTTCCATCGCGTACGCTGTCGATACATGAAACCGGGCGAGGAAGGCCGGGTGATCGACCTGATCATCGAGGTATTCAAACGCAGCGTCGCACCCGGATACTCGCCCGGAGGGGTCAGCGAGTTTCTCAAATACGCACGCAGCGACGACCTCCTGAAACGCTCCCAGTCAGACCACTTCATCCTCGTTGCGCAAACAGGGCGTGATATCGTCGCCATGATCGAGATAAAAAAGTACTCTCACATCTCTCTGTTCTTCGTTGCAGAGCCCTTCCAGAGAAAAGGCATCGGCAAGACCCTGCTCAAGCGGGCGCTGAAGATCTGCCGCGACCGCGACCCCTGGCTTAGGGAGATCAGTGTGAACGCTTCTCCCAATGCCGTGGGTGCGTATAAACAGATGGGTTTTGAGCACCGGGGTCCGGCAAGAACGGTAAACGGGATCAGGTTTTTCCCCATGGCTACGACTTTGAGGAAATCATCATTCTTTTCGTGATTCCCTTCCTGACCCCCATGAGCTGTCCTTCACCTGAAAAACCCTTTACATCCCGGCATGAACCAGCCGCCTTCCTCGTCTCTCAGGCAGTTAACGGATTCCTCTTAAAGGCCACACGGCCAACAAAGGACTGTCAACGATTTGAGTACTGCTCATCCCCTGCTATAATACATTCACAGTGAATTTCTTCATCACATCGCACTTCCCATGTGTGCTCGTTATTCGAGGGCGTCATTTTCCTTATCAGTCTGCTGGAAAAGGTTGATCGAAGAATCGAGGCACAAGGAGGAAGACATGATATACATCGAATATATGGAGCACGACCGCTCCATCCCTGCCGAGCTGATCAAGCCCCATAAGGAAAAGTCCGGGTGGGCAGACGATGATGTCTTGTCCGAAAACCAGCCCTTGGCCGTGCTCGGCCGCACCCTGCGGCTCGGCCCGCACCCTCCCTTTCTGGCCATCTGGCAGTGCAAAACATTCGAAAGTCTCCAAGAATGGGAATCATATTTCAAGGCACGCAGGACCCTGCATTCAGCGGCTTCCCAGAATGCCATTCGTCTCTGCCAGGCAGGCTGTTATTCCGAAGTGTTCTCAGGCCCGCCCATCGATGGCGGGATTCAGTATATCGAGTTTTTCAGGCACGATGTCTCCCACCGGGAAGAGGTGGTGGCCCGGCATTTTTCCGAGCGTGCAGGCAGGTACGAAAACGGCGTGCTCAACGCAGTGCTGTGCCGGATGGGCCCTCTGGGCCCCGACCCGGGTGCGCTTGCCATCTGGACCTTTCCCCGTCATGCCGATGTGGAGCAGATCGTATTCGACCGCCAGTGGCAGCAAACCCTCGGCATCGTCAGGTCAGGGCTCTACCGCAAGCTGAACGACGAGACGGACTAGTTCTGCAGTGGCGGAGTTTGGCACAGGATCGGGGTCAGGTCTCTACGTGTTATACTCCCAGTATAACACGTAGAGACCTGACCCCTAGTTTGATGATTTTATCTTTCAATGAATGGGCCTTGATTCAGATTATTGGCATTGTTCTTTGTATGCACGAAGTATCCGTACAGCATCCAAAGTTGCTGATTTTGCTGATTCGATAGAGATATGGGGCTTAAGTTCGTTTACTCGTGCAGCACAATCATCAGGATCCCATACGCCTTCTTCCTTACATACATACAATGCGGTTGAAATGCGCTCAAGCTCGGCAACCCCTTTCCCACCGAGATTCTTTGCGACAAATTCGATAGCAGGGTCATATATTCTAACTATGCCATGATACTTTTTATAAAAGGCATTTCCGGAATCGGAAACGATCAGGCTGGGCCCATATGGTGCCGGATGAATCTCAAGTGAGAGAAGGTGGTCTGCCCGCATATCTGTGAGCTCATCACGCAAATCGAACGAGAAGGCTCCGTGTTTGTAGAGAACGAAGGTATAATCGATAGGGATGCCGGTGATCTTTTGAAGCGAAAACATTGCCTTCTGGATATGAGTTTCCCCACACCAGCTATCGTTCTCCCTCAATGATTTGATCAGCCCAAGCAATATTGTTCTCTGCTCATTCTGATCCATGCGGAACCTCCCTTTTCAAGAATTAATAATATCATGTTTGTTATCTGAAAGCCACCGAGATGCATCATCCCAGCACTCTCTGCTGACAAATACGTATTCCATTTTCACTGGTGATATTTGAAGGAGTGTTTGGGGCAGAGATCGGGAAGATTCAATACTCTTATCCTTCATCAGAACAGGAAATTCTATTGGCTCTTCTTTTGATGAGGGGTTGTCATACCTGACATTTTCTTTTCCGAACGCAGACTCCGCTGCATCCTTTATCAATTGGGCTGCCAGAGGATTCTTCTGAAAATCGGCTGGAATACGTTCATATAACCTTTTGTAATGCTGTCGTTTGATAATCCTCCCTGCATGTTCTGAGCCCGGCAAGGAGGTGTCATGGGCTGCTTTTCTGAGCGAGGCAAGGACCTCGTGATCGGTGAAAGACAAGTGGTCTTCAATATCAATGGGATACTTGCCGTCAGGGAGTATTTCAAGGAGGAAATCCTTCAAATGAATATCGTATATCCTTCTTACCGGATGGAAATAGACCTGTGTAAACATAAAGTAACGAGCCAGAAGAAGGGCCTCGGCAGACTGATATCCGCCTACTTCTACCCCCAGAGTAGGTTCTTTCGATCTTTCTTCCTCAGATCCCGAAGGGGGCGGTTGCAGAATCCGCAAGGTATCGATCAATCGGTAATGGTCGAATTTACCATATGCCACACCGATGTGGTGGGAATCTCTTAGGAGATAATCCATTCGATCCACCCCGAAGGCATCACTGACGATGATCTCGGACAGAATTGCAGTCAAATCATCGAATGTAAGATCCGGGGCCTTCCGTTGTCCCACGGCAAGCTTAGCGACATCCTCAGCATTCAAATGGGGAGTCATATTATCCCAGATACGGCACATTTCACTACTAAATATCAGTTCCCTTGTAATTCTCTCATGACCCCAGCCATCGGGGAGCAACTCTTTTTCGGCTGCATGAGAAAAAGGGAGATGCCCGATATCATGGCATAAAGCAGCGATCCTGAGCACTTTCTTCCAGTAAGCGCGCTTCTCAGGTATTTCCAATATGGGGAACAGCTCACGTATCTGAGGCGTAAGATTATTTGGGTGAGTGACAATGTCGAACACTCTACTGGCCAATTCCATAACACCGAGTGAGTGCTCAAATCTCTTATGAGAAGCCCCCGGGTATACAAGATATGTGAGCGCTAATTGGTGGATACACCGAAGCCGTTGAAAAGGCCGTGAATCCAGAACAGCCCTTTCATCGTCGTCAATTTTTATAAACGCATGGATAGGATCCCTTATTTCGTGGAAGATTTTTCCCAACGGATCCTCCTCAACCAACATGTGAACCATTTCATTCGCTACAACTCTAATTTGTATACTATAAGATATGGATTATTCCAATATTCGATTATGACCGCATCACTCTGCAGCTATTATTGCATATTCCCGCATGTGGCACAGCTCTACTGAATAGTGAACCAATCCTTGATCTGGTCGGGATTGGCTAACTGCCCCGAGGGTCCATCTTTATCGAAGATGCTGACGTTCAAGGCCGATATCCTGAGCACACAGCGGGCATGCGCGGCGGGTGTTTCCTGCCAGCCGGCACCCTCACTCGCTTTCTCTGATCCGATCGATGAGCTGGTCCTTATCCTCCCAGAGTCGGCGCACCCACGCCTGAAACCGCTCCTTGAAGACCGGGTCGTTCCGGTAGTCTCCATGAAGGATGTCGGGCGGCACGGTGAGCTTTTTCACCCGTACGTGAATGTGTGACACCCGCCCGCACAGGTAGTCCCAGAAATCGAACCGCTTCCTTGGATAGACGATGGTGACGTCGAGAATGTGGGTGATCCTGCCGTCCATGGCGGCCAGGGCAAAGGCGAATCCGCCTGACTTGGGCATCAGCAGGTGGCGGTAGGGAGAGTTCTGACGTGCGTGCTTCTCCGGGGTGAACCGGGTCCCTTCGATGAAGTTCAGGATGGAGACAGGGGTGTGCCGGTATTTCTCGCATGCCTTCCGGGTGGTCTCGAGGTCCCTGTCCTTGAGGTGGGGGTTTCGCTCAAGGAAACTCTTTGAGTACCGCCTCATGAAAGGATAATCCAGCGCCCACCAGGCCGTGCCCAGCAGCGGA
This sequence comes from Candidatus Phosphitivorax anaerolimi, assembly GCA_001896555.1. Lineage (GTDB taxonomy): Bacteria > Desulfobacterota > Desulfomonilia > UBA1062 > UBA1062 > Phosphitivorax > Phosphitivorax anaerolimi. The sequence continues at coordinate 58,363 of MPOS01000034.1, forward strand.
ATCCAGAAGAGCTCTTTTTTCAAAAAGAACTTGAAGAACGGGATGCGCCCGTGGAAAGTGACGAGCAGCACCAGGATATCCGACCACGACTGGTGGTTGCAGTTGATGAAGTACCATTCCCGCATGCTCAGGCCCTCGAGCCCTTCGATATGGTACCGGGTTTTCTGGGTGAGCCTTAAGCTTGCGAGAATGCCCCAGATCCAGCAGTTCACGGTGTTCATCAGGGCGCGTGCGCATATGCGCTGCCAGCTCTCGCTTCGTATCAGAAGCTTGGTGAGGGCGAGTATGTGGACCGGGACCGCCCAGATGAGCGTGTTGACGAACATGAGGGTAATGGCGATGACCCCGTTCATGGTGGATGCGTAGTGCATGCTCGTACCCCTTGCCGCTGCCTGCGGCGGGGAGAGTTTATTTGACTGCAGCCCCCTTTCTCTTAAGGATGTTTTCCAGGAGCCATCTCCTCCGAGCAGGCAGGACTGTGGAATCATGAAATTATATACAAATCTCTCAAGTCCTGGCAATTCGCCAGGCAGCAGCGGAGATGATTTTACATTTTTTTGACACGGGGGGTGGGTGAAGGCGGACTGTTTAACGTCCATGCCCCTTTCATATGACCCTGCCGGTGTGTGGTTTGCCCTCTCGGGCACAAACCTGGCACGCCTATTCGAGCCGACTTCCTGCCGGTGGTGCAAAAGACCCTGGAAATTCATTCTCCATCCGAAAACACCTGTTCTCCAGGAGAGCCGGGGAAACCGGACACTCGGAGAAATGGCTTGCCCGCAGAAAAAAAATGGGCCATAACACCTCGAATGCACTTATCTGCTGTTTGGCTGTGCAAGTACGAGATGTAAGGTGATGCCATGGAAAAGACACTTGCGATTCTCGAGGGAGACGGCATCGGCCCTGAGATCGTCCGGGAGGCCGTCAAGGTTCTCAAGGCCGTTGAGCAGAAGTATGGCCATCGATTCATCCTGAAGTACGCACCCTTCGGTGCGCAGGCATACTTTGACGAGGGGTCGCCCTTTCCAGAGAAAACCCGGGAAATCTGCGACAGTGCAGACGTGATCATCAAAGGCCCGGTGGGCCTGGCGCTGGAGGAGATGAATCGCATCCCGCCCGAACATCGGCCCGAGATCGGGGCCATACTCCCCTTACGAAAGCGCTATGATACCTTCGCCAATTTCAGGCCGGTCCGGCTGCCGGCGAAACTCGCCCACTTCTCGCCCATCCGGCCCGAGATCATCGGCGATGGAATCGACATCCTGATGATCAGGGAGTTGGTTGGAGGCATCTATTTCGGCGCCAAGGTCGAGGGGTCGACCACCGGCATGCGCTATGCAACCGACGAGTGCACCTATTCCCAGGAGCAGATCAGACGGGTGGCGGTTGTGGCCTTCGAGGAGGCCGAGAAACGCTCCTGCGGGCTCATCAATATTCACAAAGCCAATGTCCTGGCCACCTCCCGCTTCTGGAAAGAGGTGGTGGACGATATCTCCCTGGCCTATTCAGGGGTTCCCTATCGGTCGCTGCTGGTGGACAATGCGGCCTACCAGCTGGTGCGGAATCCGGCCCAGCTCAACGGGGTCATGCTGCTCGAAAACATGCAGGGCGACATCCTCACTGACCAGGCCGGGGGTGTGATCGGATCGCTCGGCCTCATGCCCTCCGCCTGCATCGGCCCGGAAAAGAGCTATGTGGAGGCGGCTCACGGGTCTGCGCCCGATATCGCAGGAAGAAACATCGCCAATCCCTACTCCATGATCGGAAGCATCGCGCTCATGTTCGACCGGTGTCTGAACCTGCCCGAGGAGGCAGAGGAAATCTGGCTTGCGCTCTTTGCAGTGTTCGAGCAGGGTTACGTCACCCAGGACCTGGCTCGGGACGTTCGCGCCCGGCTGAAGACGATCTCCACAACCGCCTTCGGCGACCTGGTGGTTGAGCATATCCAGACGCATTCGTAGCGTTTGAGAAGGAGGACCCATGGTAACCGCAGTGATTCTCTTGAAGGTCGCCCGTGATCGCATCACCGAAATCGCAGAGACCCTGGCGGGAATGGAGGGCATCTCCGAGGTGTTTTCGGTGAGCGGCAGGTACGACCTGGTGGCCATCGCCCGGGTCGGCAGCAATGAAGACCTCGCAGAGCTGGTGACCGGCCGCATGCTGAAGATCGAGGGCATCCAGAACACCGAAACCATGCTCGCCTTCAGGGCATACTCTCGCCACGATCTCGAAGGCATGTTCGCCATCGGATTTTAGGGAGTAATCAATAAAAGCCCGGCTGTGCGGATTCCTCTCAAGGGATCATTGCCGTTCCGCTGTTTTTCGCCTTGCAGGGAAGACCGGGACGCCTTCGCCGGGAAACAGGCGCCCCCATCCAAGGAAGGGGCGCCTCCTGCCCGGATTCAAACCTGCTATTCGTAGACCTTTTCTTCTTCCTCGTGCGCGTTGAGTGCATCACTCTCCACGTCGCGGACGTCTTCTTTCGACAGCGTCTTGAAGTATTCCTTGTACCACTCGTTCTGGATGATGAGCTGCATGATCTCGTTGGAGCCGACCCAGATCATGGAGAGCCGGATGTCCCGGACGATGCGCTCCAGGGGGTAGACATTGGTGTAGCCGATGCCGCCCACGACCTGCATGCACTTGTTGGCGATCTCCCACGCGGCCTCGGTCACGAATTTCTTGCTCTGGGAGACCATGCGCCTGACCCTGCCCGGATGTACGGTGCCGGAATCCACGGCCCGGCAGGTGGTGTAGACCATGGAACGGGCGGCGTCCAGCATCATGGCGCAATCAGCCACCTTGAACCCCACGGCCTGGAACATCTGGATGGGAAACCCGAATGCCTTTCTCTTGGAGGTGTAGCGGGTGGCGATCTCTATGGCAGGGCGCACCGACCCGATGGTCATGGCCGCGGTCCCCAGACGTTCGGGGATCATCATGCGCTTGAATACCTCGAAGCCTCCGTTGATGCCGCCCAGTGCATAGCGCTCGGGCACCCGGACATCCTTGAGGATGAGCCTGCCCGCGCCGCCGCCCCGTACCCCCATGAGGCCGTAGATATACTTGGTCTCCACCCCTGAAGTCCTGGGCACCATGAAGGCGGTCATTCGCTTGTGGGCCGGCGCAGAAGGGTCGGTCACCGCATAGACGAGGAACCAGTCAGCACCTTCGGCACCCACGATAAAGCGCTTCTGGCCGGTGATGAGCCAATCGTCGCCGTCTTTTTTCGCCACCGTGGTGGCCCCGAAAAAGTCCGAGCCCCCGCGCGGCTCGGTCAGGCACTCCGCGGCGAAGGTCTCTCCTTTCAGCAGGGGCACGACCACCTGCTGCTTGAGCTCTTCGCACCCGAATTCGATGATCGCCTCGCACACGATATCCGCGCCCACTCCCCACAGACAGGCGAGCGAGTAGCTGGCCACACCGATCTCCTCGGCCACGATGGCATCATCCACCCAGGTGAGCCCTCTGCCTCCATACTCCCGGGGAAGCCGTATGCCCAGAAGGTTCCTTCTGCCCGCCTCCTGGAGATATTCCCGGGGGAACTGGACCTTCTCGGCGTCCATGTCCAGGATGAGCTGTCTGGGCACCCACTTGGTAAAGGCCCGAGCCTCATCCCTGAGCCTTTTCTGCTCATCGGTCATCATGAAATCGAACATGGCATCCCTCCTGATATAACATTTTGTTTTATTATTATCCTTATACGTTATATCCCTGTCAAGCGCAATGACAAAAACACTTGCATTTTTATTTCAACTCAGGGGAAGATGAAGCGAAATCGTCAAGGGCGGAAAAATCGATGGGGTTCAAGGAGATCGGCAAAAAAATCCAGACGGCCCGGGAGGAGCGGGGCCTGACGCAGGTGGACCTGGCCCACGCCCTCGGCATTACCCAGGCCGCTCTGTCAAACTATGAGCTCGGCAAGCGCAGGCTCTATTTCCATCAGATCGAGCAGATCGCATCGGTTCTGGGCAAGCGGCTCGATTACTTCATCCAGGAAGAGAACGGCCGGAAGCCTGCTCCGGCTCCCAAAGCCGATGAAAACGCGCTAAACACCGTCTTCGAGAGAATATCCCGGCTCGACCCCCAGGAGCTCCGCCTCCTGAACGAATTCCTCGACTATCTGGAATGGAGGCAGGACCATGCACCCGTTAAATGAAAGGCAACAGGCCCTGATTGAGGATGCCCGCCGGTTTGCCAGCGAAAACATACAAATCCTCGATTCCGGAGATGACCGCACCGCAGCTGCTGCGCGACTCTACCGTGCGTTTGCCCGGGGCGGCTACCACGCCCTGCTCATTCCCGAGGATCTCGGAGGCAAAGGGCTCGACTATGTGAGCACGGGCCTGGTATACGAAGCATTGAGCTATCACCTTCCGGCAACGCTCCACGGCCCGATTACCACGGCCCACTGCATCGAGATGATCAGGATCGGCTGCCAAGGCGCACGCCGCGATGAGATCCTCTCGGCAATCGCATCGAAGGGGATGGCGGTGGGGTTCTGTCTCACCGAGGAAGGTGCGGGCTCCGACATCGCCTCCATATCCACACGGGCTGAGCGCTCCGGCCGGGGCTTCACTATTACCGGGAACAAGAGCATCGTGATCAACCATGCCATCGCATCTCTGCTCATCGTCTTTGCCGCCAGACCCGGCAGGAGAGGACGCGCCGGCCTCAATGCCTTTCTCGTGGATGCCGCCCTTCCGGGTGTTCGGATCGGCAAGCCTTACGAGACACCGGGATTCCCCGGAAGCATTATGGGCGATGTGGTGTTCGACCACGTGCCGGTGTCTCGCGACTCGCTCCTTGGAGAGGATGACAGCGGGTATTTCCTCCTCATGGAGACCCTTGACAAGGGGCGGCCCCTGGTCGCGGCAAGCTGCACAGGAGCCGCCAGAAAGGCGTTCGATCTGGTGCTGGATCACGCGAAGAACCGCATTCAGTTCGGCAAGCCCCTCTTTTCCTTCCAGGGGATCTCGCTGCCCCTGGCCGAGCTCGCCACCCGGCTTGAGGCATCCCGCCTCCTGACCTTTGACGCCCTCTCCCGCATCGACGGCAACCGGACCTTCTCGATGGAGGCATCCATGGCGAAGCTCCATGCTGCAGACACCCTGCTGGACATCGCATCCTTCGGCATTGAAGTCTTGGGATACCGCGCCGCCGGGACATCGGCTGACGCCCGTGAGATCGTCCGCATCCACCAGGACGCTCAGCTCATGAAATCCATCGACGGCACCGCCAACGTGCAGAAAATGGTAATAGCATCGCAGCTTTAGCGCCCGCACTGCACAGGTGCGGGAAATAAGTTCCGATTTTTCCTTGACAACCGATATGTTTCGTATAAGAAACATTCTCACAAGAAACTTTCGGGCAGGAATACACCTTTTTTCCTGTTCCTTTGAGTGAAGACACGAGACAAAGACATGAGCTATGAGACCTCTATCCGGGAAAAGGGCCATGCTGCCCAAAACAGCGGCCGCGATCCGGAACACAATCCCGGCGACGAGGGACATCATCCAAAGGAAAGTCCCGGCAGCTCTCCTTCCCTCGAACATCCCGCCGATTTCTGCAGCATGAGGATACTCATGGCCCTCAGAAGGATCATGCATTCGTTCGACACCTACTCCAGAAAGCTCTCTGTGGATTATCATATCACCGTCCCGCAACTTATCTGCCTTCATGCCATTGTTCACGACGGCCCCATGACGCTCTCTTCGCTGGGGAAACTGGTCAGCCTCAGCATGAGCACGGTCAACGGCATTGTCGATAGGCTGGAGGCGAAAAACCTCGTGGAGCGCAGGAGGACGGACCCCGACCGCAGGAAAGTGTTGGTTACCGCAACCGATGCGGGCGTCATGCTTTCCAGAAATATGCCACCGCCACTCCATAACAGGCTGGCACAGGCCATCTCGGAACTTCCCGAGCTGGAGCAGGTGTCTATAGCCCTGTCACTGGAGCGGATCGTGGCTATGATGGAAGAAAACCAACACCCGGACAGCGCCGGCAGATAGGTCCCACAAGAGGCCCTCCATTGCCTCATGGGGCTCTCAAGGGCATCTGGGTCTTGGAAAAACCGCACCGGGCAGATGCGGCCCTGCCGTGTATGCCATGATGAGTACCATCGAAAGAAAGGCAGGCTGTGGACCACAAAATCGTTGTACAGAACCTCTACAAGATCTTCGGAAACCATCCCCGCAAGGGTGTCAAGCTACTGAAGCAGGGATACACCAAGGATCAGATCCTGGAAAAGACTGGGCTGGGGGTGGGGATTGCGGACGTGTCGTTCCATGTGGACGAGGGAGAGATCCTGGTCATCATGGGTCTCTCCGGCAGCGGAAAATCAACCCTGGTGCGGTGCCTCAACCGGCTCATTGAGCCTACCGAGGGCAAGATCCTCCTGGAAGGGACCGACATCACCTCTCTGAACAAAGAAGAGCTGCGGCAGCTCCGTCAGAAGCGCTTCGGCATGGTCTTCCAGCACTTCGCTCTCTTCCCCCATCGGAGCGTCATCAGAAACATTGAGTATGGCCTCGAGGTGCAGAAGGTACCTTCCAGCAAGCGGCGGGAACGCGCCATGAAGGCCCTGGAGCAGGTGGGGCTCAAGGGATGGGAAGACTCCTATCCCGACCAGCTCAGCGGCGGAATGCAGCAGCGAGTCGGCCTGGCCCGCGCGCTGGCCCTTGACCCCGACATCATGCTCATGGACGAGGCCTTCAGCGCGCTCGACCCGCTCATTCGACGCGACATGCAGGACGAGCTGATCAAGCTTCAGGAAAAGATGCACAAAACCATCATCTTCATCAGCCACGATCTCGACGAGGCCTTGAAGCTGGGCGACCGGATCATCCTGATGAAGGACGGCCGTATCGTCCAGGAAGGCACGGCGGAGTCCATCCTTTCCAACCCTGCCGACGACTACGTGGCCAAGTTCGTAGAGGACGTGGACATATCCAAGGTGGTCACTGCGGAGAGCATCATGAAGAATCCGGGCGTGGTGGCGAGCTATGCCCACGACGGTCCAAGGGCCGCCCTGAGGAAGATGCGCCAGGCAGGCCTGTCGAGCATTTATGTCCAGCACAAGGGCCGGCTGATGGGAATCGTCAGGGCCGAGGACGCCTCGGCCGCCCTGAAGGCCGGTGAAAAGGACCTGAAGAATATCATCGTCACGGATATCCAGAAGGTGTCGCCGGAAACCCCAGCGTATGAGCTCTTCCCGCTCCTCGCGGAGAGCAGTCCGCTGGCTGTTGTGGACAGCGAGGAACACCTCATGGGCGTGATCATCAAGGGCTCCCTCTTGGCGGCCCTGGCAGAAGGAGTACAAACCAATGGAAATGATCTGGATGCCGGAGATACCGGTCGGCAGAGCAATTGAATACGTAATAGACCTGTTTTCCGAGCACTGCTCGTTTCTCACACGCGCATTCTCCGATTTGGTGGAGAGCGGCATCATGCTCATCGTCAACGGCCTGATGTTCTTTCCACCGTGGGTTCTCATCCTCGCGTTTACCGCGATCACCTGGTTTTTGAGCAGAAAACGGGGACTTGCCCTGTTCACCCTCATCGGGCTGCTCCTGATCTGGAACATGAATCTGTGGAGCCCCACGGTGAGCACGCTTGCGCTGGTGCTCATATCCACACTCATCGCCATGATGATCGGCCTTCCCCTGGGGATCCTCTCGGCGCTCAATCAGTACGCCTATCGGACGATCATGCCCGTTCTCGACGTGATGCAGACCATGCCGGCGTTCGTCTATCTGATACCGGCCATCCCTTTTTTCGGCCTCGGTCCGGTGGGGGCGATCTTCTCGACGGTTATTTTCTCCATGCCTCCGGCCATACGGCTCACCTGCCTCGGGATCAGACAGGTGCCCACCGAACTGGTTGAAGCCGCCGACGCCTTCGGCAGCACCCGGTGGCAGAAGCTGTTCAAGCTCCAGCTCCCCATGGCCACCCCCACCATAATGGCAGGCATCAATCAGACGATCATGCTCGCCCTATCCATGGTGGTCATCGCCGCCATGATCGGGGCCAAGGGCCTGGGCGGAGAGGTCTGGAAGGCCATCCAGCGCCTGGAACCCGCCAGGGGATTCGAAGCGGGCATCGCGATCGTCATCGTGGCAATGATCCTCGATCGGATCATGCAGCGTATCGGAAAGCAGAACGATAAACCAGTCTGAGCAGGCGGCAACGGTGCAGTTTCAAGGACTAAAAAACCAAGGAAGGAGGATTGAATGAGACGCTTTTTTGGATTCACAGCTGTTCTCGCACTTTTTTTCATCATCGGCGGGGTCTCGGACGCCCGCGCAGCCAAGGGCAAACTGGAGTTCGCCTACGTGGAATGGTCCTGTGCCACGGCCAGCGTCCATGTGATCGAGGCGGTCCTGGAAGAAAAGATGGGCTATGATGCCGAGGTCACTCCGGTGAGTGCCGCAGCCATGTGGCAGGCGGTCGCCACGGGCGATGTGGACGGCATTACCACCGCATGGCTCCCCGTCACCCACGGCCACTACATGGACAAGGTCAAGGACAAGGTCGTCGATCTCGGCCCGAACTGCGAGGGGGCTGCCATCGGTCTGGTGGTCCCGGCGTACGTGACCATCGACTCCATCGATCAGATGAATGATCATATCAAGAAATTCAACGGCGAGATCGTGGGGATCGATCCGGGCGCAGGCATCATGAGCGCCACGGAGAGGGCCATCGATGAGTACGGGTTGAAAAACTTCAGGCTCATGGAGGGCACGGGAGCCATGATGACGGCCATCCTCAAGGAAAAGATCAAAAAGAACGAGTGGGTCGCAGTGACCGGCTGGACCCCTCACTGGAAGTTCGCCCGCTGGGATCTGAAATATCTCGCCGACCCCAAGGGTGTGTACGGCGGTGAAGAGACCATCCACACCATCGTGCGCAAGGGCCTGAAAGAGGACATGCCCGAGGTCTATGAGTTCCTCGACAATTTTCACTGGTCGCTCCAGGAGATCGGCCAGGTCATGGGATGGAACGCTGATGGCGCGGATCCGGCCGATTCCGCGAAGCGCTGGATCAGGGAAAACCCTGAACGCGTGAAGGAGTGGCTGCCGAAATAGGACAGATACAACCGCAAAACGAGGCGCCCCGCAGCGACCGGTGGCGGGGCGCCCGCATGTCTTATATCCTCTGTTTCCCAATATCCCCTTTCGCATAACGGACGGATTCTCTTTCACGGAAATCAGGGAGGGGAAAGCCGGTCAAAAAAAGAAGATGCCGCCTGATGACTGTGACAGGGACGAAGATCCGCTGCCGGGCGTCTTTCTCCTTTGCTCTCACGGAAGCCAGGCGCCTCTGATGGGCAAAATGTCCTTGACATGGTCGTCACTCCTGAACTATATCATAACAACCGAAAAACACTGGGCTTTCGGCACCCCCGGGGCAGGGAAAACGACTCCAACTCATGAATTGTACGGGTTAATCTCGCCCCTGAAGCGCCTGGAAACCGCTCACCGGAGCGGTTTCGGAAAGAGGGAATCAACAGGCTTTGAGAAAACCATATCTACTGTTTTGGAGGAAAAAGGGATGAAAAAGTATGTACTGCTGGTGAGTGTATTGTTCCTCGTCCTGGGGCTGAGCAGCGCCCATGCCGCCAATGACACCGTGGTCATCGGGCTGCAGGGCCCGATCACCGGGCCTTGGGCCTACGAAGGCCAGATGGCGAAACAGTCCTGTGAGATCGCAGCCGATCTGATCAACCAGAAAGGCGGCATCCTGGGCGGAAAGAAGGTCGTGCTCAAGGTGGAAGACGACGCTGGCGAGCCCAAGTCGGGCGCCCTGGCGGCACAGAAGCTCGTGGCGCAGAAGGACGTGGTGGCAGTGGTCTCCACTTATGGGTCATCGGTGTGCGAGCCCGCCTCCAATATCTATGAAAAATTCAAGAAGGTGAACATCGGCTACGGCGTCACCGCGGTCCGTCTCACCCAGCGGGGCTTCAACTACTTCTTCCGCACCTGCGGCAGGGACGATTCCCAGGGCAAGTTCTTTGCGGATTTCGTGCCCAAGAAGTTCAATGCCAAGCGCATCGCCATCATGCACGACAACACCGCATTCGGCAAAGGGCTTGCCGAAGACACCCGGAATGCGCTGGAGCCCATGATTGCACAGGGCCAGGCCGAGATCGTCTACTTCGACGCCATTACCCCGGGAGAAAGGGACTTCCGCGTCCCGCTCACCAACCTGCGCGAGGCTAAGCCCGAGGTGTGGTACTTCACCGGCTACTATGCCGAGGCCGCGCTCCTGGTGAGCCAGGCCCGCGACATCGGAATCATCTGCCCGTTCGTGGGCGGCAACGCGGCCATCAACGACGAGTTCGTCAAGATCGCGGGATTGGACGTGGCCAAAGGCTGCTACATGACCAACGAGCCGCTTCCCGGCGACCTGCCCTATCCCGAGGCAAAGGAGTTCCTCGAGGCCTATAAGGCCAAGTTCGGCGACATACCCTCCAGCCCGTGGCCCATCTATGCTGCCGACGCCCTGAACATCATCGCCTATGCGGTGGACAAGTCGGGCACCACCGACTCCACCAAGCTGGCTGCATATCTCAGGGACGAGGTGAACGGCGCTCCCGGCATCACCGGCCCCATCGGATTCACCGAACAGGGCGACCGTGAGGGCGTACCCTTCTACCTCTACGTGGTTGACGATCAGGGCAAGATTGTCGTATCCAAGTAGGGCTTTCTTGAGTTTCGAGACAAATCGGCAGCACGAGGGCACATGCACGTTATCTTGGAGCAGATCATCAACGGGCTGACCATCGGCTCGTTCTATGCGCTTATCGCCCTGGGCTATTCCATGGTCTACGGGGTGCTGAAGCTCATCAACTTCGCCCACGGCGACTTTTTCACCCTGGGCTCGTACCTGGGATATACCGTGCTCGTCTTCGGCGCTGCCTTCATGACCGCCCATTTCGGTCTGTGGGGTGCGCTCATAGCGGCCCTGGTCTTCGCCGGGGTCAGCCTCGCCATCGTGGGGCTCATCGTCGAGCGGGTGGCCTACCGGCCCGTGTATCCGGCAGGCCGTCTCCCCGCGGTGGTGTCCGCCCTGGGCGCCTCCATCTTCCTGCAGAACACCATCATGGTGGGGTGGGGCCCCAGGTTCCAGGCCTATCCCGCAACACTCATCCCCAATGTCCACATCCAGCTCGGCAGCATCCACCTCACGCTGCTGCAGATCATGATCCTTCTGCTCTCGTTCGCCCTCATGGGGACTCTCTACTACATCGTCCAGAAGACCACCTTCGGGGCCGCGATCAGGGCTACGGCCCACGACCGCAAGACCGCGTCCCTGATGGGGATCAACATCAACAAGGTCATCCTCTTCGTGTTCACCCTGGGTCCGGCCCTGGGTGCCGTGACCGGGATCATGGTGGGGATGTACTACCGCCAGATCAGCTTCACCATGGGGTGGAACTACGGGCTCAAGGCGTTCACTGCCTCGGTTTTGGGCGGCATCGGCAACATCCCCGGCGCCATGCTCGGCGGGCTCATCCTGGGCGTGCTCGAGATGCTGGGGGCCGCCTATATCTCGGCCGCCTGGAAGGATGTCTTCGTATTCATCATCCTCATCCTGGTGCTCATCTTCCGGCCCACGGGCATCCTGGGTGAAAAGACGGCGGAGAAGGTATAGACCGATGGAGCTGACTCCCTTAAACGGCATCGAAAAGCTCGCATCCTCCCGGCAGCTGCATATTGCGCTCGCCACGGCCGCCTTTCTCATCTATCCGTTTCTGGTCAGCGACTACTTCATCGATATCGCCTTTTATTTCGGCATCTACACCCTGCTGGGCCTGAGCCTCAACATCGTGCTCGGCGAGGTGGGCCTGTTCGACCTGGGGCATGCCGGGTTCTACGCCATCGGGGCCTACACCACGGCGATCCTCAACACGAAGTTCGGCATCCCCATCCTCGTGCTCCTGCCCTTGAGCGCCCTGGCGGCCGCGTTCTTCGCCTACGTGGTCTGCTCGCCAGTGATTCACCTCCAGGGCGACTATCTTCTCATCGTGACCCTGGGCATGGGCGAGATCGTCCGCCTGGCGCTGATCAACAACCCCTTCGACCTCACCGGGGGCCCCAATGGTGTATTCGGCATCGATTTTCCATCTCTCGGGCCCTGGCTGGTGATCGATTCATCTCTGGAATACTATTTCCTCATCTGGATCATCGTGGGGCTCACCATCCTCGGGCTTACCCGGCTGCAGGACTCACGGATCGGGCGCGCCTGGAACTATATCCGCGAGGACGAGACGGCCGCAAACGCCAACGGGATCGATTCACGCAGCTACAAGCTCCTTGCCTTCGTCCTGGGCGCGGCCCTGGCGGGCGTTGCGGGCAATGTCTATGCGAGCAAGCTCATGTGCGTCTCGCCTGAAAGCTTCACCTTCTGGGAGTCATGCCTCATGTTCTGCATCGTGCTCATCGGCGGGATGGGCTCCATCCCTGGAGTTATCCTCGGCGCGGCCTTCATCAGCCTGTTCCCCGAGATCTTCCGGCCATTCGCCATGTACCGGATGCTCGTCTTCGGATCGGCCATGATTCTCATGATGATGTTCCGCCCGGGCGGCGTATGGCCGCGCAAGCGGGGCGCGGTCAAGTACGAGTCGCTGCTGGAAGGCACGGGGAGGACCGATGCTTGAGGGCAGGACCCACGCAGCAGGTGATATCGTCCTGGAGACGGTGGGCCTCACCAAGATCTTCGGGGGTCTCACCGCGGTGAACTCCATTGATCTGAAGGTGCACAAAGGCGAGATCTTAAGCCTCATCGGCCCGAACGGTGCAGGCAAGACCACGGTGTTCAACGTGGTGACCGGCATCTACCGGCCCGAATTCGGACAGGTGTTCTTCAGGGGCGAGCGGATCACCGGCAAAAAGCCGCACCAGATCGTTTCATACGGCATTGCGAGGACCTTTCAGAACATCCGCCTGTTCCCCGACATGACCTGCCGGGAAAACGTGATGGCCGGGCGCCACTGCCGGAGTACCTCGGGCCTGCTCTCCTCCATCTTCCGGACGCCCCGGCAGCGGGCCGAGGAAGACATGATCAGGGAAACCACCGAGAAGAGGCTCCGCCAGGTGAAGCTGTGGAAATCCCGGGACGAACTGGCCAAGAATATCCCCTACGGCTCCCAGCGCATGCTTGAGATCGCCCGCGCCCTGGCCTCGGACCCTAAGCTGCTGGTGCTGGACGAGCCCAGCAGCGGACTGAACCCGCGGGAAACCCAGGACCTCATGGCCTTTCTCCGGGGCATTATCCATGAGGAGGATCTCACCATCCTGCTCATCGAGCACGACATGAACATGGTCATGGGGATCTCCGACTGGGTCGTGGTCATGGACGGAGGCCGCAAGATAGCCGAGGGGATTCCGGAAGACATCTATGCCGACCAGCGGGTCATCGAGGCCTATCTGGGAAAGGAAGACGAGGATTCAACCGAATATGACATCCCTGCTGAGCATTGAGCGTCTCTCCATCTTCTATGGAGGGATCCAGGTCCTCCACGATGTCTCCATCCATCTGGAGCAGGGAGAGATCGTGTCCGTGCTCGGTGCCAACGGTGCCGGGAAATCCACCCTTCTCCAGGCCGTGTCTGGGCTTGTGCCCATCGGGAGCGGTTCGGTATTTTTCCGGGGGGAAAAGCTCAACAGTATCCCGCCCTATGAAATCGTGCGCAAGGGGATCTCTCTTTCACCGGAAGGCCGGCGGGTGTTCCCCACGCTCACCGTGGAAGAAAACCTGAATCTGGGCGCCTATACCCGGAAAAGGATGAAGGACGAGGTGCGCGAGGCCAAGGACCGGGTCTTCTCCCTGTTCCCCATCCTGAGCGAGCGCCGCAGGCAGCTCTCCGGCACCCTCTCCGGCGGAGAGCAGCAGATGCTCGCCATCGGCAGGGCACTGATGAGCTCGCCCAAGGTTCTCCTGCTGGACGAACCCTCACTCGGGCTGGCCCCGATACTCGTGAAGCAGATATTCGACATCATATCCGAGATCAACAGCCAGGGAACATCCATCCTGCTGGTGGAGCAGAACGCCCATAAGGCGCTGAACATCGCATCCAGAGGCTATGTGCTTGAAAACGGACACCTCGCCGCCTCAGGCCCCACTGCGTCGCTGCGCTCGGACAAGAAAATCCAGGAGGCGTATCTGGGCGGAGCAGCGCTCAAGAAAAGGCCGTTTCCGGCCAAGACCGGACAATCTTAGTGGATTTCTTTGTAAACAGGCCCGGGTACATCATTCGGGTCTCGCGGGAAATAGCCCATTTTCTCGAGCACTTTTCTCGTCAATGCAAGCACGAACCTTCTGTCGTGATATTTATTGCTCATCGCCTTTACCCACTCTTCGAGGGCCTTGGGCAATGGTATCTTCTTTGCCGGATCTTTTCTGTCATCGGACAGATATCTCTCATCGACCAGGTCCATCCCTTCCGGATGGTACCTATCGATAAGTTCCCGAAGCAATTCTATATCCGATGCATGCAGATCCAGATCAATCACCTGAGATAAGACGCTTATCACTTCTTCCTCCCCATCCCTCCTTCAGTCCGGTGGAAGAGGCTGACACAGCATCGTCTTAAGGAGTGTACTTTTCGCTTCCGATGTCTAGTGGATCGTCAAAGGGACTGGTTTTTCTCTGCGGCCAATGAGTAACGCACGTTATCATGAACAACTTCTCTTTTTTATAATGGCAGTGAACCCTGATAATTCAAGAGAGTCATCATCCCCGTTTCCCTGCCCGGAAAGACCGGGAAAAGGAACTTCCCCGCCGATGTTTTCCTGGCGCATCAGGGAAGACGCTGCACCTGGTATTCCATGATCATGGCGACCGCCAAATTCTTCATCCAAGGCCTGTCTTCAGATCCGGTCATTTTCTAGGGGGGGTGTTGAGAAACCGCCCGCACCGGGTAACATCTTAAAAGTAGAGGTCCTCGTTTTTTCATCATATGATGGTGAAATGAATGATGCTGAAAGACCAGGTGTTGCAAGGCAGCGCTTAAAAGACCGGGACAGAAGACATGACGGAACCCTCGAAGAAGTCGAAAGAACAGCTCATCCGCGAGCTGGCAGAGGCAAAAAGGCGGATTGCCGAGATGGAACGCCTGCTCACGGAATACCGGCGGATGGAAGAAGAGAAAAAGGATCTGGAAAGGCGGCTCGGCGAGGTTCAGAGAATGGATTTTCTGGGCAGGCTTTCCGGCGAGATCGCCCATGACATCAACAACATGCTCTATCCCATCATCATCGACGCCGAAGTCCTGCTGGAGGATCTGCCGCAGGAGAGCACGGCCCATCAGATCCTCGAGCAGATGCTCAGCGCCGCGCGCCGCCAGAAAGACCTGGTGAATCAGATCTTCACCTTCAGCAGGCGGGGCGAGCGGGAGCGGAATCCGCTGGAGATCAAGCCCCTGATCCGGCAGACCCTCGATGCCCTGCAATCGACCCTCCCGGAGGCGATCGAGCTTAAACCGCACCTGGACGTACCCCGCAGCGTCGTCATAGGCGATCCCCAGCAGCTCAGGCAGATCATCATGAACCTGGTGCGCAATGCGGCCGAGTCGATCGGACGCGGACAGGGCACCATCGAGGTGAGCCTCTCACGGGTCCAACCCGGCGAGGGGCCCGATCTCTCCCAGGAAATGGAAGGCCCGTACCTGGAACTTTCGGTGAGCGACACCGGAAAGGGCATGACCCGCGAGGCAATGGAGCACATCTTTGATCCCTCGTACTCCTCCGGAGACACCGGTAGAAGCACGGTCCTGGGGCTTGCCATCACGCGGGGGATGGTCGAAGATCATGGCGGCGAGATCACGGTAGAGAGCGAACCGGGGAAGGGATCTCGGTTCATCGTCCGTCTCCCGGCGCATGAGGGTCCTGAACTGGTGGAGCGGCCCGAGCCCATGGAGGCCCCGAAGCCGCGGGGAAAGAAGAGGATCCTCCTGGTGGACGACGAAGACATCATCCTCTCCAGCATCCAGCGGGTCCTGAAGCGGCTGGGATACGAGGTGGCCGCGGTGAACGACAGTGTGGAGGCGCTCGAGATGTTCACCAGGTCCCCCCGGGCATTCGATCTCGTCATCACCGATCTGACCATGCCGCGCATGACCGGCGCAGAGTTCACCTCCAGACTCCTGGCAGTCAGGCCGGATACCCCTGTCATCCTGAGCACCGGTTTCAGCGATGTGATGGACGAGCGCAAGGCGAAAGAGATGGGCATCCGCGAATTCCTCGTAAAGCCCGCCGGCATTGATGAGCTGAAAAATGCGATCAGCCGCTCCCTTGATGAGGGCGACCGTCAGCAATAGCCGATTCCGGCGGATCACCCCAAACAGGAAGATCAACCTTTCTTAAGCGCCTCATCGATCTTTTCACGCAGGAGCCCTAGCTCGAAGGGCTTTTTGATATAGCCTGACGGCCCATCGCCTTCAAAGCGCCCGGAAACCTCCTGCTCGCTGAAACCGCTCGATACGATCACCCGGACATCGCCACGGATGCGCTTGAGCTCGCGGAACGCCTCCACGCCGTCCATCCTGGGCATGGTCAGGTCCAGGATGATCAGAGAGATCTCCCCGGAGTGACTGCGGAACACCTCCAACGCCTCCCTCCCGTCCGACGCCCTGAGCACCCGGAAACCGAGCTCCTCCACCATGGCCGCGCACAGATCGAGCACCATATCCTCATCATCCACCACCAGTACGGTGTTCGAGGCATAATCCGGCCGCATTTGTTCACCTGCGGCCGGGGCCTCTCTTTCGGTGCCAGGGGCGCCGGGCCTTTTCTCCGGGGAATGTGCCGGAAACAGGACCTCGACTGTGGTGCCCTTGCCGGGTTCGCTCTGAATCATGATGGCCCCGTTATGCCCTTCCACAATGCCGAGCACGGCCGCCATGCCGAGCCCCCGTCCTGTGAACTTGGTGGTGAAAAAAGGATCGAAAAGCCGCTCCAGCGTCTTTTCATCCATGCCGCACCCCGTGTCCCTGACCTCCAGAAATACGTACCGCCCAGGCTTGGGCTTTTCGCGCAGGCGGCTCTGTGCAAGACAGTGCTCGTCACAGTACTTCACCCCTGTCGAGACCGACACCACACCGGGCCGGTTGCCGATGGCCTCGGAGGCATTCACGATGAGGTTCATGATGATCTGCTGGATCTGGGGCGGATCGGCCTTGATGTCGGGTATGTTCCGGTCTGTGTTCAGGCTTAAGGTCACTGTCTTGGAGATAGACGCCCTGAGCAGCTCGGCCATCTCCTCCACCAGTCCACTCAGATTGAAGCTCCTGACGTGGAACTTGCCCTTACCGGAGTAGGCCAGCATCTGGTTCGTAAGGTCGGACGCCCGCAGGGTCGCCTTGCGGGCCTGCTCCATGAAGGTCCTTGACCGGGGATTCACCGGTCCGCCCATCAGCGCGAGGTCCAGGTTGCCGAGGATAGCTGTGAGCAGGTTGTTGAAATCATGGGCAATGCCGCCCGCCATAATACCCAGGCTCTCGAGCTTCTGTGACTGCTGGATCCTCCGCTCCATCTCCATCCGCTCCTTCTCCGCCCTCTTGCGCTCGGTAATGTCCTGAAGGGCCCCCACTACCATGACCGTTTTGCCGTCCCGTACGACCGGCGACTCGTTCACCTCCACCCAGATCTTCCGGCCGTCCCCGGTCTTGAGCTCCAGCTCGTAGGTGGGCTGGGGCCTGCCGGTGCGAATCGCCTCGCGGGTATACTCGATGCCCTTGCGGTTGACGGGGTTGTCGGTGAGGGTTTCTGTCCACAGAAGCATCTGGTCTTTTGGATCGTACCCGAATATCTTCTCAAACTGTGGACTCACGTAGATCAGGCGGCCTTCGGGTGTGTGGGAGTAGAATACGTTGGTGCTGTTTTCCACAATGTTCCGGAGCCGCTCCTCGCTCTCCTTCAATGCCTCCTCCGCTCTCTTGCGGTCGGTGATGTCGTTGAAGATGCTTACCGCAGCGACGATTTTGCCTTCCAGGTCCCTGATCGGGGCCGCGCTGATCGAGAGGTGGATGAGCGTGCCGTCTCCCCGGCGATAGCGCACCTCCTCCATGGATATGTTCTCGCCTTTCAGGGCACGGGCAATGGGGTATTCTTCCGGGTCGAACACCGTGCCATTCTCGTGGAGCGCGCCGTAGGGTCTCTCCAGGTAATCCCGGGCTGCGATGACAGGATGTCCTAACAGCCGGTCTCCCTGTGCGTTGTGATAGAGCAGCCTGCCCGATGGGGCCTCCTCGATGGTGACGCCCGAGGGGAGCTGCTCGAGAACGGCCTCCAGCTTGATGAGCTCGCTCTCCATCTCCTCATAGAGCTTCTCAAGCTCCCGCCTTTCCTGCTCCGGATGTCCTGCTGCCGGCGGTACGAGCGCGCCCGTATCCTCGAGTACGATGAGGGCACCCCCGTGAACGGGAACACAGCGTGCGAAAAGCCTCGGCCTCCCGGGCAGCGGGGTGCGTACCGGAAAGCTCGAGGCAGAACCGTGCTGCACCGCCTCCCGGGCGGCTTTCTCGAACTCCTCAAAGAGCGGGACAGGCAGCGCCTCGGCAAGACTCCGGTCAAGAAAATGCTCCCCGGGCTGCTGCAGAATATCCCCGGCCGCAGTGTTTATCCCGGTGATCCGCATGTCACGGTCCAGGAATATCGCCCCCATGCCGAGCCGGTCGAGGAAGTCGCCGGGCGCATATTTTTCCCAGAGTGTCTTTCTTCTGGTTTTTCCGGGATTTTTTTTCATCTCGGTTCGCGTTCCGTTTCTACGGGTCTTCTGCCTCTTAAAGATATCCGAGCAGCAACGCCTGTCACGCTTCGTGAACTATCCGCACCGCATGCGGAGATCGCCATCCCGGTGAAGTCTCTCCCTCCGCCGGGATAGGCTTGGAGAGCCCTGCTCGCGAAACGGGACCGATCACGCCGCGATACAATAGAGAATACTTGATTTCCGCAAAGACCAAAGAGTCAGGTATTGATTTATGGCGCGGAGATCCGCGCGGTCAGGGATATTCACTCGAATGCCCACGCCCTCCACCCGGGTACAGGGGGGAAATCAGGGGGAGAAACGCGCCGGGGCGGCTATCTGCCGGAACTCGGCCTTGAGGTCTCACGCCTCCCGGGGCACGAGCGAGAAGTCCACGTGCCCCTTGAGCACGTCCACCCGGGCAACCTTCACCTCAATGATGTCTCCGATTGTGATGGTCCGTTTTTTCAGCCTCACGGCCCTGCCCTCTTCGATGCGCGCCTTTCCCATGTCGGAGAGGGTCACAAGGCCGTCGAAGGGCGGGTCGAAGATTTCCACGAAAATGCCGAAGGGCAGGATGCTGGTGACCACCCCGGAGAAGTCGTCTCCGATGTGCCGCTGCATGTAGGCAGCGGTCTTGAGCCTGATCACGTCGAACATGGCATCGTCGGTCTTTTTCTCCCGCTCCGAGATCTCGGTCCCGATGTGCTTCAGGTAGCCCTTGAGCTTCTTCAACTCCTTCTGGGTCATTTCCCGGCCTTTGAGCGCCATCTTCAACAGCCGGTGCACGACGAGGTCTGAGTACCTCCTGATGGGCGAGGTGAAGTGGGTGTATGAGGTGCTGGCAAGCCCGAAGTGGCCGAGGTCCTCGAACCAGTACCTCGCCCGGGTGAGGGCCCGGAGGATGTGCTGGTTCACGAAGTTGTGGAGCGGGGTCGACTGGTAGAGGGCGGAGATGCGCTGGAGCGCCCGGGAGAGATTCTTGTCCCTGCGGATAGCCTGCTTCAGGCTCTCGAACTCCTCTTTGGGCAGACCGATCTCCTTGAGGGTCTCCATGAGGGCCAGGAGGTCCTCTGCCTTCGGCTTTTCATGGACCCGGTAGAGCACCGGCATGGAGCGCCTTTCAAGATACATGCACACCGCATGGTTCGCCAGGAGCATGGATTCTTCGATGAGCCTCTCGGCAGGCCCTCGCCGGTAGCGGTAGATACGGTCCACGTCCCCGTCGTGGCCGATGGTGATGCCCACCTCGGAGATATCGAAATCGAGGGCCCCCCTCCTCATCCGGTTGCGGTAGAGGTGTCCGGCCATCCGGTGGAGCTCCATGACCCGGGAAGCCACATCCGTGTCCAGATAATCAGGAGGGCATCCCCTCTCGATGAAGGGGTTGAGCTCCTCGTACACGAGCCTGGCCCGGGACCGGATGACCGCCTCGAAACAGTCAAAGCCCAGCAGACGGCCCCGCGGTCCCAGATGGATCTCCACGGCCATGGCGAGCCGCTCCTCCCCGGGTTTGAGGCTCATGATCCCGTTGGAGAGGACCTCGGGCAGCATGGGGATGGCCGCCTCGGGGAAGTACACGCTGAAGCCGCGGTTCCTGGCCTCCTCGTCCAACAGGGTGTCCCGCTTGACCACGTGGGCCACGTCCGCAATGGCAACGGTCATGAGAAAGGTGCCGTCGGGGAGCTGCTCGATTCCTACAGCATCGTCGAAGTCCTTTGCCGTAGCCCCGTCGATGGTGAAGAGAATCCTTTCGCGCAGGTCTCTGCGCCGCGCGAGTTCGGCGGGAATGGAGACCTTGGATACTTTCAGCGCCTCCTGTTCCGCCTCTTCGGAAAAACGCCAGGGCAGGCCGTACTTCACGGCAATGAACCTCAGATCGTCACCGGTGTCCTCGGGGATGTCCAGAAGCCGCTCGATCCGGGCGGTGACCGACCGGGTCTTCCTGACACCCTGCGGGCTCTCCACCACCGCGGTCACCACATCGCCGTCCCTGATTGATCCTTTTCGCTCATGGGGCACTACGATGGTGTAGGGAAACGGCTTGAACGGGGTGATCACCCCCCACTTCTTCCTGCTGCGATAGGTGCCGCTCACCGTGGTCGGGTTCCGCCTGAGGATGGAGAGGACCTCTCCTCTCAAACCCTTCTTTTCCCGGTAGGCCCAGACCTCCACCAGGTCTCCATCCATGGCCCCCATGAGGCCCTCGGGTGGAATGAATACATCATCGCGGCCTTTGTCAGGCACAACAAAGGCAAACCCTTTGGGGTTCCAGTGAACCGTTCCCTGTATCTTCATCGTTCGTTCTGCCGGAGAAGCCAACTATCCTTGCATATTTCACCCGCTGGTGATACATCACCTATAATCGAAGATAAGTCCCGGCACCATGTTTTTCGAGGGAACAAAATGAAAAAGCTTATCATCATCCTCGTGGTCAGCATTTTTGTCGTTCTTCCCCTAGTCCACCTCCTCTGGGGTGTCTTCGAGAGCGACTGGGCGATCCTGCCCCTTACCCGGAGCAAGAAAACCGTAGAGATAACTGAGATTCCTCAAGATGCCTTTACGCAGGACATGCTCATGGGCCAATGGGTTCTCTACCTCTACTATCCGAGCGTCACCAGAACCTTGGAGCTCATGATCGATGAAAGGGGCGCGGTCACGGGACGCACGGAGGACATCGAGGTCGCCATGACTGTGACCATAGGTCAGGATGGCAGCCTGGAATTCAGCGGCCCGAGTTTGAGCCTGAAAGGGTCCATTGACAAGTCGCGGGAGCATCTCGACGGTATGGCCGTCGTCAAGGACGCGTCGTCCCCCATTCCATTTTCCTGCTTCAAGATCGGCGACTATCAGGCGGCACCGTGATCCGCAAGATGTAAAAGCGAGGCTCGATGACGCACCAGGACCTGAAGAAATACCGCAGATACGGGCCCCGGGTCCAGCTGATCACCAGGGACGGATGCGCTGTGGTGCAAAAGAGTTATTCTCAGGCCGTGCTCCCTGTCCGCATCATGGGGTTTTTCCTGATCGCATGGGAGCGCTTCATCTACTCCCGGCTCGCCGGCCTGCCGGGCATACCCGATCCGATGCCGTGTCCAGACCGGCTCACCCTTGTCACCCGGTTTATGGGGGGTGGCAATCTCAAGGAGGCCAGCCATATACCCGGCGCCCCGTACTTCGATTCCCTCAAGCGGCTCATCGCCGCCATGCACCAGCGGGGCGTCATTCATCTCGACCTGAGAAACCGGAGGAACTACGGGATCGACGAGCAGGGCAGGCCCTATCTCGTGGATTTCGCCACCTGCCTGTACTTTCCCTGGAACGTGCCGCCCCGCAAGGTTTTCGAGGCCATCGACTGGATGGGCTTCGCCAAGGTCAAGCACAAGCTCCAGCCCGGGCTGCTCGATGAGCGGGAAAAGCGGATGCTCTCGCTGGGCACACGGTTGAGCTCCTGGTGGCTCCCCCCCCGGGCTCTGCGTCTTATCCGGAACATCGGGAAAAATTACAGGGATCACATGAAAAAGTAAGCACCATAGACAAGTTTGAGTTGAATTTTTTCATTACTCCATATATACGCACACTCTGTATGTGCTCCCATACGTATCCGCACGAAAGGAGAAGGTGAATGCCCAGGGTACAGCCCTTTAGGGGAATACGGTACAACCCCGTGAAGGTAGACCTTGGCAAGGTTATCTGCCCCCCGTACGATGCCATGGGTCTGCCGGAAGTCGACGAGCTCTATGCACTCTCGCCCTACAATGCCGTCAGGCTGGTTCTCGGCAGGCAGCAGCCCAAGGATACCAGGGAAAACAACCGCTATACCCGGGCGCGGGATTTCCTGAGGCAGTGGAAAGAGGAGTCGGTCCTCATTCAGGATGAAAAGCCTGCCCTCTATTATCACGAGCACACCTACTGCCTGGGGGAGCATACCCTCACGAGACGGGGCGTCATCGCGTCCGTACGGATGGACGACGGCGACAAGGATCCTTTCCGGTTCTACGAGCACACCAGCAAGGCCCCGAAGCTCGACCGCCTGCGTCTCCTGAATGAGGTCAACACAAATCTGAGCTCGATCTTCGGCGTCTACTTTGACCCCAAGAAGGTCGTCGAGTCGAAGATCCGGCCTTCCCTCGGCAAGCCTTCACTGGAATTCGACACCCAGCACGAGACCCACCGGCTCTGGATCGTCCATGAGAAGGAGGCGATCGATACATTCGTCCGCCTCATGCAGAACCGGAAGGTGCTCATTGCCGACGGCCAGCACCGCTTCGAGACCGCCCGCGTGTACCGCGACCGCATGCGGGCCTCCACCGGCAAGAACGACGGCAGCCAGGGCTTCGATTATGTCCAGATGTATCTGGTGAACCAGGAAGAGGGTCTCACCATCCTCCCGCTCCACAGGGTCATACCCGACAGCATGGGCGTGGGCCTCGTGGACCTCGAATACCGGATCAAGGAACTCTTCAACATGATCCCCTACGACAACCGCAAAACTTTCCTGTCCGCACTGAACAAGGGCGGAAAGGGGCACCTTGGCCTGTTCGTAAAGGGCATTCCCAGATACTATCTCCTGGAGCTCTCGCAGGATGCAGACTTCGAGCGCTTCCTGCCTGCACTCCTTCATCCCCGGCTCAAGGACATGGCGCTTGCCATTCTCCACGAGAGCGTTCTCCAGCCGGTTCTCGGGATCAGTCACGCCGATGCGGGCGGGCGCATCCTCTACACCGGCTCCGCCGATGAGGCGCTCAACCTGGTGTCCAAGGGAAAGGCGGATATCGCCTTTCTTCACAATCCCATCGGGATCGAGACCATCATGGAGATCTCGGAAGCCGGGGTCAGGCTCCCCCGGAACTCTGTGCTCTTCTATCCGCAGGTTCCTTCGGGCCTCGTATTCCATTCTCTGGAATAAAAAACGCTCGCAGGCCTTCGCGGAATGCACGGCATCGGCCGGACAAACTCCTCCGGCCCGATCTTTCCAGGTATCTCTCTTTCTTTCAGGAGGTTCGTTATTCGCCGCCTGAGCCCGCCTGGGAATATCCTTGACTTTCTATGAACGAATATTCTAATTTTGAATCATGGTTCAGAATGTGAACGGCGATTCGGCCCTTTCAGGCAGGAAGGAACGCGAGATGGCATACCGCAGAGAGGCCATTCTCGATGCGGCACAGGAGATCTTCGAGTCCGTAGGGTATGTCAACGCCTCCATGGCGGAGATCGCCGCAAAGGCCGAGTTCGGCGTGGGCACCATCTACCAGTTTTTTCCGGGCAAGCAGGAGCTCATCAGCGAGGTCATCGCCAGAGGGATCGACCGCTATGTAGCCGGCGTCGGCCGGATCATGTCCGAGAGTCTCCCGTGGAAAGAGCAGCTGGAGGCGTACATCCACTACTACCTCTCCTGGATCGAGGAGCATCCCGAGTTCCACCGCCTCAT
Organism: Candidatus Phosphitivorax anaerolimi; assembly: GCA_001896555.1. GTDB lineage: Bacteria > Desulfobacterota > Desulfomonilia > UBA1062 > UBA1062 > Phosphitivorax > Phosphitivorax anaerolimi. The sequence continues at coordinate 82,541 of MPOS01000034.1, forward strand.
CTACGAGATCTTCTATTCCCAGATCCCCGAGGTGGTATCCAGAATATTCGAACGCTTCCGGGAGATCCGCATGCAGGAGATCCGGTTCATCCAGGAGATATTCACCCGTGCAAATGAAGAAGGCCAGCGATTCGACCCTGAGCTCATGTCACTGACCATTCCCGGAATGCTGCACGCAATCGGCGACAACTTCCATCTGGGTCTGCTCGGCACGAGGCCGACCGCATACCTGTCCAGGATTTTACAGCTTATATTAAGGGAGGATTATTGTGATTAGGAAAATCGTGATTCTCGTGACCGGCATGGTCTTTCTGGGAGGGACCTTCCTCGGGGCACAGGACCACCTGACACTGGAGGAGTCCATCACCCTGGCCCTGGACAACAACCCGCTCATCAGGGCGCAGGATAAGCAGGTGTATGCAAGCCTCATGGAAAAAAGAACGAGCCTCTCCGACATGCTCTTTTCCGTTGACCTCAACTACTCGTATGCGCGCTTCGATGAGGAGCCGACATTCACCCTCCCCAATATGGGCACGTTCCCGGTCGGCACTAAAGACAACTACCGCTTTTCCGTAGAGGTGACCCAGCCCCTCTTCGCCGGAGGCGCTCTGTATAATGCCTATCGGATCGCGGCCAACAATTACCGGGTTGCAGGGCTGGACAGGGAGCAGGAGGCCCGGGATCTGAAACTGCAGGTGATCGAAGCCTATTACGGGATCATCGAGGCCCGGGAGATCCTGGATGTGGCCCGGAGCTCCTCCGCGTCGATCAAGGCGCACCTCGATGTGGCGCAGGCCTTTTACAACCAGGGCATGATCCCGAAGAACGACCTTCTGGAGGCACAGGTGAGGCATGCCGAGAGCCTGCAGAACGTCATCACCGCGGAGAACGCCGTGAGGCTCCTGGAGTCGCGGTTCAACACGCTTCTGGGCAGAAGCATTTCCACGCCGGTGGTTATCGAAGAAGAGATACCCATGGCCGAGCTCGAGAAGACGCTGGATGAATCCTACGAAATCGCCCTTGACCAGCGCCAGGAGATCAGGATCACCCGGCTGCAGATCGAAAACGCCGATAAAGGGGTCTGGATCGCCCGGGCCGGGTACCTTCCGAATGTCGCCGCCACCTATGAGTACGAAAGGCTCGGCGAAGACCCTGATGTCGATGAAGACAAGGCATGGACTGTGGGGGTGGGGCTTACATGGAACATCTTCCAGGGAGGATCGAGCTATTTCGAGGTCTCCCGGCTGAAATCCATCAGGAGCAGGCTGGGCTTCCTCATGCAGAGCCTCAAAGACCAGGTCCTGCTGGAGGTCAAGAATTCCTATCTCTCCGCGCAGGAGGCCAAGGCCAGGACCGAGGTGGCCATCCAGGCCATCGACCAGGCCCAGGAAAATCTGAGAATCCAGAAAGACCGCTATAACCTCCAGGTCGCAACCACCACCGATGTCCTGGATGCCGAGGCGCTGCTCGGCCAGGCGAGAAGGAACTATATATCGGCACGGGCCGATTATGCCACCTCGCTGGCCTCGCTCAAATCCGCTATGGGGACCCTCTAGGAGGTTGCCGGTGAAAAAACGTTTCCCTGCTCTGTGCGCCGTTGTCTTCCTTCTCCTGCTGGGGCTTTCCTCGTGCGGGAACGAGCAGGGAGGGTCGGCGGCTGCCGAAGAGCAGGTCCTGGCCCGGGTGCCCGAGGTCATGGTCGCACAAATATCCAGGCGCCCGGTGTACCGAACCTATGCCGCAGTAGGCAGTATTTCCCCCCGGGAGATGTCCCGGATCGGACCCAAGGTGTCCGGCAGGATCAAGGACATCCCCGTGGACGAGGGTGACTTTGTCAAAAAGGGCGGCCTGCTCATGCTCATCGATCCCTTCGATTATGAACGGGCCCTGGAACACGCCCAGTCTCAGCTCGACCAGGCAAAGGCTTCCCTCGAGCGGGCCGAGCGCGACCTGACCCGCATGGAGGGTCTCTACCGGGCAACGGCCGTAACCGAGCAGAACATGCAGGATGCCGTTACGGCCCGGGATCTTGCCCGGTTCCAGTATGACCAGGCGGTCACGGCCCTTGAAGCCGCGAAGAGGAACCTGCGCGAGTGCCGCCTGGAGGCACCCTTCTCCGGCGTGGTCACTGCGGTGACCGCCAACGAGGGAGAGCTGACAGGCCCCCAGATGCAGACCTTTGTCATGATGGATATGAGCACGGTCAAGGTGGAGGTCGACCTTCCGGAGGAGATCTACAGCTCGATCCGGACAGGCAACTCAGGCACGATCACGGTCGATGCTGTGCCGGGGCAGTCCTTTGAAGGCACCATCACAAAGATCTATCCCACCATCGATCCCGCAAGCCGCACCTTCACGGTCACGATCACCCTCGAGAATCCCGGACTGAAGCTCAGATCGGGCATGACCGCGCGCTGCCGGGTCGTCCAGATGGTCCGCGACAGTGTCGTGGCCGTTCCCAAAGATGCACTCATCCGCGGGGAAGATTCCTATATCGCCTACCGGGTCAGAGACGACATTGTCGAGAGATGCCCTCTCACCCTGGGAATCGAGGGAGACGACCTCTACGAGGTGACCAGCGGCCTCTTTGAGAGCGATCTGGTGGTTCTCCGCGGGCTTGCCGGTCTCAAGCCGGGAGCCAAGGTACGGATCGCACACGGGGGAGACTCCCCGGAGAGCTAACCCATGAATCTTCCCCAGTTTTCCGTCAAACGCCGGATCACCATCACCATGCTCGTCCTGATCATCACCCTCTTCGGGCTCGTCTCGTTTTCCGACCTGGGGCTCGATCTCCTGCCCGAGCTGGAGTTCCCATATGTCTCGGTGGTGACCGCCTACGAGGGCGTGGGCTCCGAAGAGATCGAGACGCTCATCACCAAGCCCATTGAGGAGTCCGTGAGCACGGTCGAGGGAATCAAGGAGGTGACCTCCATGACCGTGGAGGGAATCTCCAGTGTCTACTGCGAGTTTGAGTGGGGTACGAACCTGGACTTCGCGGCGCAGGACGTGCGCGAGAAGATCAGCTGGATCACGGATTTCCTGCCCGAGGACGCGGACACGCCCATGGTGCTCAAGTTCAATACCGCGGATATGCCCATCCTTGAGTACGGCGTCATCGGCATGGAAAACACCAGACGGCTGCGCGAGTTCATCGACGATGTCGTGAAACCCCGGATCGAACGTCTGGAGGGGATCGCCTCGGTATTCATCTTCGGCGGCAAGGAGCGGGAGATCCAGGTCCTGGTCGATCCTCAGAAGCTGAAAAATACCGGCGTCACACTCGATCAGGTGATCGCGGGCATCAGGGCCGGAAACCTGAACGTCTCGGGCGGGCACGTGGAATCATGGAAAAAGGAGTATCTGATCCGGACGACCGGGTACTACGGCGATATAGAACAGGCTCGTTCCACCATCATCTCGATGAGCCCCGATGGCAGACCGGTGAGGATCTCCGACGTAGCCGAAGTGCGGGACTCCTTCAAGGAGACTCGGGGCTTCGAGCGCACCAACTCCCAGCCCTCGGTCATCATCGCGGTCATGAAGCAGTCGGGAGTGAACACCCTGAAGGCGACCGAGAGGGTCAAGGCCGAGCTCGCCCGAATCGAGAAAATCATGCCCGAGGATGTCTCCCTGCACCTCATCCTCGATCAGGGCAAGATGATCAGGCGGTCTATCACGGCCACCGGCACCAACGCGCTGATCGGAGGGCTGATCGCCATGGGAGTCATCTTCCTCTTCCTGCGCGCGATCAGACCCACGATCACGATCGCACTGGCCATTCCCCTGTCGGTCATCGCCACCTTTATCGGGATGAAGACTTTGGGATACACCTTCAACATCATGACCTTGGGGGGCATTGCGCTTGGCGTCGGCCTGCTGGTGGACAACGCGGTGGTGGTGATCGAGAACACCTTCCGCCATCTGGAAGAAGGCGCCTCACGGCATGAATCAGCGGTCAGAGGCGCCTCGGAGGTCGGCCTGGCCATCACAGCGAGCACGCTCACTACGGTGGCGGTCTTCCTGCCCATGAGCCTCTCCCAGAGCATCGCCGGCAAGCTGGCCCGCCCGCTCTCGCTCACCGTATGCATATCGCTGCTCGCTTCCCTGTTCATCGCCGTGACCATCATCCCGGCGATCGCTGCGACCATCTTCAAGAAGGAAAAGAGCGTGTACAGGCGGATCGAATCCGGGGGATGGACCGGCTGGATGCGCACCCGGTATGCCTCCCTGCTGGAGAAGGTCGTGAACCGGCGCAGGCTCACCTTGGGGGCTGCATTTCTCCTGTTCGTCGCGGCCCTCGCATGCACCTCGTTTCTGGGCACCGAATTCATGCCCAAGCAGGACATCCCGCTGGCTATGGTCAATATCACACTGCCCGAGGGCATGGTCCTCTCCGAGACCGACCACATCGCCCGGCAGGTCGAGGACATCTTTCTGAAACGGCCCGAGGTCATCACCTGCGGGAGCATGGTGGGTGTCACGGTCGACGCCAAGTATGCGGCTGCACAGGGCCAGATGACTGCAGGGGTGAACAAGGCGCGGATCTTCGCCCGTTTCACGGAAATTGAAGACCGCGACAAGTCCGCCGAAATGATCGTCGAAGAGATCCGGCGGGAACTGCCCGTGCTCCAGGACGTCGAATACCTGTTCGAGGACATCTCAGGATCGCTCTTCGGAGGCGGCAAGCCGGTTGAGATCCATATCTACGGATCGAGCCTGGAGAAGCTCGACGAGATCGCCGGCGCCGCCATGCTCAGACTATCGGCCATAGAAGGGCTCACGGATCTGGACAAGTCGCTTAAGCAGAGCAAGCCCGAGCTCCATGTAAGCATTGACCGGGACAAGGCGGCCAAGATGGGCCTGAGCGTGGCCCAGGTGGCGGCAACCGTGGAGACCGCAATGCTGGGCAAGGTGGTCAGCCGCTTCCACGATGCGGGCGAGGAATACGACATCCGGGTACGCTTTCAGGAGGCCTACCGCTCGACGCTCGACGACCTGTTACGGATACCCGTTACATCTCCTTTCGGGTTCAGCGTGCCGCTGTCCCAGGTGGCTTCTCTGGAAGAGAGTGTAGGGCCCATCACCATCAACCGCAAGGATCAGAACCGCGTGGTCACCATCTCGGGCTCCACGCTGGGACGCGACCTGGGAAGCATCATGCGCGATGTCGAGCAGGTCATGCAGGAGCTCAGCATGCCCGAGGATTACTTCTACGAGTTGGGGGGCACCTTCGAGGACATGCAGACCTCTTTTCAGGAGCTCGGCAAGGCGTTCATCGTGGCCATCATCCTCATCTACATGGTCATGGCCGCCCAGTTCGAGTCGCTCTCCCAGCCGTTCATCGTCATGTTCACCCTGCCTCTGGCCTACATCGGGGTGGTGTTCGGACTCATGGCAACGGGCAAGGCGCTCTCGGTCCCGGCCTTCATGGGGCTCATCATCCTCATGGGGATCGTGGTAAACAACGGGATCGTCATGATCGACTACATCAACCGCCTGAGAAAGGCGGGCATGGAACGCTCCCAGGCCGTGATACAGGGCGCGACGGTGAGGCTGCGCCCCATCCTCATCACCTCCCTCACCACTATCGCCGGCATGCTCCCCATGGCATTCTCGACCTCCCAGGGTGCCGAGATGCGCTCCCCCATGGCGGTGGCCGTTGCCTTCGGCCTGCTCTTTGCCATGGCCCTGACACTCTTCGTCATTCCCTGCGCATACTCCCTGGTCGATTCGCTTTCGCTGAAGATTCGCACCAAGGCCGGCCGGATCGTGGTCGGAGAAGAATAGAGTGCTGTATTGATCAGCTCCTTGGGAGTGTGTTAACCAAGGACCATGAACACCAAACTGACACTGAAAAGCGAGCTGAGCAGAGTGCTGGCGACCACGTCCGCAGACCGCGCCCGCGCCATCATCGACTCGCCCTTTACCCGGCAGATACTGGAGCGGCTCTCACCGCAGGAAACCTTCATGCTCATCAAAGACTCATGGGGCACCGACAGTCAGATCCTGCTCCAGTACGTCACCCCCGAGACGATCTCCCATATCATCGACATGGATTGCTGGGACAAGGACACCCTCTCGGTGAGTGCCCTCCTGGACTGGCTCTGGGAGATCTACAACGCATCGGTTGATTCCCTGCAGATTGCGCTCGAAGCGCTCGACCTGGACATCCTGATCCTCCTGTACCAGTCCTATATCGATGTGGTGCAGGTGGTGCCCACAGACGAGCGCATCCCGGACCTCCTGGATGCCGGATATGAAAGCCTGGACGACAACTATTTCTTCCTCATCAAGATCGAGGACGAGAAGACCCAGCTCTTGAAGGACATGCTGAGCCTTATCTTCACGCATTACCAGGACACCTACTACTCGATCATGGAAGGGGTGATCTGGGAGCTGAAGTCCTATATCGAGGAGAATATCTACGAGAAGCGGTCCTTGAGGCTCATGGAGCTGGGCTTCCCTCCCCCTGACGAGGCGATGAGCATCTACCGCCGGGTGCACTCAAAGAACCTGCTGAACCAGGGCCTGTCAAAGGAGAAGGTCCCCCACATGGACAAGGGCCGAAGCATTCTTCCGGCAGTGTATCTGGACCACCTCTCCCGGAACACGGATCTCATCGCATCCTCCCTGGCACAGACGTCCCGGGAGACCCAGGAGCGCTTCATGGTTGAGATGATCTATCTTTCCAACAAGATCGTCATGGCCGATTACCGCCCCTTGAACGAGGTTGAGGAGCTCAAGAGCAGTATCGATAAGGCAAGCGCGATCTCCTCGCTCGGCCTTGCCGTTGCCATGAAGAGCGGCGGCAGAAGCGCTGGAGAGATCCTGGACACCATGAACGCGGAGACCCTCTTCTCTCTGGGATACAATGCGATCCTGGATCAGCAGCTCCGGCTCAAAAAGACTTTGAGGTCCGTGGACCTCGCCATGGTCCCTGAAAATTTAAGCCTCTGCGCCGAAGGACTGCTGAAAAAACGCCCCCTGTTCAAAGACCGTGAGTTCTCCTCCCTAGAGGACCTCGAAGAGGTCACACACACCGTGGACATGATCTCCACCCTGGCAACGATCATGGACGCGCTTAAGTGGCGGGAGAGCAGGGATTCACTCTCGGGCACGAACACGGGCCCGGCCATCGATATGGAGACCTTCATCCTCACGGTGCTCGCGGTCAACTTCCTGGAGAAAAGGACCTGGTTCAGGCCCCTGGGAAGGGACGAGCTGGTGGAGTTCATCCAATCGGTGACCCGCCTCGATGAAAGGGGCAGGCGGGTTTTCGTGCCGGAGTTCGGCCGCAGCCTTCAGGATTTTCTCGCATCACTTGCCCCCGAAATCGAACGTCAGTCCATCGAAGATGCCGCCGGGCTCCTGCTGAACCGGTTCGAAGACGAGCTCTCGGGCATCTCCCGCATCGAAGAGCTCGACCCCCGGTTCATCACCTGCTTTGTGGTGAGGGTATAAAGGCATTCCCCTGCCCTTTTTCGCAGGGTCTTATTTCCTCAGAATTTTCTTGTCTTGAAAAAATGCTCCCGGGGGCACGCCAATACCCCCGGGATACGTCATGTATTCACGATCTAAAGGAGATTGAATGCCTCTTCTTTGTCTACATCCATGATATACGTAATACCGCTCACCCGTGCAGCATCCGGAGTGAGAGCGGCTATGTCGTTCCTAGAGATGTGCTCAAGCGCGAACTTTCTGCTGCCTGCCATGATCTGGCGCAATCCCTGGGTAAGCCGCTCGAAGTAGGTGTAGAGGCCGAGGGCCCCGGTGGGCAGCTTCTCGAACTCCTCTTCTCCGAGCTCGCGGCGCAGTTCGGATGCCGTGACGAAGATCTCATCCTTGGAGTTGCCGAAGCGCTCGATGTACACGGGCACCTGCATGGCGTCGATGGTGCGGCCGATGGTCTTGCCCACCATGGCCGCCGCGATGGGCCCGCGGGCCATGCCGACGAGCTTCACAAAGGGCGCACCCATGGCCAGGCCCTTGAAGATCTGGTCCTCGAAGGCGAAACCTCCGGCCACTGTGATCGCGGGCAGGTATGCACCCTTGCCCGCCAGGTGCGATGCGTACTGATAGAGCAGCGAGTGCAGCTCTACCGGCGGCACGCCCCACTCGTTCATCATCCTCCAGGGGCTCATCCCGGTCCCGCCTCCCGCGCCGTCGACCGTGAGCAGGTCGAGCCGGTACTTGGAGGCAAAAGAAATCGCCCGGGCGAGGTCGGCAGGCCGGTATGCCCCGGTCTTGAGGAAGATGTACTTCGCGCCGGCTGCGCGGAGCTCCTCGATCCTCTTGGCAAAGGACTCTTCCGTTATCATGCCCACGCGGGAATGGCGCTCGAACTCCTTGAATGCGCCTCGCTCGAAGGCCTTGATCACCTCCTCGTCAAAGGGGTCGGGCAACACGATGTAGCCGCGCTGGCTCAACATCTGGGCCTTTTTGAGATCCGGAATCTTCACCTCCCCGCCGATGTCCTTGGCGCCCTGGCCCCATTTGAGCTCCACACATTCAACACCGAGCTTCTCGATCGCGTATTCCTGGCCGCCCAGGCGCGTGTCTTCGATATTGGCCTGGACCACGATCGTCCCGTAACCGTCGCGCTGGTATCTGCGGTAGAGCTCGACCCTGCGCTTGAGATCCACGGTGTCGACGACCCGGCCGTCCTTGAAAACGGCTCCCGGGTCCATGCCCACCACGTTCTCGCCGATGGTGAGTCCGGTGCCCATGAGGGCCGAGCCGATGGCAAGGCCTTCCCAGTTGTTCTTGGCAATGGCCGTAGAGCCGATGCCCGGGATGATCCAGGGGCGGCGGAACTTGATGCCTTTATCGTGTCCGAACCTGACGGTGAGGTCAACGTTCGGGAAGATCGCCTTATCGCTGTCGGCCTCGATCCCGTGAGCGCCCACACAGGTCCCCATGATGTTGAAATGGGAGTAGTCCACAGGAAAGCGCTTCTCGGCCGCCGTGGTTATCACGCCGAACGGCTGCGGGTAGATCACCTCGTGCCCCCGGTAGGCGGACTTTCCGATTTCGCACATCCCGATGCAGCCGTCAACACAGGTCACGCACATGCCGGAGGTCGGCACGACCGAGCCTTCTGTTCTGTTCTTGGTAAGCGTGGCAGCTGAAGCATTCACCTTCGAGATCACCATATACTTCCTCTCCTTTATCTCGTCTTATTTTATTTCACAGGCAACACACGGGTTCATGTAGCACATCATGTCGCCATACTTTTCCTTCTGGATGCAGGGCGGCGCCAGGTTTGCGCACGCGTTGCAGACGGCCTTCTCCGGCTGGTTGTATGTACACCTGAGCTGGCAGGCCGGGCAGACGTACATGCAGCCGCCGCAGAACCTGCACACGTCAGACTGCACGTCGAAGGGGGTGCCGATGCTGCGCTCTTCGCCGCGGCCGCGAAATCCGATGGCGCCCGCCATCATCTGCTCGGAGCACATCCTCACGCACAGCCCGCAGAGGATGCAGTCGTCGTACTCCTGCCTGAAGCGCTGCGTCCGGACTCCGTGCGCCGAGGCAAGGTCCTGGATGACCTTTGACTGAGGACACGAGGCCAGCAGCAACTCGATGATCATCCTCCTGGCCCGCACGACCCGCTCGGAGGCGGTCCGGACCTTGAGCCCCTCTTCGACGGGATAGGTGCATGACGAGACGAGCCTGGCGCCCGGACCTTCACCGATCTCCACGACGCAGAGCCTGCATGCCCCGTAGGGGGACAGGCCCTCGTGATGACAGAGCGTCGGGATGGGAAAGCCCAGAAACCGCGCCGCCTCGAGGATGGTCGATCCATCTTCCACAGACACGGCCAGCCCGTTGATCGTGAGATTAATCATGTCGTACTCCTCCCATTGCAGCGCCTGCCGGTTTCTCCATGGTGAACGCGAGATCGCACCTAAGGCAGCGCCTGGATTCCGTCCTCGCCTGCCCCTCGGTCAGGGCCGATTCCACCTCGCGGAAGTTCTTCACCCGCTCGGAAGGAGGCAGCGAGACCGGAACGGCGCGCGGCGGCGTTTCGCCGGACTCCTCGTGCACCGCGGGCTCGATGTACACCTCCGGCAGCTTGGGTTTTGCCGGCTCGACGAGCGGCTGTCCGCTCAGGTACCGGTCGATGACCAGCGCGGCCTTCTTGCCGGATGCCACGGCGTCGATGACGGTGTTGGGCCCGGTCACGAGATCGCCGCCCGCGAAAACCCCCTTTATGCTCGTTTCAAGGGTCTTCCTGTCGGCCTTCACCCTGCCGCCCTTGTCGAGCTCGAGCCCCATGGATGCCAGTGCCCTGCTCGAGGGTCTTTCGCCGATGGCCACGATGAGCGTGTCCAGGTCCACTCGGAATTCGCTCCCCGGTATCGGCACCGGGGTGCGCCTGCCGGTGGCATCGACCTCGCCCAGGCGGTTCCTTACGCATTCGATGCCGGTGAGACGGCCCTCTCTGGCATGGATCTTTATGGGCGAGACAAGGGTTTCCAGCTCGACACCTTCCCGGATGGCCGCCTCGATCTCCTCCTGCCGCACGTGGATCTTCACGGGCGAGATGAGGGTCTCGATCCTGACTCCCTCTTCGAGCGCAGCCTCGATCTCTTCTTCATACGCGGGCATCTCGTCACGGGTGCGGCGGTAGAACAGGGTCACCCCGGTTACCTCCTTCTGCCGCAGCGCGACCCGCGCGGCGTCCACGGCCGAGTTTCCGCCGCCGACTATCCCTACGTGCCCGCGCGCGAGCTCGTTTCCTCTCATGTTGAATTCCTTCAGGAACTCAATGGAGGGGAAGATCCCTTCCACTTCCTCGTTCTCCAGGCCCAGGCGCCAGCTCTCGTGCGCCCCCATGGCCAGGAACACTGCATCAAATCCATCGGACATGAGATCCGGTATGGTCATGTCCCTCCCCAGGGCGCGGCCGTATTCGATCGAGATGTTTTTGTTCATGAGGGTCTCTATTTCCTTCTCGACGATGTCCCTGGGCAGCCGGTAGGCCGGCAGGAAGCACGTGAGCATGCCGCCTGGGATGTTTTCCGCCTCGAAGATCGTGACCCGGTAACCGAGCAGGGAGAGCTGGTGCGCCGCCGTGATTCCGGCCGGTCCGGCCCCGATGACCGCCACCTTCCTGCCCTTGCCCTGAGCCGCTTCCGGCCGGTAAACCGAAGGATCGACCCGGTCGGTGACAAACCGCTTGAGCGCCCGGATGGCGACCCCCTCTCCTCCGCCCGCGCCCAGGCTGCAGCGGCTTTCGCATTTGCGGTCGCACACCCTGGCGCTCACTGCCGGGAAGGGATTGGCGGAGCGGATGACCCGGTATGCCTCCTCGTAATCGCCCTTTTCTATGAGGGCGATGTATCTCCACGGCTCCGTATCCACGGGGCACGCGGCCTGGCAGGGGGCCCCGGTGAGCTGCTTGCAGACGAATGCATCGCAGCGCTTGTCTTCGATGTGGCGCTCGTACTCTTCACGGAAGTACCTGAGCGTGCTCAGGACCGGGTTGGCGGCCGACTGGCCGAGGGCGCACATGGTAGTGTCCCTGACCGTCTCCCCGAGCTCCTCAAGCAGATCCAGATGTTCGGGCGTGCCTCTGCCGTTGATGATGTCCTCGAGGAGCTCATGCAGCCGCTGCGTGCCCTTGCGGCAGGTAAAGCACTTTCCGCACGACTCGTCTTTCAGGAAGGCCATGAAATACCTGGCCACATCGATCATGCACGTAGAGTCGTCCATGACGATCATGCCGCCCGAGCCCATGATGGAGCCCGCGGCCTTGAGGCTCTCGTACGTGATGGGCAGGTCGAACCTCGATGCCGGGATGCAGCCGCCGGCCGGTCCGCCGGTCTGTACGGCCTTGATCTTCCTCTTCCCCTGCACTCCGCCGCCGATGTCCCGCACGACCTGATTCAAGGTCATGCCCATGGGCACCTCAACGAGGCCGGTGTTCCTGATCTTGCCCACCAGGCTGAAGATCTTCGTGCCGGTGTTGCCTTCCGCACCCGTCTCCGCGTACTGCCGGGAGCCTTGAGCAACGATGATCGGTATGTTCGCCCAGGTTTCCACGTTGTTGATCATCGTGGGCCTGCCGTAGAGTCCTTTGACGATGGGGAACGGGGGCCTCTGTCTGGGCTCGCCCATGTGCCCCTCGATGGACCTGATCAGGGCAGTTTCTTCTCCACAGACAAAGGCGCCTGCGCCCTTGACGATCGATATGTCGAAGGAGAAGCCGGTCCCGAGGATGTTCTTTCCGAGCAGGCCCATCTCTCTCGCCTGCTCGAGTGCGATCTTCAGATGCTTGATCGCAAGCGGATATTCCGTTCGAATGTAGATGATCCCCTCGGTTGCGCCCGTGGCAAAGGCGCCTATGGTCATTCCCTCGATGATGCTGTGCGGGTTGCCCTCAAGGACGCTCCTGTCCATGTAGGCGCCCGGGTCGCCCTCGTCGGCGTTGCAGATGAGGTATTTCCCGGAGGCGTTTCGCTGGGAGGCGAAGAGCCCCCATTTCCGCCCGGTGGGGAAGCCCGCCCCCCCGCGGCCGCGAAGCCCCGAGGCCGTCACCTCTTCGACGACGCGCCCGGGATTCTGCTCTTCAAAAGCCCGGGCAAGGGCGAGATAGCCGTCGTTGAGGATATAGTCGTTGATGCGGATGGGGTCGATCTTTTCGTTCCTGCTGATGATGGTCCTTACCTGCCCCTGGAAGAAGGGCATGTCGTCCTGCTTCTCGATCCGCGTGCCTGTTTCGGGATGCACGTAGAGCAGGTGCTCGACAGCCTCACCCCGCCCGGCCGCATCGATGATGTCCGCGATGTCGTCGGGGCGCACCTTTGGGTAGAAGGTGCGCCTAGGCTCGAGGAGCACCGAGGGTTCCATTGCGCAGAAGCCGTGGCAGCCCGTGATGCGCAGGCGGACTCCGCAGGCCGGGCCCTTCCGGAGCAGCTCGCGCTTGGCCGCTCGGATAACGGCGTTGGCGCCGCTTGCCTGCCCGCACGTGCCCGCGGATATGACCAGTGTAGGGATGTTAGGATCGAATTGCTTAAGAAGGCGTGACCGGAACTCGTGAAGTCCGTTTATCGAATTGAACTTTTCCATGGTGTCCGCCCCCTACAGTTCCGCCCTGCCGATGTCGAGCAGGTGGCCCTCACACCCCGTGCGGGTGCATATGCGAAATACACCGCTCCCGTCAGCGAGCCTCATCGTTGCCAGCGGGGCCCCGCATTCCACACAGCGGGAGCCGTCCTGGAAAGACGAAGCACAGTGTGGGCAGGAGAGCTGAACGATGGCGTCGGCGGGAAAGTCGTGCTCGTGGGTTCTGGAAAAATGCCCATAGAGAGAGGGAATCCTGGCCCATCCGGTCTTGCCGTTCATCGAAGCCGTAATCAGTATGGACGGGTGGCCGTGGACACTGGTCTCACTGTCCATGAGGCTCTTGCCGCACCGGGGACAGGACACCTCTATCAGAAACGGGTGCGCTTCCTCAGCCTTGTCAGAACCGAAGGTGCCTTCCCTCGTGTCCCGGAGGATCTCACCGACCTTCCGGGCGGTCACGTTCGCGAAGTAGTGCCCGTCGGAAACCACGATAGGACCCAGGGCGCATGCCCCGAGACAGTTGACCGTCTCGAAGGTGATCTCGTTGTCAGGGGTGGTCTCGCCCGGTTTTATCCCGAGCTCCTGCGAGAACTCCTCCACGATCTTCTGAGCGCCGCGCACGTGGCAAGCCGTGCCGAGGCAGGCCGATATGCAGTGCCTGCCCTTGGGCTTCAGGCTGAAGGCCTTGTAGAACGTCGCCACGCCGTAGATGTCGGCGAGCGGGCGCCCTGTCTCTCTTGCCACCAGCCTCAAGGCCTCCTCGGGGAGATAGGAGCACTCCTCCTGGATCTCTTCGAGGATGGCGATGATCCCCGCATGATTCTTGCTGTTGCGTTGAATGATATCAAGAATGCCTTTCTTATCCATGCCTCTCTCTTTCTCCTTAGGGCCGACCTTCCTCTATCCCGTGTCGCACCCTTACTGGTATTCTTCGCAATGCCACACGCCCGATTCAGGACGTGGAAAGCGGCACGTATCGCGATTGACGCAGTTGCCGCACAGGCCCAGGATCGCACCCGTTGCATTGAGCTTCACTTTCGCGCTCCGGAGCTTTGCGGACCCGGCGCAGCGCCCGGCCTTCCTGCCGGGATGCGACCTGCCGCCCGCCTCATACTCCTCACAGAAATGAATGCCCTGGCCCTGCCCGGGTGACTTTGTCAAGGTGCACCGCGATGAGTATTTGCAGGCAGAACAGAGCCCCTCGTACTGTTCGGGCATGTCGCACCCCCTGTTTCTTGTTCACGTGACAGGTCATGGGGCAAGAAGCATGCCTTTCGCCTCACAGAGGAACGCCGGAGATATACGAACCGTCCGGGCCTTGTATTCAGTGGCTATGTTTTTGTTTTTGTTGGATTTGTCGAGCTTACGGCAGCGCGGCGGTGCCGGGCGGCCGTTCTCGCGGATAGAGAGGGCTATCGGCTCAAAGTGGGGAGATTTTCCCCACCTGGTGAGATATTCATCACTTCCCGGAGGGCTTGTCTCCAGGGAGGGGGGCCTGCTTGATCTTTTCCCTTAAGGTCTTGCGGTCGATGCCGAGTATCTCGGCGGCACGTGATTTGTTTCCTCCCACGCTTGCCAGGACCATCCGGATGTAGCCGGCCTCTTCCTCTGCCAGGGACCTGAACGGGACCGGCCCGGAGAGGGCGGAGAACCGCATGACGGACGGCAGATCGGGTATGGTGACGGTTTCCCCCTCGGCCATGATGACCATCCTCTGGACAAGGTTCTCAAGCTCCCTGACATTTCCGGGCCAGGCATAGTTCATGAAGATCTCCATGGTCTCGGCCGGGAAGACCGGCTCGGGCTTTCCCAGCTCACGGGCGAACTTGGCCCCGAAATGCGAGACCAGCAAAGGAATGTCCTCCTGCCGGTTTCTCAGGGGCGGGACTGTGATGGATACGACATTGAGCCGAAAGAACAGGTCCTCGCGGAAGAGCTCCTTGTGCACCAGGGACTGCAGGTCCTTATTGCTCGACGCAACGATCCGGACATCGACCTTCTGGGTCTTCCGGGCTCCGACCATGCACACCTGCTTGTCCTGGAGCACGCGCAGGAGCTTGACCTGCATGGCCGGGCTCATCTCGTTGATCTCGTCTAAAAAGATAGTGCCCCCGTCCGCGGTCTGGAAGAACCCGGCGCGCGACTCGGTCGCTCCGGTAAACGCCCCCTTCACGTAACCGAACAGCTCGCTTTCGAGCAGCTTTTCCGGGATGGCGCCGCAGTTGACCGGAACAAAGGGGGCCGAGGCCCGCTTGCTGCTGTAGTGGATTGCACGTGCGACGAGCTCCTTGCCTGTGCCGCTTTCGCCCAGAACGAGCACGGTGGCCGAGGATGCCGCCGCCTTTTCGATCTGTGCGAGCATGTTCCGGATGGCAAGCGATTCTCCGATGATGCCGTATGAATTGGGCCTGACCCGGGGTTTTCTCCCCTTGACCATGGTCTTGAGCTCCCGCTTGTTGAGGGCCCTCTCAACGGCCGCGAACAGCTCCTCGTCTGTGAAGGGCTTGGGAAGGTACTCTTCCGCCCCCATCTTCACCGCTTCCACCGCACCTTTTACGGATGCATAGCCGGTGATCATGATCACCTCGGTGTCGAAGTAGTTTTCCCTGACGTGGCGTACGAGATCCAGGCCGCTGATTTTCGGCATTTTGTAATCAGTGATGACCAGATCCACCGGCGATTGTTCAAGCATCTTGACGGCATCGGCGACATTCGATGCGGTGAGTACCTGGTACCCGCGGGAGGAGAGGTTCCGCTCGAGGATGTCGAGCGCGGTGGGTGCGTCGTCCACCACCAGTATGCGGTTTTTCCGGGCTGCCGTCATCCTTGGTCCTCCTCCGGCTCGGCTGATGTGCTGTACGGGAAGGTAAGCACAAATCTGGCACCCTTCCCGGGCGCGCTTTCGACAGCGATCCGTCCAGAATGTGATGCCACAATCCCGTGCACTACCGCAAGCCCCAGGCCGGTCCCCTGATCAACATCCTTGGTGGTGAAGAAGGGCAGGAAGATGTTGTTCTTCACCTCTTCGCTCATGCCGATGCCCGTGTCTTCTACGATCAATGATACCTCGCCGTTACTGAACGATGTGGTGAGAGTGATGGCGCCGCCTTCGGGCATGGCCTGCAGGGAGTTGATCATCAGGTTGGAAATGACCTGGAGCATCTGGGACTTGTTCGCCATGATTTCCGGGAGATCGGGAGCGAGTATGCGCCTGAGCTCCACGCATGACTTGCAGCACAGAGACTCAAACAGGCTCAGCTCGTCTTCTATGATCCTGTTCAGGTTCACCCTGCCTCTGCTGGGCGCGGCCTGTCGGGCGAATATCAGGAGCTCGCGTATGATGGTCCGCGCATGCAGCGATGCCTCGACGATCTTTTGGACATCACGCACCGCCTGTTCCGGCATATTTTCATTTTTCTGGATGAGCTGGGCGAACCCCAGGATAGTGTTGAGCGGCTCATTGAGCTCGTGGGCGACTCCGGCGGCAAGCTGGCCGATTGCGGCCAGCCGGTCCGCCCTGGTCAGCTGGTCCTGGAGCTCGGACCGCGCGGCCTCTGCCTCTTTCTGCTCGATCATCTGCGCGATCTGACCTGCTACATTGTTGATCAGGCTCTGTTCCTCGTCGAGAAATGGCTTCCCCTGCGGGAAGGGCCCCTGGCCGGGATAGTGAACCTCGACCGCGCCCCGGATTTTTCCCTTGACTCTCACAGCGGCGACCTGCCTATGCGCCCCTTCGGCAAAGAAAGGGGTCTGATAGGCATGCCCGTCTATCACGATCCGTGCGCAGGCATGGGAAGGATATTGCCATGCAGGCGGGAGCAGGACCGCGATGTTCGCCATTTTCTGCTCGAACGGCATGCCGGGATCAGAGGCCGTCTTTGCCATGCCATACAGACAGGTGAGCTCCTTGACCCGTTCATGCAGTTTTGCCTGCGAGAACTGGTGGAGCAGTGCGAGCTCGAATTTGGCCGCGATGGCTTCGAAATGCTCGAGCCTCTCAGGATCGAACGAGCCCGCATCTCTGTCTTTGAACACGAGGAGACCCATCTGCTCCTTCCCGAAGCGAAGGGGAACCAGGACCACCGACAGGAAGGCCCGGCCGGCGCCGGGTGTCTTCGTGAACACAGAGTGCGTCTCAGGCGGGAAAAACCGGTGCGGGTTATGGACCCAGACACTGCCGTATCTGGTGCGGGTGAAGGCGCTGCCGGAATCATCGCTCTGCAATGCGGCTGTGCATAATGCCTCGATATCCGGGCAGCTTTCTCTTAAATCCGTGTAGGTGCGCCCGGCATCCGCACCGCACGGGGCGATCGTGAAGGCACTGGAGCCGCCCTCCTGCCAGAAGGCCTCGCACCTGAGCTCATCCGCGCCGTCGTGCAACCACGCCTGGACGATGTCGCATCCGGAATACTCAAGGACGAGCTTCATCACATCGGACAGAAACTCGGGCCTCGGCCTGTCCTGGGACGCATATTGCGAGATCTGATGCGAGAAGTCCAGGCGGCTGCCTGAAGGCCCTCGTCCTCTATCGGCAGGGTTTCTTTTTCGGGTATCTTCCGCCGGCATAGAATCGTTCCGTTCGCTCGCCTTTCGGATCAATCCCCGGGGAGGTCCTTATCGGGTGCGCACCGCGGCCGTTCTCCGGGAATTTCTTGATGTACCATACCATATTTCCCGGATTCAATCCCACATATGATTATGACCGGACACAACAGGCGCATTTCCTTGATCCTCTGAGGCTTATGGGTTATACTATTTTTTGAAGGCTTGCCTGCAATGACGATGACGGGTTTAACGGGAGGCCGGCCGTGCAGCGATATTTCTTCCTGTCCTGCCCGCCCGGCTGCCATGGGTCTCCCGGCGGTTATCCGGTATGGAGTGATCGAGCGATGCGAAACAGACGGAAGAATACCCGGGTGAAGGTACCAGGCACCATGGATGTCACTATCACCTATACCGACACCATGACGGATGCCCGCTCAGGAACCGTGGAGAACGTGAGCAGAAGCGGGATCTTCCTCCGGACCGAGTGCTCTCTCTGCAAGGATGCGTATGTGACGCTGAGGCTCAACACCGGACAGCTCATCGGCAAGCCCTTGTGGGCACAGGGGTTTGTGGCGAGAACCGACGAGAACGGCATGGGCATCCGCTTCACCTATATCGAGCAGGACATTCTCACCCTTCTCTTTTCCTGACCGTTCCCGCCATCCCGCTCTTCACCGGCCCGAAGGCGCCCTTTGCGAGAGCCTTGCCTCCCATGGGCACGCCCTACCTGAACTTGTCGAGGGGCCTCCTCTCGGGCACGTATACGTGCGGGATCTTTTCCTCGTTCCACTCCTTCGATACATAGAGATTGCAGTAGCAGCTCCCATACTCCGCAACGTCGGGGGCGCGGTAGATGCATGGACAGGTGATGTCGCGATCCCACTCCCTGTCGCCCGAGGCAAGCCTGCAGGGGCAGCACATATAACCGTACCGCTCCCTGTTGGTCAAGAGCGCCTGAAGCAGGTCGAAGACCGCGTCCAGGTCCTTGTTGAAATAATACCCCTTGGGCTCCTGGACCTTCCTGAGCATCTCATAGAGCTTTTTCACGTCCGCGGTCACAGGCCGAGCACCTCTCTGATCTCATCCTCGCGGAAGCCGACGATAATCCGCTCTCCGATGATGATCGTGGGGAAGCTGAGGTGGGAGTTGAACTTTTTCACCTCCTCTATGGCGCTCTTCCGGTCTTCCCCGTCGAGCAGATCGACATCGACGTATTCATATTCCACCTTATTCTCGTTCATGAACTGTTTGGTGGCCTTGCAGTGGCTGCAAGTGCTGAGTGTATACATCTTGACTTTCACCGCCATGGATCTCCTCCTTTTTTTCTACAATAATGCAGCCCGGGGGTGAATTCAATGGAACAATCATCTGCTGAAAGAAAACCAGGGGCGGGAGCCACGGCAGCTCAGGCGCCCTGGTTTTTCCTGAACCCGTCTATGACCCAGAACACTCCCCATCCCAGGATGACCGGGCACAGGGCGATCAGGGCAAAACCGAGGATCTCGCCGGACCAGGGCCGGAGGTAAACCGTCCATACGAGCAGCCAGACCGCGGAGACGACCACGCCCAGACGCACCCTGCCTGAAAGCGCCGACAGAGCCTTTTCAGGCTTCTTCCCGTTTCCGCCTCTGCCCAGGCGCCGGGGAAGGTAGAAGATGAGCACGAACAGCAGTATGATGACCAGTATTTCCTGCAAGCTTGGCACCGGGATCCTCCAAATCCCGGTATAGCCCATATGGTCCGCACGGTCAAACACAAGAGGGTGGAGGCCTGCGCGGGAATCCAAGTTGGAACGTTAGGATGAGAAGGGGGTGCTTCCAACTCGCTCTCAAATCGCGGGCTAGAGAGGGGGGCGCGGATACATATCCCCTGGGGGATCGTCATCCCCTCATAGGGGCGTCAAGACCCGCTGCCCATCTCTGCGGGCGGGATGCTCAGCCCTTTGGCTGCATGTTTGCGGGAGAGAAATACGCGGATTCTCGTGCCTTTGCCCACGATGCTGTTCACGGTGATGAACCCGCCATGCTCTTCGATGATCATGTATACCTTCGAGAGCCCGAGACCGGCTCCCCTGACCTTGGAGGTATAGAACGGGTTGAAGATGTCTTTGATCTCGTCGCTGGGGATGCCCCTGCCAGAATCGACGACGTCCACGATGAGGTACTGAGGATGCATGCTCACGGTGATCTCCATGACCCCCTTGCCCTGCATGGACTCGCACGCATTGACGAAGAGGTGCCAGAATGCCTCGACCAGGTAGTTATGATCGGCCTCGATCTTTTCGAGGTGCTCGGGCATGTTCACCTCATAGGCCACCCCGCTGAACCTGCCCGAGCCGAAGGTCTTGATCAGCGCCTCGTCGATGACCTCCTGGATATCGGTCTTCACGAAGTTGGGGCGGTGGATCTTGGTGTAGTTCACATACTCCTCGATGTCCATGATCATGGCTTCGAGCCGCTTGACGTCCTCGATGATATAGTCAACATACACCTTCTGCGTGGAATTCTCCTCCAAAGACCGGCTCAACCGCCGGGAAAACCCGCCGAGCGAGGTGAGCGAGTTCCGGATCTCGTGGGCCACACCTTCCACCACCTTGCCCAGGGAGGCGAGCTTCTCGGCATTGATGATCTGCCTGCGCATCATTTCGATGTCCGTGAGGTCCCTCACCACCAGCACGATGCCGCCCGCATACTTTTCACTCTTGAGCGGTGAGGCGCTCAGGAGCCCGGAAAAGATGCTGCCGTTGATCTTCCGAAACGTGTACTCCTGTTCGTAGCGGTCCATCCCGCTGGAAAACGCCTGCATGATGTCCTGGAGGATGTGCACACTCGGGTCGGGGATGAGCACGTCGACGGGTTTGTCCTTCATCTCGCTCAGCTCTCCCCAGAACTTCCGTGCCATGGAGTTCATGAACTGGATCGTGCCCTTGCTGTCGATGGTGATCACGGCCTCTCCCATGGTCTCGGTAATGGTCACCAGGTAGTCCTTGTAGGCATCGCCCCGGTTCTTGAGCCGGATGTTCTCCAGCAGGATCTCGTGCTCTCTGATGAGCTTGTTCGCCACGTGAACGAGATCGGGCGGCGAGAGGGGTTTGGTGATGTAGTCGCTGGCCCCTGCCTTCATGGCCTGAACCGCCACGTCTTCAGAGCCCTCTCCCGTGATGAATACCACGGTGGCGTTTGGATCCTTGCGCTTGATCTTTTTCAGCACGTCCAGACCGTCGATCTCGGGCATGAGGTAGTCGAGGAAGACCAGGTCGGGTTTCTCTTCCTCGAAGGCGGCGTACGCCTGCCTGCCGTCAAAGGCCTGAATTACCTCGAACCCGTACTCGGTCAGGGTCTCCTTGACCACGTCGTTGACCTGGCGGTTGTCATCCGCTATCAGGATTTTCCAGGGTTTTTTCTTTTTTTCATCCATCATGGGGTTTTTTGAGCACCCTTGCTATCTCGTCATGCGGCAAGCTTTTCTTTACCTCTATTATATCCCTTCCAGAGGGTAATACAACACCGGGCGCGACCTCGGAAAGCGGGAATATGACAAATGCGCGGCACTCCATGCGGGGATGGGGGATCTCAAGATCAGGCGTCGACAGGCGCATCCCCTCCAAGAGCAGGATATCGATGTCGATGGTCCTGGGTGCGCGGGGATAGGGACGCTGCCTTCCCAGCTCATCTTCTATCCGGCGGCAGATCCGGAGCAGGTCATGGGGAGATCCCTCATACTCGATGGCAGCGGCCAGATTGTAGTAGTTCTCCTGAGAATCACTCACCTCCACGGCCCGCGTTTCGTAGATATGGGACACGGCCGTGATCTGAACGCCCGCCTGCCGGAGCTTTTTCAGCGCAGCTTCGAGATGGCGCCGCCTGTCTCCGATATTGGAGCCCAGCGATAGGTACCCTCTCATGTTATTCTACCGAGTTCTTCAGCACTCCTATGCCCTCGATCTCTATCTCCACGACATCCCCGCGATCCATGGGACCGACACCCGACGGGGTGCCCGTGGCGATGATGTCTCCGGGATCGAGGGTCATGATGTGTGATATGAACTCAACGAGGTCGAATACCGAGAATATCAGGTTCGCCGTGTTTGACGACTGCCGGACCTCCCCATTGAGCCGCGCGGTGACGGTCAGGCCGTGGGGATCGTCCAGGCCGGTGACAATCCACGGCCCTATGGGTGCAAAGGTGTCGAACGATTTCGCGCGGGTCCACTGCCCGTCCTTGGCCTGGAGGTCACGGGCCGTGACGTCGTTGAAGCAGGTGTAACCCAGGATATAATCGCGTGCCGATAAGGCATCCACGTTCCTGCAGGTCGTGCCGATCACCACGGCGAGCTCTGCCTCGTAATCCACCCGGGAAGACTGCGAGGGATAGCGGATCGTCTCGCCCGGGCCGATGACGCTGCTCGATGGTTTCATGAACAGGATGGGCTCGCTCGGGATCTTGAGGGCCATCTCGCGGGCGTGGTCGCGGTAGTTCAGCCCCACGGCGATGATCTTGCCCGGGATCACGGGCGCTGCAATGCGCTCGATCTCAAGCGCATTTCCGACCGTACGGGTGTTTGGGTCATACGAGAAAAAACTCTGTCCGTCTTCGGTAGCAAAGGGAACTATCCTTCCCCCGGCCGCGACCCCCCTTCCGATCTTCATGGCTCAAGCCCCAGCACATCCATCATGGAGTACATCCCGGGGGCCTTGCCCTGGACCCAGCGGGCGGCGCGGATCGCGCCCTGGGCGAAGTTCTGCCTGGTGTGCGCGCGGTGGGTGATCTCGATGCGCTCGTTGTTGCCTGCGAAGTACACGGTATGGTCTCCCACGATATCGCCTGCCCGGATGGTCTGGATGCCGATCTCGCCCTTGGGCCTGGGGCCGATCATCCCGTGGCGCTCATAGCGGGCAAGGTCTCTGATGTCCTCGCCCCTGGCCTGTGCAACGGCCCGGGCAAGCCCCATGGCCGTGCCCGAAGGGGCATCCTTCTTGAGCCGGTGATGGGCCTCGACGATCTCCACGTCGTAGTCTTCACCCAGAAGGCTCGTGAGCAGGGAAGCCACCTTGAACATGACGTTCACGCCGATGCTCATGTTCGGCGCCATGACAATGGGGATGCTCTGTGTGCAGGAGCGGACCTCGTCGATCTCGCCGTCTGTGAAGCCGGTGGTCCCGATCACCATGGCCTTGCCTGCAGAAGCGGCATACCGGGCCGCCTTCACGGTGGCCTCCGGAAAGGTGAAGTCGATGATCACATCCGCGGTTTCAAAGGCGGACTCTAGGGTGTCGCTGATCTTGACCCCCCTCTGTCCTCCGCCGATGATAACACCCACATCGGAGCCGATGCTGGGATGGCCGGGGGCCTCGAGCGCCCCGGCGATATCCATGTCTTCCGATTCCACCACACCGCGGAGGATGAGCGATCCCATTCTGCCCGCGGCCCCGGTAATACCTACTCTGATCATCGGATTGCCCTCCGGATATCTCTTTTTTTATCCTTCTTCTATGCTCCTTCGATGCACCCGTATTTTACAAGGGTCCGGGCGAGCTTCTCCCTGTTCGCCCCGCCCATGGTGCACAGCGGCAGCTTGAACTCCTCACTGATCTTGCCCATCAGCGCGAGCGCCGTCTTGACCGGGATGGGGTTGGTTTCGAGGAACATGGCTTCGTTCATCTCCAGCAGCTCGAAGTGGATCTGCTGCGCGGTCCGGATGTCGCCTGCAAACCATGCCTTCATGAGCGCGGCGAGCTTTCCGGGCACGACATTGGCTGTGACCGAGATGGCGCCCGTCCCTCCCACGCAGAGGATGGGGAGGTTCAGGGCGTCTTCGCCCGAGAGCAGGCAGAAGTCGTCACGGGTGTTCCGGACTACGTAGGAGCACTTGACCAGATCGCCGCTGGCCTCCTTGATACCCACGATCACATCGATCTCAGAGAGCTTGATGATGGTTTCCATGCTCATATTCACGCCGGTCCTGCCGGGAACGTTGTAGAGGATCTGAGGGATATCGCAGGCGGCGGCCACGGCGGCGTAGTGCTCGAAGAGCCCTTTCTGGGTCGGCTTGTTGTAGTAGGGCGTAATGAGCAGGGCCGCGTCCGCTCCCGCCTCCTTGGCGTGCTTCGTGAGCCGGATGGCCTCGGCCGTAGAGTTGGAGCCGGTTCCGGCGATCACCGGGACCCGTCCTCCCACCTCTTCTACACAGATGTCGATCACCCGCTCGTGCTCCTGGTGGGTAAGCGTCGCAGACTCTCCCGTTGTCCCGCAGGGCACGATTCCCGAGACGCCACCCTCGATCTGGAAATTGATCAGATCCCGGAAGGCCTTCTCGTCGATCTCCCCGTCTCTGAATGGTGTAACGATGGCAACAATGGCTCCTGAAAACATCTGTTCCCCCTGTCTATACAAGAATCTCCCGGGGGACTGTCTCCCCGGACACCAGGTCTTCGTAGGTCTGCCTGTTCAATACCACATGATACCGCGCACCATCCACCAGAACCTCGGGCGGCCTGGGCCGTGAGTTGTAGTTCGATGCCATGGTGAATCCATAGGCCCCTGCGCTCATGACCGCGATCAGGTCGTCCCGGACGAGCACGGGAAGGTTCCGGTTCTTGGCCAGAAAATCTCCGGATTCGCAGATGGGTCCCACCACGTCGGCCTGCTCCCTCTCCCCGGTCTTTTCCCGAACCGGTCTGATGTCGTGATAGGCCCCGTACAGAGCCGGCCGGATGAGATCATTCATTCCCGCATCCACCACGATGAAGGTCTTGCTTCTGGTCTGCTTGCGGTAGAGCACCCGGGCGACGAGAACACCCGCATTGCCCACAATCACCCTGCCGGGCTCGAATATCAGCTTCAGGCCCAGAGGTCCCACCGCGTCGAGCACGGCCCTGACATAGTCGCGGGGATGGGGGGGCTCCTCGTCTGAATAGGTGATGCCGAGCCCTCCGCCCAGGTCGAGGTACTTGAGCGTGATCCCGTGTTCCTTGAGCCTTTCGATGAGCATCTTGAGCCGCCCGACCGCATCGATGAAGGGGCTCAAATCCGTGAGCTGGCTCCCGATGTGGCAGTCGATGCCCACGATCTCGATGTTCTCCATGTCCTTTGCCTTAAGGTACTGCGCCAGGGAGCCCTCCACGTCTATCCCGAACTTGTTCTCCTTGAGGCCGGTGGAGATGTAGGGGTGGGTCATGGGGTCCACATCGGGGTTGACCCGGATGGAGACCGGCGCCTTCCTGCCGAGCATCCCGGCGCGCTCGTTGATCACCTCGAGCTCCTGAGCGCTCTCGATGTTGAACATCATGATCCCGGCATCGATGGCCATGTCGATCTCCGCCGTGGTCTTGCCCACGCCTGAGTACACGATCTTCCCGCCCGGGATGCCCGCCTTGAGCGCCCGGTAGAGATCACCGCCCGAGACCACGTCGGCCCCTAAACCCCGGTGCGCCATGTAGCTCAAGATCGCGAGGTTGGCGTTGGCCTTCATGGCAAAGCAGGTCTGGTGATCCACGCCGGAAAGGGGCTCTTCGAAGGCATTGATGTGACGGCGGAGCGTGGGGAGGCTGTAGCAGTAGAAAGGCGTGCCCACCTTCTCTGCAATCTCCTCCAGCGACACCTCACCGCAGTGGAGTGTTCCCTGCCTGTATTCGAAATCGTGCATTCCTTTTTCTCCTCGTTTGTTTTAAGCCCGGTGAGCCCCCGGCGCCCCTCATCGCCTCCTCACGACGCGCGCATCGGTCATCCAGACGAGGGTTCCCTTGCTGAAGGCGATCCGGTAGACCATATAGGATGCGTCCGGGGCGGTATCCCGCAGATGGACGGTCCCCGCCTCTTCCACGAATGCCTCGTCCTTGCGCATGAGGTCGTCGGTGCAGGAAGGGCAGAGGCCCTTGGGCTTTCCCAGAAGGGTGATCGTGCTTCCCGGCACGTTGCACCGTGCCTTCACCACCACCTCATTCTCCTCGAAGCCCGCCGAGACCAGCTCCACGGGGTCGGGCATCCCGGGGGGAAGCGGCGGGAGCTTTCTGCCGCACCCTGTGCACAGAATCAAGGCAATGACGAGCACGCAGGCCGCTCCAATCGCACACCTAGACTTCAAGGCTCTCCACCCGCGTGCGTGCGTCTTCGATCATGGCCTTCACATTCGCCCGCGCCGTGCCGCCGAAGCTCCTGCGGCGATCGACCGAGCTCTCCGGCCTGATCACCGTGACGATGTCGGGACCGAAGGCCTGGCTGAACTTCTTGAAATCCTCTGCACCCAGATCTTCAAACGCCTTTCCCTGCGAGGCAAGGTAAGATACGATCTCTCCGGTGATGCGGTGGGCCTCCCGGAAGGGCACGCCCTTTTCCACCAGATAGTCAGCCATGTCCGTGGCCGTGATGAACCCTGCCTTCAGCGACCTCTCAAGCGCCTCCCGGTTCACCTCCAGGCCCTGCACAAGCCCATCCATAACCTCCAGACAAGCGCACACCGTATCAAGGCTCTGCATCACGGGCGCTTTGTCTTCCTGCATGTCGCGGTTGTACGCCAGGGGCAGGGCCTTCATCATGGTGAGCAGGGCCACCAGGCTGCCGTAGACGCCTCCGGTCTTGCCCCGCACCAGCTCGGCCACATCCGGGTTCTTTTTCTGGGGCATGATGGAGCTCCCGGTGCAGAAGGCATCGGGCAGCACGACCCAGGAAAAGGGCTGAGAGTTCCAGATGACGATTTCCTCGGCAAGCCGGCTTAAGTGCATCATGATCACAGACGCGCAGAACACGGCCTCGATAGCGAAGTCCCGGTCGCTCACGCCGTCGATGGAGTTGCGCCCGGGCTCGTCGAACTGTAAGGCCGCGGCGGTCATGAACCGGTCGATGGGATGCGGGGTGCCAGCAAGGGCCGCGCTCCCCAGGGGGGAGACATTGAGCCGCCTCGCCGCATCTTTTGCGCGGTCGAAATCCCGCATGAACATCTCGACGTAGGCGAGCAGGTGGTGGGCAAAAGACACGGGCTGGGCGTGCTGAAGATGCGTCATGCCCGGGATGATCGTATCCACGTGGCCGGAGGCCTTCTCGATAAGGGTCGTCATGAACCTCCTGAGCAGGGTGCAGACCTCGCCCAGCCTGCCCCTGATGTAGAGCCTCAAATCGGTCGCCACCTGGTCGTTGCGGCTCCGGGCCGTGTGCAGCTTTTTGCCCGGCTCGCCGATCCTTCTGGTGAGCTCAACCTCGATGTTCATGTGCACGTCTTCCAGGGCAGGGTCGAAGACGAGTGCCCCGCTCTCGATGTCGCGGGCGATTTCGCGCAGGCCCTGCGTTATGGCCCGCGCCTCATCCTCGCTCAGCAGACCCGCGGCCTTCAGCATCTCTGCATGGGCGATGCTCCCCTCGATGTCCTGGACGAAGAGGCGCCCGTCGATGCTCACCGACTCGGTGAACCTCTCCACCAGGCCGCTGGTGTCCTGGCTGAACCTGCCTGACCACGGTTTCTTCTTCATTTCATCAACTGGTTCCTGAGCCGAAGCCTCAGCGAGTTGAGCCGGATGAACCCGCCGGCATCCTTCTGGTCATAGACTTCGTCCTCACCGAAGGTGGCGACCTCGGGGTTGTAGAGCGACTTCTCGGCCCTCCTGCCCGTGACGATGCAGTTGCCCTTGTAGAGCTTCACCCGCACGTCTCCGGTCACCCCCTTCTGGGAATAATCGATGAGGGCCTGCAGGGCCTCGCGCTCCGGGGCGAACCAGTAGCCGTTGTAGACCAGGGTCGCATAGCGCGGCATGAGCTCGTCGCGCAGGTGCATGACCTCGCGGTCCATGGTGATCTGTTCGATGGCCCTGTGTGCGATCTTCATGATGGTGCCGCCCGGGGTCTCGTAGACACCCCGCGACTTCATGCCCACATAGCGGTTCTCCACGATGTCGACCCGGCCGATGCCGTTTTTGCCGCCCAGCTCGTTGAGCCTGGCCAGCAGTGCGGCCGGGCTCAGCTTCTCGCCGTCTATGGCAACGGGATCACCGTCGACGAAGGAAATGACCACGCTGGTAGGGGTGTCGGGCGCTTTCTCCGGCGAGCACGAGAGCACGAACATATCCTCCTGCGGCTCGTTCCACAGGTCTTCCAGCACGCCGCCTTCGAAGCTGATGTGCAGGAGGTTCCGGTCCATACTGTAGGGCTTTTTCTTGGAGACCGGCACAGGGATGTTGTTGGCCTTGGCGTAGTCGATCATCTTTTCACGCGACCTCAACTTCCATTCGTCCATCTTCCAGGGGGCGATGACCTTGATGGAGGGGTTGAGCGCCCAGAAGGTGAGCTCGAAGCGCACCTGGTCGTTGCCCTTGCCCGTGGCACCATGGGCCACGGCGCCTGCGCCCTCTTTTGCCGCGAGCTCGATCATCTTCTTGGCGATAAGCGGCCTGCCCAGAGAGGTGCCCAGGAGATACACGCCCTCGTACGCCACGTCGGCCCGGTATGCCGGGAACACGTAGTCGCGCACGAACTCCTCCCGGACATCGTCGATATAGATCTTTGACGCCCCGGTCTTCAGCGCCTTTTCCTCCAATCCCGTGAGCTCCTCGGCCTGGCCCAGGTCCGCCGCGTAGCAGATCACCTCATACCCGAACTCGTCCTGAAGCCACTTGAGAATGACCGAGGTATCGAGTCCGCCCGAATATGCCAGTATAACCTTTTTTGCGTCCATGTGTGCGTCTCCTATCATTGTTGTAGCAGGAAAGCCATAACGGCTTCCTGGACATAGAGTCTGTTTTTCGCCTGCTCCCAGACAATGGACCTTCCGCTCTCCAGCACCTCTTCCGTGACCTCCTCGCCCCGGTGGGCGGGCAGACAGTGCATGAACACGGCCCCATCGGCCGCCCGGTCCATGAGCGCCTTTGTGACCGCATAGCCCTTGAAGGCCTCCATCCTCAGATTTGCCTCTTCTTCCTGGCCCATACTCGCCCATACATCGGTGTTGACCGCCAGGGCGCCCTGCACCGCCTCTGCCGGATCCCGCACCAGCGAGATCCTGGCCCCTCTCGCCCGGGCCGCGTCCATGATGCCCGCATCGGGCTCGTACCCGGCCGGACACGCCAGGACCAGCTCGAAATCCAGGAGAGATGCGGCGTTGATCCAGGAGTTGGCCATGTTGTTCCCGTCACCGATCCAGGCGATCTTCTTCCCCTTCAGTGACCCGAACCGGCTCTGAAGCGTGTAGCAGTCGGCAAGGACCTGGCAGGGGTGCAGCAGGTCGGTCAGGGCGTTGATCACCGGAACGTCGGCCCAGTGAGCCATCTCCTGAATGCGATCATGGCCGAAGGTGCGCATGACGATGCAGTCGCAGTATCCGGACAGGATGCGCGCGGTGTCCTTGAGCGGCTCCCCCCGGGATATCTGCGAGCCTGCAGGCGTGAGCACGATGGGGTGCCCTCCCATCCGGGCAACGCCTACCTCGAACGAAACGCGGGTCCGGGTTGATGCCTTCTCGAAGAGCAGCACCACCGACTTTCCGGCAAGGACCGCCTGCGGCCCGCGTTCCTGGTGGAGGCGGGCCTTAGAGAATATCATCTGTATTTCTTCATGGCTCAAATCGGTTATGGCGAGAAAATCCCTGTGTCTCATCACACTCCCTTTTCTTTGAGCAATTTATCGATCTTTTCCACCGCCTCGTCGCACTCCCGGCGCGTTATGATCAGCGGCGGGACAAGTCTGAGCACGCTGCCCTGGACCACATTGAGCAAGATGCCCTTCTCAAGTGCATCCCTGGGGATCGAAGAGATGTCCGTATCGCACTGAATGCCGATCATGAGCCCACGTGATCGGATCTCCCGGATGCCGGAATGCAGGCTCATCATCTCTTTGAGCCCCTGTGTGAGATAGGCCCCGGTTTCCCGGCACATGCCCGGGATATCCTGCTCGATCATGATGGTAAGCGTGGCCGACGCCGCGGCCATGGCAAGGGGGTTGCCCCCGAAGGTGGATGCGTGGCTCCCGGGGCCGAAGACCTCGGCGACATCCGGCCTGGCCGCCACTGCGCCCACGGGAAACCCGTTTCCCAGTCCCTTGGCCAGGGTCATGATATCGGGCTGGATTCCCTCGTGCAGGTAACCGAAAAGCTCACCGGTCCTTCCCATCCCGGTCTGGACCTCGTCGAGCACGAGCAGCAGGCCGTGCTCGTCGCAGAACTCGCGTATGTTCTTCAGATATCCTTTGGGCGGGATCCGGACTCCCCCCTCCCCCTGGACAGGCTCGATCATGATCGCGCCGATGGAGTCGTCCACGGCCCCTCGCAGGGCATCCATGTCTCCGAACTCCACGGTCTTGAAGCCCTCGGGAAGCGGGGCAAAGCCCTTTTTGACCTTTTCCTGTCCGGTAGCGGAGAGCGTGGCCAGGGTC
Organism: Candidatus Phosphitivorax anaerolimi; assembly: GCA_001896555.1. Lineage (GTDB taxonomy): Bacteria > Desulfobacterota > Desulfomonilia > UBA1062 > UBA1062 > Phosphitivorax > Phosphitivorax anaerolimi. The sequence goes on from MPOS01000034.1 coordinate 112,508, forward strand.
CTTCCGTGGAACGAGCCGGTGAAGGTGATGATGCCCGGGCCTTTGCGGGAATGCTCATGACAGTAGCGCCTGACCAGCTTGATGGCCCCCTCGTTCGCCTCGGCGCCTGAGTTGCAAAAGAACACCCGCGACTCAAAGCTGTTTTCCGAAATCATCCGAGCCACATCGTCCTGCAGGGGGATGCGGTAGAGGTTCGAGCAGTGGAACATCTTGTCCGCCTGCTCCTTCAGGGCCTCAGCCACCCGGGGATGGGCGTGGCCGAGGTTGCATACTGCAATCCCCGCAACCATGTCCAGATAAGAGCCGCCCTTCTCGTCCCACACCCGGCAGCCGCTCCCCCTGACCAGGGCTACGGGCAGCCGGGAATAGGTATTCATGACATGCTTCATGGTGTTCTACTCCTTGACGATCTGCGTGCCGATGCCCGAGTCGGTGAACAGCTCCAGGAGTATGGAATACGGGACCCGGCCGTCGATGATATGGGCCTTGGTCACCCCGCCCTCGAGCGCCCGCATGCAGCACTCCATCTTGGGGATCATCCCGCCTGTCACCACGCCTGTGGAAATGAGCTTGTGGATCTGGGAGTACTTCATGCTGGAGATGAGCTTTCCCTCTACATCCAGAACCCCCTGCTCGTCGGTGAGGATAATGAGCTTCTCCACCTTGAGCTGCCGGGCTATCTCTGCGGCAACGGTATCTGCGTTGATGTTGTAGGTGAGCCCGTCGTCGCCTACACCCGAAGGGGCGATGACCGCAACGAAGCCCGCCTTTTCCACGGCGTCGATGATGTCGGTGTTCACCGCCGTCACCTCGCCCACGTGGCCCATGTCAATGTCGGTGAGATTGCCCGCTTCGTCCTTGCGGGAAAAGCGCAGCTTCCGGGCGCGGATGAGCCCGCCGTCCTTGCCGGAAAGGCCCACAGCCCTGCCGCCGGCTGCGTTGATGAGCTGGACGATCTCCTTGTTGATGCCGCCCGCGAGCACCATCTCCACCACGTCCATGGTGCGTGAGTCGGTGACGCGCTTGCCGTCGATGAAGCTCGACTGAATGCCCATGCTATCGAGCGTCCGGCTGATCTGGGGACCGCCCCCATGAACCACCACCACCTGGATACCCACGAGGTGAAAGAGCACGATCTGCTTTGCAAAGAGGCTTTTCAGCTCGGGATTTACCATGGCGTGGCCGCCGTACTTGACCACGATCTTCTTTCCCCGGAAGTCCTTGATATAGGGCAGTGCCTCCATGAGCACCTTTGCCCTGCTTATCGCTTGCTCCATGGCTGTACCTTCTTCCTGTGTAAACTGTTCCCCTTCTTAGCACCGGCCCTGGAAATATTCCAGTATTATTGCGCCAGATAAGAAAGAGGAAGTGTTACCGAAATCTGCACGAAAAGGAAAGGGGAAAATAGGGCTTATATACCGCCGGGAAGGCTTTAAAATCCCGTATGCGATTATATTTATGACATTATAGTACGTTTCTGTAATAGGAGGTGATCTCATGCGCCCAGTCAGAATCAATCAATACTCGGTATTCCTTGTCATTTTCATGGTCATGTTCGCTGCGGCCCTGCCCGGCTGCAGCGGCGGCAGCGGAAGCGGGGATGGGAGCGGAAGCGGTGAGGCCGCACTGGCAGTAACATCAACAATACCGGAAAACGGCGCCGTAGACGTACCCACGGATACCACCATCGAGATCGAGTTCAACGGAGACATCCAGCCTGGAACAGTGAACCTTTCAACCATTACCCTGCTCTCGGGAAGTGCCGTCATCCCCGGGGAGGTAAGCTGTTCGGAGTCCCGCGCGGTCTACACCCCTGAGCACCATCTATCTCAGGGCGCGGTGTATACCGCCAGGGTGACCACCGGGGTGAAAGGCACGACAGGCACTCCGCTTGCCTCAGACTACACCTGGGAATTCACAACCATAGGGCAGGCAGCCCCGTCGGGTCAATCGGCATGGGCTGCCGTGGACGCGGGTGAAACCCATGTCCTGGCCATCAAAGAGGACGGCACGCTCTGGGCGTGGGGAGACAACTCATCCGGCCAGTTGGGCGACGGCACCAGGACTTCCCAAAACGTACCTGTCCAAGTGGGAAGAGGTGCTGACTGGGACATTGTCTCTGCCGGACGGATTGCTTCCCTGGCAATCAGAACCAACGGCACGCTCTGGGCATGGGGGCAGGGCATGCTGGGAGATGGATTGCCGACCAGGGTAAGCGTGGTGCCCGTTCAGATTGGAAGCGGAGATGACTGGCTCTCTGTAGATATCGGCCCGATGTATAACTTTGTCATGGCCCTTCGGGAACATGCCGAGATCTGGGCATGGGGAGAAAACAAGAGCAGCCTGCTCGGCGATCCCGATACGATCGACAACAGCCTGGTTCCTATGCGCATAGGAGATGATGACGACTGGGTCATGCTTTCGGCAGGCAAAGATCACGTCACTGCGATCAAATCGGACGGCTCCCTCTGGGCGTGGGGATGCAATATTCACGGTCAGCTGGGTGACGGGAGGGGTGGAGATCCGGAAAACGACCATCAGGTGGGCGTTCCGGAACAGATCGGCACCGGCAGCAGCTGGTATTTCGTTTCTAACGGAGACCAGTACAGTCTGGCAATCAAAACAGACCGTACGCTCTGGGCATGGGGGCACAACAATTACGGACAGCTCGGCGACGGCACTCGGACATCCCGGAATGTCCCCGTCAGCGTGGACAGCAGCGCGGGATGGAAAATCGTATCCGCAGGATGGGATCATTCCGCAGGCATCAAGGAAGACGGCACACTCTATACCTGGGGTTCCAACGGCAATGGACAGCTCGGCGACGGCACCACGACCTTTAAGACCTCGCCGGTACAGGTGGGCATCGGAAAACGCTGGCTGGACGTAGCGGCCGGGAGATATTTCACCCTTGCCATCGAGGAAAACGGCACGCTCTGGGCGTGGGGGATCAACGATGCCGGGCAGCTCGGCGACGGCACCCAGGAGGAACGGCACACACCGGTAGAAGTGCGCTAGGGAGAGAACCCGCTTTACGGTCTCTCTATGCGCTTTGTGCGCATGCTGCCCTTCGCTGCCTTTCTCTGCTTGCCATTTTTCCCTTGACGCCTTAGAATGATCCTTCCGGGCGTGGTTTTCCGCATAGGGCAACAGCAGGGGAGCTATCTTCTACGAGACAGAGCGGTCCATGGCACGAAAGAATCCGGTGTACCAGCAGGGAAAGTCCCCGGTCAGACAGGCGCAGGATGCCTTGAAAAAGAGCGATCGGCATTTCCGCGACCTGGTGGAGCATTCGCTGACAGGCATCTCGATCATCCAGGACGGGAGGGTGGTCTATCGTAATCCCGAGCAGCAGCGGCTGTTCGGCCCGCTCTCTGAGGACAGCCCTGCATCTCTTTACGACCACATCCATCCCGATGACATACAAGCGATCAAGGCCCTCCAGGCAGAGCTATTCGCAGGTAAGGCCGCGCATCCGGGAAGGGTGGTGAGGTTCTACCCCCAAGGCTCCGCACGTGAAGACTCCGATATCCGGTGGCTCCTCTGCCGGGCGAGCCTGATCGAGCACGAGGGCAGGGAGGCCGTCCTGCTCAACATGATGGATGTGACCATAGCCAGGGAGCTCGAGCACGTGCTCATCATGCAGGACCGCATGACCTCCTTGGGCCGTGTCGCCGCCGGCATCGCCCATGAGATCAGAAACCCCCTGTCAGGCATCACCATCTATCTGCATTCCATGAAGAAGATCCTCGCAAAAAGCATGGACATGGATGAGGCCTTTGCCCTCATCGACAAGATGCTCGACGCCTCGCGCAGGATCGATGCCGTTATCAAGCGGGTCATGGACTTTTCCCGCCCCGGAGAGCCCAGTTTTTCCTCCATCGACATCCGCTGGCCCGTGGAAGAGGCGATCTCCCTGTCGGCCGTGACGCTGCGCAAGTCCGGCATCGCGGTGGAAATCGACATACCCGGCGACCTGCCCCGCTGTCTTGCCGATCCCCGGCTCATCGAGCAGGTGATGCTCAATCTCATCACCAATGCGATCGAGGCCGTGAAAAACACGCCCAGGGAAAAGAAGATCGAGGTCTGCGCCTCGTCCCGCAGGGACAGCATCTTGATCAAGGTAGGCGACTCCGGGCCCGGCATTCCTCCTGCCCGGAGGGACAGGATCTTCGACCCCTTCTTCACCACCAAGGCGGGAAACACCGGTATCGGCCTGTGCCTGAGCCACCGGATCATCACGGATCATGGAGGCAGGCTTCGGGTGGGCACAAGCCGTCTGGGCGGGGCCGAGTTCATCGTCAGCATCCCCGTGAGGCAGGGAGACGGCAGGCCGTGACCTTATCCACGATCTTTGTCATCGACGACGAGCAGAGTATCCGGGACGGGATCTCGCTGAGCCTCGCACCCGTCTACCGGGTGCTGCCCTTCTCAACGGCGGAGGATGCCCTTTCCAGCCTGCGCGAAGAACCGCCGGATCTGATCCTGCTGGATATCGGGCTTCCGGGCATGGACGGGATCGGCGCGCTTCAGGAGATACGCCGGACCCACCCCGATGTCCTGGTGATCATGATCACGGCCTACGACGATGTGCAGACCGTGGTCCAGGCAATGAAGCTCGGGGCTTACGACTATGTGGTCAAGCCCATCCTCATGGACTCGCTGGAAATATCCATTGCCCATGCCCTGGAGTCCGCCAGGCTCCGGAAAGAGGTCCAGCGGCTTCAGAAGCGGTATCTCCAGGAAAACCTCCCCTGCTTCATCGCCGAGAGCAATGCGATCCAGGACATCATGGACTTCATCCAGCGCGTGGCCAAAAGTCCGGACACCCCGGTGCTCATCCTCGGTGAGACCGGTACGGGCAAAGAGCTCATTGCGGGCGCCATCCATTACCAGAGCCCCAATTTTCTGGGACCGCTCGTCACCGTGAACTGCGCCGCCATCCCCAGGGACCTCATCGAAAGCGAGCTCTTCGGCTACGAACGGGGCGCCTTCAGCGGGGCCGGTACCGCAGGCAAGCGGGGTCTCATTGAAGAAGCCCAAAACGGCACCCTGTTCCTCGACGAGGTGGGCGACCTGAGCATGGAAGCCCAGGCAAAGCTCATGCGCTTTCTGGAAGAGGGCGAGTTCTACCGCCTGGGCTCAACGAAAAGGCAGCAGGTGAAGACCCGGATCGTTTCAGCGACCAACAAGAACCTCTTCGATATGATAGAGCAGGGGCTTTTCCGCCGCGACCTCTATTTCCGCCTGGGCGTGGTCACGGTCACGGTTCCCTCCCTCAACGAGCGCACGGAGGATATCCTCCCCCTGGCCCGGCACTTTTTCGTTCATTTCAATAAGAAATTCGGAAGAGATTTCACCGGGATCTCCCCGGAGGCTGAAGAGGCCCTGCTCGCCCACCACTGGACCGGCAACGTCCGGGAGCTGAAAAACCTCGTGGAGCGCGCGGTCCTCACCGGCCGGGGCCCGGAGCTCCTGCCCGGCGACCTGGGCCTGCCGGCGCGTGCCGGCACCGCGTTTGCCGGCCTCCGCCTCCCCCCCGTTCCCGCCTGCGGAGTGAATTTTCCTGCACTGATGCGCGAGTTCGAGCGTCATTACATCGAACAGGCCCTCACACTCTCCTGCGGGAACGAGAGCAAAGCTGCCAGGCTCCTGAACATGAACCATCACACCTTCCGTTACCGGAGACGGAAATGCTCAGAGGAATAAGCCTGCTTCTGCCTGGTGCCCTCGGCCGCTCCCCATTGATGTAAACCCGGCCTTGACTATTAATAATGGTATCGCAGTGGAGTAATAGGACAGGAAGCAGCCGTGCAGTCAACAATCGGCCTTGGCGCTTGCTCTTGCGGGTTTGAGCCGCAAAAGGGACGGGGTTTCGACCTTCGAGCGGCCAGAGCCAGGCACGATGAGCAAACAGCATCTCTCTTAAGCGGAACACCGGCAAGGGGCTTCGAGCAGGGTTTTTAGGTGATGCAGCCACACGCTCCGCGTGCCGTCTTACGCCGGTCGCGCTTCCCAATAACGAATGTCTGGAAAGGAGGCCACAATGAATCCTATGAGACTTGTAACCCTGGTAATCGGCGCCCTCTCCGCAATCCTCCTCGTCATCCTGCCGGTTGCCCTCATGAGGCGCTCAGCGGCCGACCGATCTGCCCGGCGCGTCAGGAAGCAGTTCGGGAAGGCAGCGGAGGCGCTCAAGGATTATTCATCCGAACAGCGGGACAAGGCTCTGGCCAAGGCGAAGAAATCGCTGGACGAGCTGGACTCCCGTATTGCCGACATGGAAAAACAGCTCTTCGACACCTGGGAACAGATGGACCAAGAGACCCGTACCGCCTATCGGAACAACTTGACCGAGATCAGAAATCAGCGGAATCGAATGGGCGAGTGGTACGGCGCCATGAGCCACGGCTCTGAAAACGCGTGGGAGAATATCAAGGAGGGGTTCATCAACAGCTACCGGGAGCTTCAGAGCTCATTCGAAAAGGTGCAAAGCGGAGGATCGAAAGGATGACGGGCAGCCCCCTCTCTGAGGTGCGCACGTTTTCCCGGAGCTTCTATCTCAGGCGCGGAACGCCTCGCTTGGGGGTAACGATATGAATATCCGGGTATTATTGCCGGCTGCCATATTCGGGGCTATTTTCGCCGTGCTGTGGATCACCGGCCCGGTCTCCTGCGCAGACCGCAGCAGCCCCGCGAAACCGTCTGCGGATGTGGAGCGGGAGGTCGAGGAAGCGGCGGAGGCCATTCGGGATTACTCCATAGAACAGCGGGACGAGGCCCTCCGGCAGGGACGAAAGGCCATGGATGACATCGATTCCCGCATCATCAGATTCCGGGAGCAGATCAGCGAGCATTGGAACGAGATGGAGCCCGAGATGAGATCCCAGGCAAGAGAAACACTCAAGGCCCTTCAGCAACAGCGGAGTGAGGTGGCCCGGCGGCTCGACGAGCTCCGGACCAGCTCGGCGAGGGCATGGGAAGAGGTGAAGCAGGGCTTTGTCCGGAGCTATGAGGATCTGCGCCGATCATTCGAGAGAGCCGGGGAAACGTACTGAGGGCCTGCCTGCACATAACCGGTCCCCCAAGATTTTCCTGCAGTGATCCTGCCTGGGGCGGGACGCCACGTCACCGGTGGCCCGGAAGCACCTGTGTATGGGGGCGTCCTTATGCCAGGCGCCAAGGCGTCTGTTACGCCTGTCTCCCGGTGGCCCTGCGGATGACGGCGTCCAGGTCTTTCGTGGTGGCTGGCTTCATGAGGAGGTCTCGAACGCCCATGGCCCTGGCTTCCTGCTCGCTGATGGTCTCGCTGAAGCCCGTGGAGAGGATGACCGGGATGTCCGGCCGGATATGCAGGATTTCTTCGGCAAGCTCTGCACCCGTCATCTTGGGCATGGTCTGGTCGGTGATGACCACATCGAAGGAATCCGGATCCTCGCAGAAGATCTCGAGGGCGTCGGGCCCGTCCTTCACCGCGTCCACCTCGTATCCCAGCCGCTCCAGCGCCCGCTGCACGCTCATGAGAACGAGGTTCTCATCATCCACCAGGAGAACACGCTGTTTTTTATCTCCTGATTTTCCCGGCCCATCCCGGTCGGATGTCTGCATCCGTTCCTCCCCCTTGCCGGCCACCGGCATATACACGGTAAACCGGGAACCTTTGTTCTTTTTGCTTTCCACTGTGATGGTGCCTCCGTGACTTTTGACTATTCCGTGCACGACAGCAAGCCCCATACCACTGCTCTTGCTCGTGTCCTTGGTCGAAAAAAACGGCTCGAACGCCCGCTCGACTTCCTCTTCGGTCATCCCGCTGCCGGTGTCCCTGACGGTGATCTGCAGGTACTGCCCTACCCGCATACCCGGCAGCACCCGCTTATCATCCAGGCGGGTGTTCGCCAGCGTGACTTCGATGGTGCCCGGCTTCGAGCCGATAGCCTCGGCGGCATTGGTGCTTAAGTTCATGATGACCTGGTGGATCTGGGCGGAATCGCCCATGACGGTGTCGCAGGCTGCATGGAGACGCTCCTGGATATCGATGGTGCTGGGCAGCGACACCTTGAGAAATTGAAGGGCCTCCCGCACCAGGGGCGTCACCGCAACGGGCCGGTGCTGCTGTTCGTTCCGCCGGCTGAATGCCAGCACCTGCTTCACCAGGTCCCTCTGCCGGTAAGCCGCGTGGAGAACCTGCTTCAGCGGTTCGTATTCGGGAGAGTCCGGCCTGGTGTCGTTTAAGAGCATCTCTGTGTTGATGATGATGGGGTAGAGGATGTTGTTCAGGTCGTGGGCGATTCCGCCTGCGAGCCTGCCCAGGGCCTCGATCTTCTGCATCTGACGGACCTGCTGCTCCAGCAGCGCCTCGTGAGTCATGTCGTGCTCGATGACCACGTAGTTGAGGACTTTGCCCGATTCGCCGTACACGGGTGAAACCGTGGACTCGAACTCGATGCGTTCACCGTCCTTGCGCTGTCCGGTTCGCCTGCCCTTCCATACCCCGCCCGCGGCGAGGGTGCGGTGGATATTCCGGGCGCCATCGCCGTTTGGCCGGATAAAACCCAGGGGCTTACCCACCAGCTCGCGCGGCTTGAACCCGGTGATCCGCTCCACTGCGGAATTCACGTACTGGACCGTCCCCTCGCTGTCGGTGATGATGACCACGTCGCCGGCGTGCTCCACCGCCTTGACCAGCCGCTGGTGCTCTTTTTCCAGGGCCTTGTGGGCGGTCCTGTCCACCAGGGTGAGGATGAGACCCTCGACCTCTCCTGTCTGGCCCTTGACCGGCTGCAGGTTCCAGTCCCAGTACATGTCCTGCGGCCGGTCCAGACAGCAGGAAAACAACTTCTCGTTCGCGCTAAAGGGTTCCCCGGTCTCCACCGCCCTGCGGAAGATGCGCCGGATGGCGGGATCCGGGTACAGGCTGAAGAAGTTCTTCCCTTCGAAAAATTCCTCCGCCCTGCCGCAGACCATGCAGAAGGCCCGGTTCACCCGGATGAAGTTGAACTCCCGGTCGAGGTAGACGGTGAGGACATGGGTGTTGGCAAACATCCTCTCCAGGAGCTCGTTGGTTTCTTTTACCCTTTCCTGGGCCTTCTTCTCGGAACTCACGTCGGTGACCACGCCCAGGAAGGCGGGAATGTCATCGATCCGGAAAGGGGAGAAGGACACGAGGGTATGAATCTCCTCCCCTCCCGCGCGCCGGAGCACGATCTCGGCCCTTCCGGTGCGGCCCCGGTCCTCCGAGATGAGCTTCGTCAGCTCAGACCTGCTGGCCGGGCTCACGTAATCGCACAGCGACTTTCCCATCAGCCTTTCCAGAGGTACGCCCAGCATGCTGGCAAACTGCCGGTTGCAGTAGAGGATCACACCCTCTTCGCTCACCGTGACCGCCCCTTCGCTCATCTCCTCGATGATGATCCGGTACGGACGGTCCGCCTCTTTCAGGGTGAAGACCTGTTCACCCTTCTCGCCCGACACCACGATCGCATCGATCTCACCTTGCCGGATGGCATCCAGGGTTTCCTGGGCCTCATGGAGACGCCACTTCAGATCATCGATCTCCCGGAGCAGATCGTCTCTGGTTTTCTCACTCATGATCCCTGCTCTGCGCTGCATGATGTCTCTGTCCATGAACTCTGTGCTCTGTGCATGCCTCTCGCTAGCTCTTCGGCCTGATATCCATGCCTTTGAGGACCTGGTCCAGGTCGGAGAGGTCCCCGATAAATTTTCTCAAGGGCAGCGGGAGCTTTTTCACCAGGGTCGGCGTCACCATGATGTCCGCATCCTGGGCCAGCTCCGGCTGCTGGTAGATGTCGATCACCTCAAGCTCGTACCTCCCCTGAAGGTGCTCCTCGCAGATCTTCCTCAAGTTCCTGATCGCCCGGACGGACCTGGATGTCGACCCGGTGACGTACAGACGCAGGACATACCGCTTTGCCTGATCGTCCTTGAGGGCTTTCTCAAATGCATCGGTCTTGCTGCTGCTGTCGCTTTTCTTTGCCATGGCCCCTCTCTTCTTCACTGCCGGGGAAACGGCTATACCTGCCGCACATCCAGACCCACCAGCACCCGCTCGGTGTTGGAGAGGTCTCCGATGATCTTCTTGATGGGAGGGGGGAGCTTACGGACCAGGGTGGGCACGGCCAGGATCTGGTCTCCCTGTGCGAGCTGCGGGTTTTCCATGAGATCGACCACCTCGATTCGGTATTTCCCGGCCAGATATTCCTCGCAGATCCTCTTGAGGTTTGCAAATGCCCGGATAGACTTGGGCGTCTGTCCTGCAACATAGAGCCTCAATTCCCATACCTCGCCTTTATTTTCCTCTTTCATGCGATCTCCCGCATTCTCATCCCGTCAACGAAGATCATGCCTTATGCTCCCAGAGCACTCCGTACCGCCGACCGGTACGAAAACCCGGCGGGGAACCGCCTCAACCCCCCTTCCTACGTTTCAGCCTTCCGGCTGATCCCCAGCTCCTTCCTCTTCTGAAGAATGGTGTTCATTTTGAGCTTCTCCAGCCGGATCCGGCCCTCGATCTCTCTTTCCTCGCCTTCGAGCTCGGAGCGGAGCCGCGCGATCTGTTCCTCCAAGAGCGCTCTCTTCTTCTTTCTCTGTGCATCCAGCCGGTCGATCTCCAGCCTCAAGGCCGCCTCGCGGAATATACGAGCAGACCCGGTGAGCACACCTTCAGGGCCTGCATAGACGTCGACCAGGTCGATGCCTTTGCTGGTGAGCTGAAACTCTCTTACCTGGTTGGAATGCGCCATGCCTCGCGACTTCAGGATGGTGATGACCCGGTTTCGCTCACCCCCGGTCTCCAGGTTCTTCAGTATCATCCATGTATCCGCCAGAGACGAGATCCCCACATCCGTCTTCTCCGCAACGGCGCCGCCCGAGGTCAGTGAGGTGAAGATGGCGGTGATATTCCGGCCTTTAAGATGATCCACCAGGCGCACCAGCGTGGCCCTCACGTCGCTGGCCGTCCCCACCTGGATCAGATTGGTGACCGGGTCCACCACGACCGCTGCCGGATCAAAGTCGTCGATCATGAGCTGCAGGGTCATGAGATGGTGCTCGAGCCCGTGAACGGTCGGACGCTGACCGACGATCTTCAGGAGCCCCTTTTCCACCCACCGGTCCAGGTCCAGGCCGATGGATCTCATGTTGCGGACCACCTGCCGGGCCGACTCTTCGAACGCGAAGTACATGCACCGCTCGCCCCGGCGGCACGCGGCTTCAGCAAAGGCCGCCGCCACGCTCGTCTTGCCCGTGCCCGCAGTGCCGGACACGAGAACGAGGGAACCCCGGTAGAAGCCCTTGCCGCCCAGCATGTCATCGAGCCTGGGTATCCCGGATGAGACTCGTTCTTCGGATGCTTCATAGTCCAGCTTCATGGAGGTTATGGGCAGCACCATGAGCCCGCGATCGCTGATAAGAAACGGGTATTCGTTCGTGCCGTGCTCGGTTCCCCGGTACTTCACCACGCGCAGCCTCCGGGTGGAAACCTGCTCGGCCACCCGGTGGTCCAGCAGGATCACGCAGTCGGACACATACTCCTCGAGCCCCTCGCGAGTGAGGGAGCCGGCGCCGCGCTCGCCCGTGACGATCGTGGTCATACCCTTGTCCTTGAGCCAGCGAAAGAGCCTTCTGAGCTCTGCGCGCAGGATGGAGGTATTGGAGAGCCCGGAGAAGAGCGTTTCGATGGTGTCCAGGACCAGGCGTTTCGCCCCCACGGTGTTGATCGCGTGGGAGAGCCTGATGAACAGCCCTTCGAGATCGTATTCGCCCGTCTCTTCGATTTCGGAACGCTCCACATGCACGTAGTCCACATACAGGCGGTTCGATTCGCAGAGCTCGGGCAGGGAGAACCCCAGTGATGCGGAGTTGGCAATCAGCTCTTCCTGGGTCTCCTCGAATGAGACGAACACCCCTGGCTCGCCGTGCCGGATGACCCCATTCACCAGAAACTCCATGGCGAACATGGTCTTCCCCGTGCCCGGACCGCCGGTCACCAGCGAGGTACGCCCCCTGGGCAGACCGCCCTGGGTGATCTCATCGAACCCTCTGATCCCGGTAGGGGATTTTTCCAGCCGGAGTTCCCTGGATGATCTCTCTGTACCCTGCTGCATGAGCACCACCTTTTTGAATTGGATGAAGAAAAACCACAGAAGGATGCAATTCAGGATACGAATTCATAGCATATTCTTATGGGAAAGCAAGCGGTATTTTCTTTTTGATTCAGTATGATTATCCGCTCAATCGCGGTCCGACGGCTCATGCTTTCACGTTGTCTGAGGCCGGGACTCCAGCGTATTTTCCCATGACGGAAAGGCACCCGGAGCCGATTCGCTGCAGGCGTCCTCAGACTCCCGGGCAGGGGTGACCTTTTTTGAAGGATGCCGGGCCTACACATTCGAAAAATTGCCACCGGTTTTCGCAAATTTTCTCATTCCCTGGAGCCGAAAGGAAAATGTTCCCTTGTTTTTCTCACCAAAACCAGGGGGTCTGACGTGAGAGACTTAAGATCCGGCCTGTGGCACGCTCCGTGCTTGATATCCCTCAGAAGAAGGAGGCACGTCCCCTGCAGGCATCACGGCAAGGGCGGCTCGTGGTTTTCTCTTGGAATAAAGCATATGGGGTGATTTTATGACATTCTCGAGCCTTGCGGAAATAATCCGGAAAAACGAATACTTTCTGACCAGGGATGTGGTAAGGGAAATCAGGCAGACGCCGGGAATCCGTCACTACCGCAATACCGCTGATAACTCCCTGTACGACCGTGTCAACCGGGTCCTGTACCACATCTATAAGCGCCTGCCCCACTGGTTGCGCCATGGCGTATCAAAGCACACGCTCTTCTCCCTCTACTCGGAAGTCGGCAGGCAACGTCATCGAGAGGGAATTCCCCTGGAAGAGCTGATCCAGGTGCTCTTCCTTATCAGGAGAAGGGTCTTTCGATGCATATCCGAGCAGTGCGCCCTCGGCAGAGGCGATCATTCCGTTCCGGCAAGAGAGTTCCTCGCCGACGTCAACCTCTTGTTCAATCATATAGCCCGGGCCATCATTTCAGGCTATCTGGAGTGCACATCCACCCGGAAGAAGTCTGTAAAGAAACAGCGCGCATAGATCCGCGGCAGCACCCCCGCGGAAGGGAATCAGCCTCTGAAAAAGACGGGCCGTCCCCCTGCAAGGGGGCAGGAATCTCATTCCTCGTCCTCGATCCTGGGCTGGGGCCCGGGAATGATGCCAGCAATATCGGGATCCTCCCCTCCGGCGACGGGCTCCCTGCCGGCCTTGTTCTCCTTGCGTTCGATTCTCCTGGCTTCCTTGGCCAGTCTTTTTCTGCGCTTGGCCTCTTCGCGCTCCTTTTTCTTGAATGTAACAGCCGACTTGGTTGCCATACGCACCTCCCGGTACATGGTTGTGAAGAATATGCGGAGCACCCCGCATGGAAATCGAAAAAAGGGGCGTTTTGTTCTCAATATCCCTTTGCCGCATCCGGAACAGCTCGATCGGCCTTTTTGGAGCCGGCCGGAAGAGTGTCGTTCAAAAGAGCAGCTACCCCGGTGCCCGCGAAAGGGGATCAAATCGTCAATCGCCCGGGGAGCGGGATGTCCCGCTCCCCAGACGGTCCGTTTACTGCTTTGTCACGTTTGAAGCCTGAGGTCCTTTTTGTCCCTGTACCACTTCAAAGCTTACCTTGTCACCCTCTTCGAGAGAGCGGAAGCCCTGCTGGTTGATTGCTGTGTGATGGACAAAAATCTCTTCGCCGGTTTCGGAAGTGATAAAACCATACCCCTTTTCCCTGTTAAACCACTTGACTGTTCCTGTAGCCATTGATCGGTACTCCTTTTGTTTCGAGCTCCACTATGGGTAAGGAGCTCCGGTGTTGTATTTCTGAAAGACAAGTCATCTTCATGAATTTTCTACTGGTGAGAAGCGGCGTCGCTTCGAATGTGTTCAGCAGGATTCAATCAAGACGTTTTCTTGTTTCAGATGCTTTCGGCCACTAAACCTATTTTACCGCCGTGTCAAGCGATATGTTCCCCCCTTCAGCCTCTTTTTACAGGAGATGGCAGTGAATGAATGGCCCACGAGGCTGATTTTGCTTGGTTATCGGCCACATTCTCGACCGTGTGAGAATCCGTTCCTGTTTTTTGCCCAATCTCCCCCTTATGGCTCGCTTCAGGGGTCGAGAGGGTATCATTCCCTTTTTAGCCGAGCCGGCAACGGCCGGTATGGGGGCAGGACCGTTATCCCGCCCGGACCGCGAGCTCCACCAGGGAAAACCATGCGTTTGCATCGGTGAACCAGCGCACGGGGACAAGCCCGGCCTGATCGAAACAGTCCATTGCTCGCATCCTGCTGAACTTTCTGCTTATCTCTGTGAGGATGGTTTCCCCCGGTTCCAGGCTCACGCATAAACCAGCCTCGGCGATATGGGCACTGATCCGAGAGCGGGCCCTCAGGTGCATTTCCACCTGTTCCCTGTCCGGATCGAAAAAGGCAAGATGCTCGAAGTCATCCAGCCGGAAATCCGCCCTGAGCCTGTGGTTGACGTGCCTTAAGATATTCCGGTTGAATTCCGCTGTCACCCCGCTCTGGTCGTTATAGGCAGCCTCGATGATGCCGGGCGGCTTGAGCATATCGATGCCCAGCAGCATCCGGTCCCGGCCGCTCATGATCCCGGCAAAGCCCTTCAGCAGGGCAACGCCCTGTTCGTGGGTGAAATTCCCGAATGTGCCTCCGAGAAACGCGATGAGCTTGCGCCCGTCCTGCAAGTGGTTGATATGGCGGGTAAAATCTGCAACCAGGGCATGGATGCAGAGCCAGGGAAAATCATCCAGAAGCCGGTGGGCGGACCTGAGCAGGCTGGTCTCGCAGATATCCACCGGAACGTATCGCACATGCCTTGCGCCCTCTCTGTTCAAGCCCTTGAGGAGGCTTCTGATCTTCAGGTCCGAACCGCTCCCGATCTCAATGAGACTTCCTTCTCCTTCAGTGAAGAACTCCATGATCAGGTGCGCGTTTCTATCCAGGATCTCAAGCTCGGTGCGGGTGGGGTAATACTCGGGAAGCGTGCAGATCCTGTCGAAAAGCCGGGACCCATAGGCATCGTAGAGATACTTGCACGGGATGGATTTCACGCTCCCGGTCATACCGCTCAGCACATCCTCGGCCATCTCCTGCCGGAAGTCCGTGTCCATGCAGGTGGAAACACTCAGAAGCCCTTCCGGGCGAAAGCTGTCAGACCTGGTAAGGCCGGAGTGTTTGCATGGGGTATCAAAAACCCGCTGGGGGTTGATTTTTCTCATGGATATCTTCCTTTCCCCGCCGCCAACAAACCTAGCGGCAGGATACAAAACGCACCATATTCCGTGAGTTGTGCATGATCTCTCCCAACTCGGCGAGCACCCTTTCGATGTGGCTTGGGGTATTCTCCAGGCCCAGGGAAAAACGGAGGGCGCAGTGGGCCTGCTCTTCGGTAAGCCCCATGGCTATCAGGGCATGAGAGGGCGCAGGGTTGCCCGAGCGGCATGCAGACCCCGACGAGAGGGAGATGCCCCTGGCATCGAGCGCGATGACCATGGATTCACCCCGGATTCCTGGCAGCGTTACGTTCAGGGTATTGGGCAGGCAGTATTCGGGGTGGCCGTTGACACGGGCTCCGGGAACCAGGCTCATGAGCCCCTCCTTCAGGGCGTCCCTGAGCGGACGGACCCGGCTTTCCATCTCGGGCAGCCGCTTCTGGGCAAGCTCGGCCGCCTTTCCCATGCCGACGATGCCGGCGATGTTCTCCGTGCCCGCCCTCAGGCCGTTCTCCTGGCCCCCGCCATGGACGAGCGGTTCCAGCGACCGGTTTGAGCGCACATACAGGGCCCCGACTCCTTTGGGCCCGCGGAACTTGTGCGCCGACAGGCTCAGAAGATCCACCCCGAGACTCTCGATCTTCAATTCGATCCGCCCGGCCGTCTGAACCGCATCCGTGTGGAAGGGCACCCCCTTTTCCTGCGCTATAGCGGCGAGCTCCCTGACCGGCTGCATTGTGCCGGTCTCGTTGTTTGCGGTCATGATGCTCACAAGAAAGGTGTCCGGGGTGATGGCCCTGCTCAGGTCATCCGGGTCCACCCTGCCCAGTCGGTCCACAGGCAGATACGTCACCCGGTATCCCTGCCTTTCGAGCCAGCGGCATGCCTGGAGCACGGAAGGATGCTCCACGGATGAGGTGATGAGGCGCCCTTTCCTGCTCCCGCAGGCAAAGGCGGCCCCTTTGATCGCCAGATTGTTGGCCTCGCTCCCGCTTCCGGTAAACACGATCCGGCGGGCCGTACACCCCAGAAATGCCGCTACCTTCCGCCGGGCGTTCTCGACGGCCTCCCGGGCGGAGCGTCCATGGCTGTGAATTGCCGAGGCATTGCCGGATAGGCCCCTGAGCGCGAGGTCCATCTCCCTGCACACCTCTTCATCAGGGGCGGTCGTGGCGTTGTTGTCCAGATAGATCCTCTCTTGAAGGCCGGCCGCTTTCCCGATACGTGGAGGGGGCACCTGGGGCTTGGGCTCGCCCGTATCGATCATGCGTCTCTTCTTTGTCCCAGCCGCCTTTTTCACCTCGCACAGGAGCGACTTGAAAATGGGAAAGCCCGAGATGGGATCGTACCTGAGGTCGGTCAGCTCGTTGATGTTGCAGCGCCTCCAGGCAGCCGGCCCCAGCGGTCCGCCGCCTCCCATGTTTGCGTCTACGGCACCCTGAACGATGTCCGGGGTGACGACTGCCCGCATGCGGACGCTTCCACGCGGGCTCTCAAGCACGACTGCATCCCCGTGCCGGATCCCCCGCATGGAAGCATCAAGAGAGTTGATCATCACCGTGGGTTCAGGCCGCTGCTTGACCAGGCCGGGAATATGGTGGTGCTGGCTGCGGAAATCCGTACTCACCCGGGCTCCCGAGTTGAACACCAGGGGATAACGCCGCGCAAGCTCAGGGCTCGCCATGGGCCCTTCCGCCGGCTCGGTGTAGACCGGGAGCGGCTCATAGCCGTGCTCGGCGAGGATGGTGGAGGCAATCTCGAACCTGCCCGACGGCGTGTCGAAGCCCGGTTTCCCGTCCTTTCGCAGGAGCCCCTTCTCCCACTTCCGGTATTGCATCAAAGAGGTCTCTATCCGCACTTCTCCGCCTGCGGCCCGGACATCCTCCAGGGTAAAGGGAGAACAGGCAAGCGCGTGCCGCAGCAACTCTTCCTCGTTCTGCGGGTAGAGGTGCCCGTAGCCCAGCTCGTCTGCAAGACGGGCGAGGATGAAGAAGGCGTTACGGGACCGCCCCACAGGCTCGATCACCCGTTCCCTGATCCTGAAGAGCGATCCATAGCGCATGTATGACTCGATCTCATACCAGGTTGCCGCCGGCAGCACGATGTCTGCGTAGGCGCAGTCGGCCGTCATGTTGACATCGATGCAGACCAAGAAGTCCAGGGCGCCAAGGGTGCGGCGCCACAGATCGGGCTTAGGCCATGAAGTGATGATGGATGCCCCCAGGATGATCAGCGCCCGGATACGGTAGGGGTTTCCGTTCAACACGGACTCGGGGAGGGCATTGGCGTGCGACTCGCCCCGGTAGGCGCTGTAGACCGGGAAGGTATCGAGCCCCAGGGCCCTGCCCGGATTCGGGTTTTCCACGAGCCCCTGCCGGTTGACCGGAAACTGGTCTGAGGGCATGGAAAAGCACCTGCCTCCCGGCACGTCCAGCTGGCCCGCCAGGGCCCAGAGCACCATCACGGCGCGGATGGCCTGGACCCCGCTGTCGCTGTACTCCAGGCCCGTGTACATGACCGGGCACGCCCCCCGCGCCCCGGCGATCCTCTCTGCAAGGTAGTGCTGGGTCTCTTGCCCAACCCCGGTGATGCTCTCGACCACCTCGGGTCTGAAATGCCCGGCATACCGTGCAAACTCGTCGAACCCGAGGGTCCAGTCACGGACAAAGGCCTCGTCCACGAGTTCTCTTTCGATGAGGATGCGGCAGAGGCCCAATGCCAGGGCACCATCCGTGCCCGGGCGGATGGGGACCCAGCGCGCCCCCGGGAGCTTTGCGGTCTGGGTCCTGCGGGGGTCGATTACCACCACCTCCGCACCACGGGCGGCGGCCTTCCGGATGCGATCGAAATCCAGGGGCGGGCAGTCCGTTGCGGGGTTCGCCCCCCAGACCACGATCGCTTCAGCGTTTTCAATGTCGGAAAACATGTCGATGTGCATGCCTCCCATAGTCACATGCGGAGCGATCATGGCATACGAGACATAGCAGAGCGCGCCCACCCCCATGGTGTTGGGGGATCCGAAGGGAAACAGCACGCTCGATGCTGAAGACACCGCTACACCGGCGGGCTGGAACACATCGCACATGGCAAGCTCAAAGCTGCCGCGCCCCGTGTAAATCGCCGCCGCCTCCGGGCCAGACTCCTCCTTGATGCTCAGCAGTCGCCGGGTGATCTCTTCAAAGGCCTCATCCCACGAGAGGGCCTCGAACTCGTAAGAGCCCTTGGGCCCTGTGCGCCTCAGAGGGGTGGTGAGCCGCTCCTTTGCGTAGACGATCTCCGCCGAGTGCTCCCCTAAGGGGCAGATCATTCCCAGCGGGGAAGAATCATCGGCCCTGACCGCGGCAATCCGCCCCTTTTCATCATACGATACAATCACCCAGCACCCGGCAGGGCAGATTCCGCAGATAGCCCTGCGTTCGTTCTGCATCATGGGAGGAGATACCTCTCAAACCCGGCTTATAAGGGGCGCTTCATCGGTATGCAAAACCCCTATGGTTAATATACGCACCCCGCAGAAGGAAAACCAACCGGGCAGGGCGGCTAGGGTCTTCAGAAATCTCGATTTGTTTCCCTGCCGGCGGAAGATCGTGCCTTGAGAGGACGGAATTTCATGAAAGGAGGGATTGAGAAATATCTGCCGGGTAATACTTTTACTCCTAGCACTTATGAATGTGTGGATCCGTTTCTCCACATTCACTGTTATTCAAGGGCATGGTACATCCTGCCTGCGTCTTTACCGGACCGCGGTTGCCGGCGGAAGGACGCACAGATCTCGCTGTGGCGTCCGTCTCGGACCGGCGTCACCATACCTCCCCTGCAGATGAACGGGAGAAAGGCTGCAGGATGCGCCCTGTACTGAAAAAAGATAAGGAGGCTGCTGTATGCTGCGCTCTTTTGTAAAACATGTCTCTTTTCCCTTTTTTGCAAACCGGGAGGGACTCAAGGGGCTCATGCAGGAGGTCAGATCTCTGGAAGACAGCCAGTTCTGGCCGGCGGAGCGCATCATGCAGATGCAGCAGATCCTTCTGAAGAAGGTCATGATCCATGCCTACGAGCATACAAAATTCTACCGCAGGAGATTTCAGGAGGCCGGATTCAATCCCTATACGTTCAGGCATCCCGATGCACTGAGATCCCTGCCTGCGCTCACCCCTGAAGAGGTGCGAGACAATCTCCCGGATATGGTTGCAGACAATCACGCTCCCGGAGACCTCCATCTCTCTCAGACCGGCGGTGCCGCCGGGCTACAGATGAGGTTTTATCACAGCAGCGCCTGTCTCGCCAAAAGGCAAGCCGCCATGTACCGGTTTGAGAAATGGACCGGGTGGGACTTCGGCGAACCCGTCGGGGTGGTCTTACCCATCCGGCAGGACCGCATGGGACACCCTACAGTGAAGTCTTTGATAAAAAATGAGCTTTTCCGCAGGCAGACCGTGTTTCCGGCAGCCGTGATAGACGATGCCGCCTGCGAGGACTTCCTGCACAAAATTGTGAAGAAACGACCGACCCTGATCCGTACATTCAGCAGCCCGCTCCATGATCTCGCCAGGTTCGTCCAGAGCTCAGGGTGGGCGGATATTCCGCTGAAGGCCGTTGTGTCCACGGGTGAACCCCTCTATCCACACCAGCGCCGCAGCATCTCGGGGGCATTCAACTGCCCGGTGTTCGATTCTTACCGATCGCGGGGAGTGGGGCCCATTGCCCAGGAGTGTGAGGTCCACCAGGGCATGCATATCAATGCCGAGTGCCTCTATATCGAGGTGGACGGGCTCAATGGATATGATGAACACCATGGGCGGACAGGGGGGCTGATCGTTACCGACCTTCTCAACTTCGGGATGCCCCTCATCAGGTATAGCACCGGCGACGAGGGCACGCTCGTCAACAGGACCTGCCCCTGTGGGAGGGGGCTGCCCCTGCTCGAACAGATCACAGGCCGCTCGGGCGACATGCTCGTGAGCCCTGAGGGAAGGTGTGTCGTCCCGGCAGCGCTCAGCCAGTACCTCATCGGCGAGGCCCCTGATCTGGTGGGCCAGATACAGGTGATCCAGGACCGGATCGATCACCTGACCATCAGGATGACCAAAGACCCGGCCCTCACCCCTGAAAATATGCAGCATCAGAAAACCATGATCGAGCAGCTCTTCGGTCCCGGTATGCGCGTACATATCGAGATCGTCGACGAAATGCCCAGGGAAAAATCCGGGAAATACCTCTTCACCAGACGGTTGATCCCCCTTCCTGCCAGGATGGCGGAAGAGGAGGCCAGGATGTCCGGGTGATGGGAGGGGGAGATTTTTTATTCAGAGAACGGCTTGGGAGGAGATCGAAGCTCCCGCACGTAAGCGCCTGAACAGGATGATGCCCTTTGGCAAGTGAACAGACGGAAAGGCACACGAATGTGCCCGGCAGAGGTGTTTTTTCTATGCGGGCTGCTCCACCAAGAACCCGATCTTGAGCGCCACCTGGTAGTAAGATACCTTGCCGTTTTCGATATAACCCCGTATCTCGGAAACCTCGAACCAGCGCATGTGCCTGACTGACTCTCCCGTCCGCTCGAGGGCGTTGTTGATCGCTTCTTCCACGCTGTTTTTGGATGACCCCACAACCTCTAGCTTCTTATAGACCTGATCCATTCACTCGCCTCCTGTGTCATGTATTTGTCAAACAATGCCCTTCTCCCCGGCCCGGTGGGGTGGATCGGGCTCCGGGGCGGGTTCAGCCGTGCAGATACCCGCCTCATTTTCCCCAGCTCCCGGAAGGCGTCTCGGGGGGCAAGGCAGTACGGGCACTCCATAGGCGGGTCATCACCCCGCTGCACATCACCGCACAGAGGGCACTTCCACGCGCGCGATACCTCTCCGTATCCCTTATATCCTTCATCCTCGTACAGCCACTTCTGAACCGGCACGATATCTCCTTTCCCTGTATCCTGAGTGTCCCTGCCGGGCGGAAGAATGGTATTTTTTAAGCCCTTGCAGGAGAGCCCCTCTTTCCTCATGCACACCCGCCGGTGCTGCAGCCGTTTTTTTCGCACGGATGCAGATTTCCTGCCCCTTATCAACGGGAATGAACCGTGTTGTTTTCATCGAACAAGGTGCTCCGGTACACTCAAGATGAACTCTCTGAACTCTAAACTCTACAGATAATGATAGAGAGCCCGGAGGGCAAATCAAGGCGGGCCTTTAAAACGCTCGGCCGGGTTTCCCCAAGAAGCCCCGGATCGGGGGGAGCTGCGACATCCCGGTATTGACACCGATGCCCAGTCCGTGCAATATCTTCCAGGATATTGCACAAAGGGGCCTTTGAAATGGGGTTTGGTGAAGTGAAAGGCAATATGAAGCTCATCGGCATCGCCATCGGCGTGGTGCTGCTCGTCATCTTCCTGCTGCAGAACTTCGAGATGACCTCGTTTCAGTTTCTCGTCTTCACGCTCTTCGTCGCTCCCAAGTGGCTCGTCCTCACCGTGACCTTCCTCCTGGGATTCATCTTTGGCTACATCTATGCCAAAAAAAAGGTCTGGACCGAGGCGAAGAAGACCGAGCCCCTCGTCTAGCGGCCTCTGCAGTCAGCACCCTAAGGGTTCGCCGCTCGCATCACCAGCCTCTGGATATCACAGCCCTTTTTCTTGCCCGAGAACTGGATCGCACTCCTCACAAGTTCCAGCGGGATGTGATAACTCACGGCCTGCCGGATTCGTTCAGGTCGAACTCCAGGATGCTCCCGGCCTTGAGCTCGAACTCCCGCTCTCTGAAGCCGATCCTGATAGGGGCCGTGTCCAGCGGCTCGCTTTTGATCTGAAGCAGGCTCTTTGTGATGTTCACGGTCAGCCGGTGCTGACGGTACTTCATCGTGAACCGGGCCGATTTGAGCCCCTGCGGCAGCGATGGATTGAACCGCAGGATGTCCCTGCTGGTTTCCAGCCCGGTGTACGACCGCTGGATGATATCAACGGTCCCTGCCATAGCGCCCAGGTGGATTCCCTCGTGAGTCGTCCCGCCCTGGATATCGGATATATCGCTCTTGAGGGCCTCCTGAAAGAGATCCCAGGAGGTGTCGCGCCGCGACCGTGAGAGCACCCAGGAGTGGACCACCCTGCTCAGCGTCGAGCCGTGCGCGGTTCGCTTCAGATAGTACTGGATGTTTCTGGGGATGGTCTCCCGGTCGAAGGGATATCCCAGCCGATTGAATAGAGCGCCCAGCTCCTCTGCCGAGAGCAGGTAGAAGGCCATCAGCAGATCCGCCTGCTTGGAGACCTTGTATCGGTTGGGTGTGTCCCCCTCGGCCTCCAGGATCCGGTCGAGCCGGTGGATGTCGCCGTATTTCCTGCGGTAGCCTTCCCAGTCGAACTCCCTGAGCTCGCCATAGCCTTCGAACTGACTGATGATCCTATCGCCGTGGAATACGAGGCGCATCTTGCGGCTGATTTCGTCCCAGTGCTCCAGCTCTTCTCTCTTGAGCGACATATGCTCCACCAGGATCTTCCGCCGGTCTGCGGGGAGGATGTCCATCATTTCGAGCGAGCGGCACAAAAGCCAGGACACCATGATATTCGTAAAGGCGTTGTTGTGGATGCCGGGCTCTCCTGCATCCGGGTATGCGTCGTGAAACTCGTCGGGCCCCATGACCCCGCATATCTCGTAGCGGTCCAGAGATCGGTTGTACCGGGCCTTGGAGGCCCAGAAACGGGCCACTGCGAACATCATCTCGGCGCCGTAGAACGCCATGAAATCGATATCGCCCGTGACCTGGTAATACTGCCACACATTATAGGCGACCGCGATGCTGATGTGCCGCTGGAGATGCGAGTTGTCCGGAATCCAGCGGCCCGACTCCGGGTTCAGGTGCAGGAGCTGGGCTTCCTCTCTGCCGTTGCTTCCGCTCTGCCAGGGGAACATGGCGCCTTCATATCCCTCCTCCCGCGCTGAACGAATAGCCCGGGGAAGACGCCGGTAGCGGTATCTGAGCAAAGACCGGGTTATCTCGGGCATGCGAAGGTTGAGCAGGGGAAAGATGAACAGCTCGTCCCACATGATGAGCCCCCGATAGGCCTCGCCGTGGAGCCCGCGCGGAGGTACGCCCGCATCGAGGTCCGTGGTGTTGGGCGAAACGGTCTGGAGGAGGTGGAAGATGTGGAGATTGAGTATCTGGGCCATGCGCCGGCGCTCCGTCTCGATATCGATACCCCAGAGGTTCCACAGATGATCCCACCCAAGGACATGGCCTTCGAGCAGCTCGGCGAATCCTGCCGCATGACGCACGGCATCTACCGCCTCGGCACGTGCCTCGAATATGGCCCGGTCTCGGGAGTGGTAGATCGCCGCAGTCTTCTCTATCCGCACCGCTTCCCCCGCCCGGATGCCGATGGTGAACTCCTGGCCGATGTACCCGGGTTCGGCCAGGGTGCGAGCGCCTCCATGAATAACACAGTCGTTCAGGAAGGCCCGGTTGCGTACCGCCTCGGCGATCCGGATGTTCGACCGGTTCGTCTGGACCTCGAGCCATATGATTCCATCCTCAGATACTCCGTTTTCGAGCGGGATAAGGTGACGGTTGTTCAACTGGCGATACCGCTTCACCAGGGAGTTCTCCACCCTTCCGTCGATGGCGGACCTCACACGGACCAAGCCCGAAAAATCTTCCGGCACGATGACGGTCTCCAGCCCTGCCAGATGCGGGAGGCGTATATGCACAAACCGCCGCTGGGTGAGCCGCGTGTGCCTTCCCTGCCCGTCTTTGAACCTCACGATCCGCGAGAGTACTCCTCTGCGCATATCGAGCTCCTGCCGGTATTCCAGCAGTTCGACAGAGCCCAAGTCGAACCAGTCTCCATCATCGATACAAAAGGTGAGCTCAAGCCAGTTGGGGACATTGACCATGCTCTCGTTTTCTATGGTGCGGCCGGCCACAGTGCTCTGGAGCCGATTATACAGGCCCGCCACATAGGTGCCTGGATAGTGGATTTCATCGGCGGCCGACTCGGGTGCGGCCCCCCGGGTGGCGAAATATCCGTTCCCGGTGGTGCACAGGGCCTCACGCAGCATCTCCCGGGAAGGATCGAAGCCTTGGTACACAAGGGTCCAGACATCCCGGGGATTTTCCCTTTCAGCCGTTTCAGCCAGCACTTCGAGAAACCGGGCTGTCTCTTCCGGGTCGTTCAGGGTGTATCGGGCACGCGTCAGCCGGTCCTCATCACTGACCAGGATGCCGATGCCCCTTTTCGCAACGGACCGGAAGGCGTCTTCATCGGTGACGTCGTCCCCGATGTACAGCGGGACGACACGCCGCCCCGGGCCTTGAAGGCCCTCAACAAGGTGCAGAACCGCCCTGCCTTTGTCCCAGTCCACATTCGGGCGGAGCTCGAAGATTTTTTTACCCGCGGTTTTCTTCAGCTCGGGATACTTCCCGGCCACCTCGTCGAACCGTCGCTCGATCTGAGGCACATCCCTCTCGTCAGCCCCGCGATAATGCAGGGCGATATCATAGGGCTTGAACTCCAGATGAACACCTGCGAACCCCTGCAAGGCCTTCTCCAGATCTGCATACACTTTGTCGAAGACCGGCAGGAAACGTTGCCACATCCGGTCTTCGGATGCCGTCCCAGGCCTTTGGATGCTGAACCCGTGGCTCCCGGCATAGATGACCGAATCCAGCCCCACCTTTTCCCTGACATCCTGGAGCGCGCGGCCGCTTATGACGGCCACGGGCCAGTGCCTCACAAGCCGTTTGATGACCTGACGGACTCGTTCGGAGAGCACCGCCTGTGCGGGCTTCTGCACGATGGGGGTAAGGGTGCCGTCATAATCCAGGAATACGGCCGGATCTCCCTTAAGCAGGGTACGGATGATCTCGCCGCTTTCCGCAAGAGCAGAGGGAAGACCTGCGGACCTGGAGCCGCCCATTTCCGTCTCCCGGTGCAGATCGGACAGATCGGTCACCACGATATCCGCACCCTCTTTCTTCATCTCCTCACCCTGGCCGCCCCGGTCGATCCCGATGACCAGTGCGAAGCTTCCCTCCTTGCCTGCCTTAACCCCGGCCAGGGCGTCTTCCACGATCGCCGTCCGATCAGGGCTCACTTTGAGCCTCCTGGCAGCCTCCAGGAAGATGTCGGGCGCTGGCTTGCCCCTGAGGCCGAGCCGGGCCGAATCGACCCCGTCAACCGCCTCTTCGAAAAGGCCCTGCACACCGGCTGCCTCCATGACCGCGCGTGCATTGCGGCTGGCGGATATGACGGCGACACGGATACCTCTCCCCTTCAGGAACCGCACAAAATCCACGGTCGACTGGTAGGGCTCTGCGCCGTATTCCTGGAGGTGCTTGCGGAAATATTGGTTTTTCAAATTACCGAGCCCGCAGACGGTTTCCTTTCCTGGTGGGTCGTCCGTGTTTCCAAAGTCAAGCGAGATGCCCCGTGACTCAAGAAAGCTCTGCACTCCCTCGTAGCGGGGTTTCCCATCGATGTAGCGCAGGTAGTCCCTGTGGTCGTCAAAAGGCACGTATCGCTCCTGAGTGCGGCGCGAACGCTCTTTGAGATATTCATCGAACATCTTCTTCCAGGCTGCGGCGTGCGCACGGGCAGAGCTCGTCACCACACCGTCCATGTCAAAGATGACGGCATCGATGTTCTCGAACAGATACCCCCGGCCTTCCCGCTCCATGAAACGCCGCCCGTCATCACGCAATCGTGATGTCCCTGCTCAGATAGATGTCCTGTATCTGATGCAGCAGCCTGATCCCTTCCGCCATGGGCCTCTGAAACGCCTTCCTGCCTGAGATGATCCCCATGCCCCTGCCCGTTTGTTGATGACCGCAGTCCTGGCGGCATCGGCGAAATCGTCTTTCCCCATCGAGACGCCGCCGGAATTGATCAGCCCGGCGCGGCCCATAAAGCAGTTCATGACCTGGTAGCGTGCCAGATCGATGGGATGGCCCGATGCCAGCTCCGTGTACATCCTTTCATCGCTCTTGCCGAAACGCAGATCGCGGAAGCCGCCGTTGCAGGTGGAGGCGGTCTGCGGGGAAGATGCACCGGTACGTCAGCAGATCGCCTGCTTCCTCACCCAGATAGCGCTCCACGGTTTCGACCAGTCACATGGATTCTCCTGCCGCGGATCGGCCTGCGGTCACCGGATGATCCGCTCGTTCCGGTCTCCTGCCGGCATGGCTGCGCGGCCGGATCTGGAATGGAGGATGTGGCAGGGTGCCGGGAAGACAAAGGTATTCACCATTCTCCACCCGTTCGCATCATCCCTTCAGATGCACCATCCGTATCTGTCTTTACTGTTATAAATGAGCCTCCCGGCGCCTTTCTCAACAAGGATGGGGGACAGGTCTCGACAGCAGGGTTAGGAGTCAGGTTAAGGATCAGGTCTTTAGTATCTCTTCTTTTCTGTGCGACTGTACGTACGCTCAGAGATGCCGTACCGCTAGGCATGCCGGAATGTCGGCTGAATACCTGCGAAGAAGTATATATTTCTCAAACAGCTATTCGAGCAACGGCACGTCTGCATATGACATTTCTCATGAATGTCATATGCAGAGACCTGACTTCATGACTGTGATCCCACGAAGGGGGGTTCACATGCGCTCGACGATCGCGCGGGCGAACCCGGAGCACGTGAGCAAGGTCGCGCCTTGCATCTGGCGCTCGAGGTCATAGGTGACCTGCTTGTCCGAGATGGCCCGGGCGATGCCCTTTCTGATGAGGTCGGCGGCATCCTTCCAGCCGAGGTAGTCGAACATCATGGCGCCCGAGAGGATAAGCGAGCCGGGATTCACCTTGTCCTGGCCTGCATACTTGGGCGCCGTGCCGTGGGTGGCCTCGAAGACCGCGGTGGGGATGCCGATGTTAGCGCCCGGCGCCATGCCGAGTCCGCCCACTTGGGCGGCCAGCGCGTCGGAGATGAAGTCGCCGATCAGGTTCGGGACCGCGAGCACGCTGTACTCCGAGGGCCTCAAGAGCACCTGCTGGAACATGGAGTCTGCGATCCGGTCGTTCACGAGGATCTTCCCCTCGGGAAGTTTGCCGGCGTAAACATCCCACAGCTCGTCTTCGGTGACAGCCACATCCCCGAACTCGCCCTTCACCAGCTGATACCCCCAGTCCCTGAAGGCGCCCTCGGTGAACTTCATGATATTGCCCTTGTGCACCAGGGTCACGACCTTCTTGCCGTTTGCCAGGGCGTATTCCACGGCCATCTTCACCAGACGCCTGGTGCCGGTCACGGAAATGGGCTTGATGCCGATGCCGGAGTCTGTGCGGATGGAGGTGCCCATGGTGCTGTTGAGGAAATCGATGACCCTGCCCGCCTCTTGAGTGCCCTGGCGCCATTCGATTCCGGCATAGACGTCTTCCGTGTTTTCCCGGAACACCGTGATGTCCACGAGCTCTGGATTTTTGACCGGGGATGGGGTCCCCTCGTAATACCTCACGGGCCTCACGCAGGCGAACAGGTCGAGGATCTGCCGCAGGGCCACGTTGAGCGAGCGTATGCCGCCGCCCACGGGCGTGGTGAGCGGGCCCTTGATGCTCACGATGTATTCCTTGAGGGCCTCAACCGTCTCGTCCGGCAGGTAGTTGCCCACGGTGTCCCAGGCCTTCTGCCCTGCCAGGACCTCTTTCCACACGATATGCCTCTCGCCTTTATAGGCCTTGTTCACGGCCTCGTCGAATACGAGCTTCGATGCCTTCCAGATGTCGGGACCCGTGCCGTCACCCTCGATGAAGGGGATAACCGGATCATGGGGAACTTGGAGCTTCCCTTGAGAAAACGTGATTTTCGTGCCTTCAGCCATTCCTTCTCCTCTGCATTTGCTGTTATTGCGCCCCGGTCCGGGTGATCCGGTGGAGCTCTTCCCACAACAGGTGTTGATATTTCTGCAAATCGCGGGTGCTCATCTGCATGCCCTGCGACTCGTACACGCTCTGGATGACCTTCACGACGTCCTCGAACCGGATGTCGAGCCCTAGGACGCCCACCATCTCATCATTATCGTCGGTGATGGGCGCCGAGACGGTGATGATCAGCGCGCGGGTGATCCGCGAGGTACACACCCCGCTCACATAGAGCTTGCCCTCCTCGATGGTCTTGATGAACCACTCGCGGTCCGAGCAATCTTCATGCTCGTGCATCATGTGCCTGAACTGGCTGCGGTATTCCGGCTGCGTGATGTTCTGTGTGATCTTGATGCCGTTCATGTCCGTGACATAGGCGAACTGGATGAAGGGATATTCCTTGATGAACTCCGTGATCACGGGCTCCTGCCGGGCGGGGTCCATGCTGCGGATGTCTGCGTTGTCTATGAGCTCGGCGATGAGCCGGCTCGCGTACTCGCGCGATTCGAACTTGATGAGATCGAACCCGGAAAGGAAGAGCTGCGGCATGAAGCGCATGGTGAGCTTCTCCAGCTCCTCGTCGGACATGGAGGTGATCCGGCCGTCTTCATATTCCCTGACCACATGCTTATAGATGCGCGAGATGCCGGGATGGCGCTTGTCCACTTCATCGGGCGGGGAGAGCTTGAAGTGGCGGTTGACCCAATGGGCGATGCCCGCCTTGCCGGACTTGTCGGTGATGGCGATCTCGATGGGTCTGCCCAGGATGGCGCGGGTGTCGAAGATATTGTAGATCTCCTCGTTCTTGACCAGCCCGTCGGCGTGAATGCCTGCCCGGGTGACATTGAAGTTCTCGCCCACGAAGGGATAGTTGGGGGGGATCGTGAAGTTGAACTCGGCGTTGACATACTCGGCCATCTCGGTGATGGCCCTGGTGTCGATGCTGTCGTCGTGTCCCCTGAGAGAGAGATATTCGATGACCATGGCCTCCACGGGGGTGTTGCCGGTGCGCTCGCCGAAGCCCAGGATGGCGCCGTTCACCCCGCCGCACCCGTAGAGCCACGCCGTGGTCGCGTTGGTGAGCACCTTGTGGAAGTCGTTGTGCCCGTGCCACTCCAGCAGGTGCGAGGACACGCCCGCATCGTCGATCATGGCGCGCACCAGCTTGTCAACCGCCCGGGGCAGGGCCGCGCCCGGGAACGACACCCCGAAGCCCAGGGTATCGCAGAGCCGGATCTTGATGTCGATGCCGCTCTCGTCTTTCAGCCTCATGAGCTCCCGGGCAAAGGGGACACAGAACCCGTAGATATCGGCCCGGGTGATGTCTTCGAAGTGGCACCGGGGCACAATGCCCAAGGAAAGGGCCTCCTTGACGATCCCGAGGTACTCGTCCATGACCTTTCTCCGGTTTGAGCCCAGTTTCAGGAAGATGTGGTAGTCGGAGACCGACGTGAGCATGCCGGTTTCCCGGATACCCATCTCGCGCACGAGCTTCAGGTCTTCCTTGCTGGCCCTGATCCAGGATGTCACTTCCGGAAACTCATAGCCCTTCGCCAGGCATTTCTCCACGGCGGCCCGGTCCTTGCGGGAGTAGAGAAAGAACTCGGACGCCCTGATCAGCCCCCTTTCTCCACCGAT
Source organism: Candidatus Phosphitivorax anaerolimi (assembly GCA_001896555.1). Taxonomy (GTDB): domain Bacteria; phylum Desulfobacterota; class Desulfomonilia; order UBA1062; family UBA1062; genus Phosphitivorax; species Phosphitivorax anaerolimi. Next base: position 142,286 of record MPOS01000034.1, read on the forward strand.
GCGGTGGAGGAACTCAAAGAGCCGCTCGATCTGCTCCACGCTGAAGGGCGTCATGGACTGCTGCCCGTCGCGGAAGGTGGTGTCGGTGATGAAGATATCGTCCGCCGGCTGGATGGGGATCAGCCGCATGTCGAAGTCGATCTTGGGGACCTCGGTATAGGGGAAGATCGATCGGAAGAAGTTGCCGTGGTCGGTATCCTTGATCCCGGTCTCGTAATTCCTGCCGGGCGTATAGTAGAAGAGCTTCTTATCCTCGTCCCACCTGGCCACCCTACTTTTTCCTCCTGGGAACGTACGCCTCCTTGGGGATCTTTTCGGGCTCCGGGGCCCCTGCCTCCCGGCGGGCCTCGATGATCTCCTCTATGGTGATGTCCCGGGGGATCCGCAAGTCCTGCCCCACGTAGACCAGCTTGGGATCTTTGATCTGATCGCGATTCGCCTTGTAGATGAGCGGCCACATGTACGAATCGTTGTAGATCTCGTGCCGCGCCGCGATGCTGGGCAGGGTATCGCTCTTCTTCACCACGTAGATGGTGGGGTAGACCTCGAAGATGTCGGTCTGCGACTGCTTCTGGATCTCCTCGCGCTTCTGTGCGATCTCCTTGCCGAGCTCCTCCAGGCGCTTCTGCTTCTCTTGGACCGTGATCTCCTGAACCTTGAGCACTTTTTCGTTGAACTGCTGCTCCAGGACCGCGAGCACCTTGGGCTCGCAGTCCAGATAGGCGTTCTGCATCTTCAGATACAGGGTCAGCGCCTCGAAAGCCTCTCTCGGTGCATACACGAACCCGGATATCTCAACGACCTTTCCCAGCTCTGCAAGGGTGCGGTGCATAATGACACGGCTCTGCTCGTCCACCGCCCTGAAATGTCTGCTGGCCTGGACAAAGGCGTTGCGCGCTTCTTCGTCATACCCCCCGGCCTTGGCCTTCAGGCCGGCCTCCATGCTCTCGAGCCCCTGCTCGAGGGGGGTCTTGCCCGGGGCCGCGGTATCCGGCCCATCGGTGATGTCAGGCGGGGGATTCGATGCACACCCCAGCAGAAACGACAGGATTATGAAAGCAAAGCCGAGTCTTTTCATCAGCCATCCTCCCGATACTTCAGCCCGAGCTCCGCAAGCTGGGCAGGACTCACCTCCGAAGGGGCGTCCGTCATGGTGCAGTATGCCTTCTGGGTCTTGGGAAAGGCGATGACGTCACGGATGCTCGCAGCGCGGGTGAGAATCATGATGAGCCGGTCGAATCCGAAGGCAATGCCGCCGTGAGGGGGAGCACCGTACTGCAGAGCATCCAGCAGGAACCCGAACTTGGTCCTCGCCTCTTCTTCGCTGAGCCCGATGGCCTCAAAGACCTTCTTCTGGACCTCGGGGGTGTGGATACGGATGCTTCCGCCTCCCACCTCAGAGCCGTTGATCACCATGTCATAGGCCTGGGACCGCACCTTCCCGGGGTCGCTCTGGAGCAGCGGGAGGTCTTCCGCCACAGGCGCGGTGAACGGGTGGTGGACCGAGACCAGCCGTTTGTCCTCCTCGCTCCACTGGAGCAGCGGGAAATCGGTGACCCACAGGGCGGCGAAGGCATCGGGGTCGATGAGGCCGAGACGCTGCGCCACATGGGTCCTCAGGGCACTCAGGCTCGCGTTGGCCGTGTCTTTTTTAGCCGCGATGATCAGGGCGAGATCGCCCGGGCTCATGTCGAGCCGGCCGGCCAGGGCGTCGAGCTGGCCGGGCCCAAGGAACTTGGTCAGGGGCGATTTCCAGCCGTCCGCTTCCAGCCTTGCCCAGAGCACACCCTTTGCCCCGAAGTCAGCCACCACATCGCCGAAGGAGTCGAGGTCTTTCCGGCTGAACTCGTGGGGGCCCTTGACAGCAAAGGCCTTGACCGTCCCGCCCTCCGCAAGGGTGGAGGAGAACACCCGGAAGTCGGACCCGGCCACGATGTCGGAGATGGTTTTCAGCTTCATGCCGAAGCGGGTGTCAGGCCTGTCCGTGCCATAGTCCTCCATGGCCTCGTCATAGGTCATGCGACGAAAAGGTCTGGGCAGCTCGACCCCGATGGTCTCCTGGAAGAGATTCGTGATCATGCCCTCGGTGATGTCCAGGATGTCGTCCATCCCGACGAACGACATCTCGATATCGATTTGGGTGAATTCGGGCTGCCGGTCGGCCCTTAAGTCCTCGTCGCGGAAGCACTTGACTATCTGGTAGTACCGGTCGAAGCCCGCGACCATGAGGAGCTGCTTGAAGAGCTGGGGCGACTGTGGCAGCGCATAGCACTTTCCCGGGAAGATACGGCTTGGCACCAGGTAGTCCCTGGCCCCTTCGGGGGTGCTCTTGGTGAGAACCGGGGTCTCCACGTCGATGAACCCCTTTGCGTCCAGATATCTCCTCACGCTCGCCCCTGCCTTGTGCCTGAGGATGATGTTGCGCTGGAGCGAGGGCCTTCGCAGGTCCAGATAGCGGTATTTGAGCCTCAGCGCATCGCTCGCCTCCACGCCGTCTTCCAGCACGTAGGGCGGGGTCTTGGCCTCGTTGAGGACCTGGATCTGTCTCACCGCGACCTCCACGTTCCCGGTAGGCATGCCCGGATTGCGCATGCCCTCGGGCCGCATCCGCACCTCGCCCATAAGCGCGATGCAGTACTCGGGCTTGAGTGTATGGCCCGCGGCATGCGCCTGGGGGTCGGTCTCGGGATTGACCACGGCCTGGACAATGCCGGTGCGGTCGCGGAGATCGATGAAGATGAGCCCTCCCAGATCTCTGCGTTTCTGGACCCATCCCGCAAGCACCACTGTGCTGCCCTCGGGGGCATGTGCGACTTCCGCATTGTAGTGGGTTCTCTTCATTTCATGCATGGCGGCCTTCACCGGCTTTCTCCTTTTCTCTCCTTCAGAAGTGTGTGCAGCTTTTCCCGCGCATCGCTGCGCGGAACCTGAAACTGGGAAGATGTTCCCAGGTCTTTGACGGTCACCAGTGATTTCTCCAGCTCGTCCTGGCCGATGATCGCACAGAAGGGGTACCCGGATTTGCCGGCACGCCGCATCTGGGCCTTGAAACTCTTCTCCGGAACAGCCTGGGCCGGGATCCCGGCAGAACGAAGCTCCGAGAGCAGACCTGCGGCGGCGGTCTTCACCCTCTCGTCTCCCTGGGCCACCACGTAACACCCCTCTTCCCGGGCTTCCCTCTCCTCAAGAAGCAGGATGACTCGCTCTATCCCGAAGGCGAAGCCGATTCCGGGCGTATCCGGACCGCCCAGGACCTTCACGAGGTTGTCGTATCTCCCGCCCCCGGCAATGGCATTCTGCGAGCCCAGGCCCCTTGCCGTGATCTCGAAAGTGGTCCTGGTATAGTAGTCGAGCCCTCTGACCAGGGAGGGGTTCTTTGTATAGGGCACGCCGAAACTATCCAAATAAGACAGGACCTGGCTGTAGTGATCCCTGCACTCGTTGCAGAGATAGTCTTCGATGACGGGAGCGCCCTCGGCGGCCTGTTTGCAGGAAACCACCTTACAGTCCAGAACCCGGAGCGGGTTGGTGGTCATACGCCGCGCACAGTCGGCGCAGAGCCGGTCAGCCTGCTTGACCAGAAATGCCTGGAGCGCCTTTTTGAATTCCTCTCGGCAGGCCTCGCACCCCAGGGAGTTCACCTCCATGGCCAGCCCTTTCAGGCCCAGCTCGCGAGCCAGCTCATAGGCCATCTGAAGTGTCTCGGCATCGCTGAACGGCCCGCTCTCGCCAAGCCGCTCGGCGTTGATCTGGTGAAACTGGCGGTATCTCCCTTTCTGCGGTCTCTCGTACCGGAACATGGGCCCTATGCTGAAGACCTTCTGTATAGGGTCTTCCGAAAGGAGGCCGTGCTCGATGACGGCCCGCAGCACCGATGCGGTTGCCTCCGGCCGCAGGCTCACCGAGGTGCCCGACTTGTCGGTAAAGGTGTACATCTGTTTTTCCACCACATCGGTTTCGTTGCCGATGCCGCGGAGAAACAGCTCCGTCCGCTCCAGGACCGGCGTCCGCAGCTCTACGAACCCGTAGAGGCTAAAGACCTTCCTGACGGTCTCTTCCACGAACCTCCACTTTGACACCTCGCCGGGGAGGATGTCGCTCATTCCGCGTATTGCTTTCACTTCCACAATCTTCCTCCGAAATAATCCATTGGTAGCTCATTGTGCCTGTATCTGTCAATCAGGCTTCGCCGCCGGCCGCACACCGGGCGGCCAAGACCCGGGAGCCCGGGCCTTGCCTGGAGGCCTTTCCCATTTGTATCGATTGACTGTCCAGGCTTGCCGGCTGTACTTTTTCTTAAAAAAATTCCGGTCATGGAACGCCCTGCTTCCTCCGGCGGGGAGGAAGAACGGGAAAGGCTTTATTTTGGGCAAACGGGAATACCTCTGCTCTCGAACCGTTATTGCCGCCCTACGGGACAAAAGAGCGGTGCAACAGCGGCATGACAGCACAAGTCGAGCGGGCGCTTCGCCCATGCTCGACCGAAGATCCGGGAAAGATCTGGTCCCCCAGGTCTGTGCAAAGAGAGGCTAGAGCCCCCGCAGCCACTCCGGACGGAGCATCCCGGACCCGCCGCCCTCGAGGGCCTGGTCGATGATATTCAGGATCCGGTCCTTGTCTTCGGGAAGACGTCCGTCCAGCGGGAGATAGTTGGACGCGTGCTCGGTGCCGAACTTGCAATCGGACACATTGAGGTCTTCCACGAACCACCGGAGCTCCTGGAGCGACTGCGTCCGGTCGATCAGCTTGAAGTTGCCCCCCATGAGCTTCTTCTCGTAGATCTCCTCATACTGCCCGAGCATGAGGGTGAGGCAGGCCAGGAAATGGGGATCGATGGCATTGGCTACGCGGGCCGAATCCTTGGCGTGCTCGAAGCTCCCCTCAACGCCTCCCAGGCCTAAGATGATAAAGGTGGACATGCGCAGGCCCGCATCGATGGCCTTTCTGCACCCCTCGATGATCTCGTCGGCCGTGGCGCCCTTGCAGACCTTTTTCAGCAGGGCGTCGTTGCCCGTCTCGATGCCGAGATACAGGACGTCGAGCTTGCGCTCCTTTAGCTGCTTCAGCTCTTCGAGGCTCTTCTCCATGAGGTTGGTGGGGCCTGCGTAGGTGCTGATCCGCTCCAGGCGGGGAAACCTCTTGTTGATGAGATCCAGCACCCTGAGGAGAAAACCGGTGTCCACACCCAAGGGGTCGCCGTCGGCGAGAAAAACCTTCCGGGTGTCGGGCACAATCCAGGACATCTCGATGATGTCCTTTTCGATCTCTTCCCAGGGCCGCACCTGATACCGCTTGCCCTTGTACATACCGCAGAACAGACACTTGTTCCATGAACAGCCGAGCGTGATCTGGAATATCAGCGACCGCCCCTCGGACGGCGGTCTATACAGCGGCATATCGTAATTCACGGGATCCTCCAAGGGTTAATCCTGATAGTGACTCGGCGATATTATACGCATGGTCGCCGATTTTTTCAAAGCTGGTCAGGATATCGATGAATATGAGCCCAGCATCTGCATGGCACTTGGCGGTCTTGAGGCGCTCCATGTGCTTTATTCTCATCTCCCAGCGCATTGCGTTGAGCTTGGGCTCAAAGCTCTGGACCTGCTCCATGAGATCATCCGGGGTATCCGTGATGGCGTCGACCACGGTCTTTAAGAACATCTGTGTGTGGTGATAGATCAGCGAGAGCTCTTTTCTGCCCTCTTCCGAAAAATCGAGGTTGAACTCGTTTCGCCTCTTGCAGAGCTTCCCGATGCTCTCGCAGTGGTCCCCGATCCTCTCGAGGTTGCTCACGATCTGGAGCATGGAAAAGACCTCGCGCGACTGTTTTTCGGTGATGGAGTTGCGCGAGAGCTCGGTGAGATAGGTGTTGATCTCTTTCTGGAGCGAGTCGACGATATTCTCGGTCTTGTCGATCTCCTCCAGGAATTTTTCTGTTTCCTTGTTTTCCAGCAGGGGCTTCTCCGCTGCCGAGAGCATCTTGAACACTTCATTGCCCATGTAGTCGAGCTCCTGGCGCGCCTCGTCCAGCGCGAACGATGGAGTCTCGAAAATGGTGGGTACGAGTGTTTCCAGCCGGAAGACTCTGGGCTTTTCCTCGCCTGGAGTGATGAGCGAGGCGACCCACCCGAGCACCCCCATGATGGGCAGGAAGAGCATGCAGTTGGTCACGTTGAAGAGGGTGTGCAGATTGGCCACGTGTCTGGCGGCATAGGGTAAGGCACCGGCCTCAGCCATCTGCATCGGGTCGCCGGGAGTGAGATAATCGACGAACTGTACGAAATAGGGGAAGATGAGGAGCATAACGCAGACCCCGAAAAAGTTGAAGATGAAGTGGGCCCGGGCAACCCTCTTTGCCGAGACATTCGTGCCGATAGCCGCCAGGTTCGCCGTGATGGTGGTCCCGATGTTGTCTCCCAGCACCAGGGCCGCCGCCCCCGGAAAGTCCACCACCCCCGTGGTTGCCAGGACGATGACCAGACCCACGGTGGCGGAGCTGCTCTGGAAGATCATGGTCATCACGGCGCCCACCAGAACACCCAGGACAGGAATCGTGGAAAAATGGACAAAGATGTCGCAGACCCACGGGGCGTCCCTCAGGGGCATGACCCCGCCCTGCATGACGAGCATGCCGTAGAAGAGCAGGCCGAATCCCAGGAGAAAATCGCCCCAGTAGCGGACCTTCTCCCGCTTGCTCAGGATCTTCATGAATGTGCCGATACCCACCAGGGGCAGCGCGATATCAGTGAGCTTGAAGGCGACGATCTGGGCCGTCACCGTGGTACCGATATTGGCGCCCAGTATGATGCCGAGGGCCTGTTGCAAGCTCATGAGCCCGGCGTTTACCAGGCCCACGGTCATCACCGTGGTGGCGCTGGAGCTCTGAATGATGGCAGTGATGGCCGTCCCGGCAAGGACCGCTACGACCCTGTTCGTGGTGAGCTTCTCCAGTATGCGACGCAGACCGGAGCCGGCGATCTTCTGGAGCGCATCCGACATCAGATGCATCCCGAAGAGGAAGAGGCCTAAGCCCCCGAGCGTTGCGAGAAGAATTTCGTATATCACCTCAACACCCCCGAGCTGTCTTCGAAGTACTAATCATATTGGCTTGAAAAATTCAATCCTTGTTGGAGCATCAGTGTGTGCGGATGCCTTGTCAGCATCCTTCCGGCGGCTTGAAGGGCTTGATGTCCAGGATCGGAGTGCCGTCTACGAGATCCACGTGCTCTACATGCAGAAACGGTGGCTCGACCTTCACGAGCTTCAGAACAGACATGCCGATGGCATTGGGCCTCATGGGTGAGCACAGGCTGAACACGCCCTTTATTCTGCCCGTGGGACTCTTCTGCTTCAGCACATAGCCTTCGGACAGGTGGAAGTGGAAGAGGACCACGATCTGCTCGTACTCTTCGAGTGAGTCCAGCCCTTCCAGGAAGGGCTCGTAGATCTCAATGACCCCCTTGACCGTGGACGCGGTGTAAAAACGGGGCGCGATCGCGGGATCTTTCACCTCGCAATGCATCTCGCCGATGGTCTCATAACAGACCTTCATGGATTCCCTTATCTGAAAACCTTTTCGTGTGTAAAGAAAGGATTTTCTCTTTTTAGCCGGCAGTGAAAAAACGTTCCCGCCGCTACAGGCTCTCGCTCTCCTTGTTGATGAGATACTTCGCCACCACGGCATTGACCGTCAATGGGGCCTCTTTGCCCGCAACGATCAGCCTGAGCGCTTCGAGGTCGGATTTCCAGACCAGGTCTCCGGGAGATATGAAACAGAAGCTCCCCGGCTGGTGCTCGGCATAGACGGTATTGTCCTTGTAGTAATAGTGCTCTTCGTTGATCTCCGTGGGATACTGCCGCATGATCCCCGGAATATCCGTAGGCTTGAACCAGAGCTTTATCTCGCGTTCGGCGTCCCCGGGATTGGCGGATGCATGGATAAGGTTGTCGACCCGGTCCCCGACGATCTTCCCATCTTCGTCCTTGACCGGCACCACCGTGCCCAGCGCGCGAATACACCCGGGCCGCTGTACACGGGCGTCGTGGGGATTGGTGGGGCCGCAGATGTCCCGGATCTTTTTGATGGCGCCGGGGCCTTGGTAGACGATGGCGATTACCCTGCGTTTCCGTGGTTCATCGGGGTAGTGGAGATATCCCCGGATATAGTCGAGAAGAGGAGGGTAGAAAAACTTGCCCTTATGCTCGGCATAGTGCTCCTCTGCCAGAACGAGGTTCACCGAAACCACCTTCAAGGCCGCGAAACGAAGTCCGGTGTGGAATTCCGAGAACTGCGAGAGTATGTATCCGGTCAGCGAATTCTTCAGCGCATCGGGCTTGATGAGCACAAGCGACTGCTCGAGATTCTCTGTTGCCATGTATTCCTCCTTGCCGGTAATGATTTGATTGCGTGACCGGCCCCGGTTTTCTCGAAAAAGGGCGGGGCCTTCCCGCTCGTAACTGGCACCGTCTTCTGTAGTATAATATTATCTCTACATCAACAGAGAAATCTTCCCTTATCTCGGCAGGTCTCTTTTCCAGACCATCGGGCATCACCGGCCTTGACGAAAGCCCCCAAAATCTTACCATAATAGATGTCAGGAGAAAAAAGGAGGATTACCGTATGAAACCAGTTGGAATTTTGATGTGGGAGCACCGGCTCATAGAACGGGTCATCGGCCTTTTTCCCGGTCTGATCGCCGGGATCGGGCAGACAAACCGGGTTGATACGGCCTTCATCCAGACCGCGGTCGATTTCATCAGGACCTATGCCGACCGCACACACCACGGCAAGGAGGAGGACATCCTCTTTAAGAAACTCGAGAACAAAGACATGCTGCCCGAGCACCGGAAGATCATGGTAGAGCTCATCAACGAGCACATTCAAGCACGGGACATGGTGAAGAAGCTCGTGGCCGCAACCGAGAGATATCTTGAAGGCCAGGATACGGTGGAGGAGATTACCGCACACCTTAAGTCTCTGGCCCTGTTCTACCCGGAGCACATCCGCAAGGAAGACAAGGATTTCTTCTTCCAGTCCATGGACTACTTCAGCAAGGAAGAGCTGGACGAAATGATGCGAGAGTTCCAGGAGTTCGACAGGAGGATGGTCCACGAAAAGTACAAGGCTGTTGCCGAGAAGTTGATGGGCAAGCCCATCGAATGGTCCCCTCCCGGGATGGTCGGCTGATCCGGGAACACGACTCTTCTTGCGGGATCTTTACAGGCGGTGCCCCACAGCGTGGCCGCATACGCCGGCTCCTGAATCCTGAAACGGGAAAATCCCTCCTTTGCTCACTTCTCTTTTTGGTGGAGAGCCGTCCTTAAGATGATATTTTGGACTTAAGGGCATCGGCTGCGTGCCCCCAAGCCGCCGGAGATCCGGCAGGAACTACGCAGGAGTCATTCCCGGCGCAGGCGCCGTGCACCTCCTTGACCGTACAGGAGATTCTCCCTATAAAGTAATCATGCATGTTCCCGAACAACTGGTTATCCGGCCGCCGAGCGAGGCAAAGAGCCTGCTGGTCAGGGTCGTCCGAGGCTGTCACTGGAACCGCTGCGCCTTCTGCGGCATCTACGACCTCTTCGGTGTGCCCCACTCTCAGCGGGGCCTTGAAGAGGTTCTGAAGGACATCGACGCCCTTTCCGAGAGGTATGGCGATATCTTCTCCACCGCCTTTCTGGGGGACGCCGATCCCCTGAACCTCGATGCCTCGTTTCTGGTAGAGGTGCTGCAGCACCTCAGGCTCAAGTTCCCCCGCCTGAAGCGTGTCACCTCCTACGGCAGGGCCTCGAGCCTGGCAAAGAAATCTCCTGAGGAGCTATCCGCCATCTCTCAGGCAGGTCTGAACCGGGTGCACGTGGGGTTCGAGAGCGGCAGCGACCAGGTCTTGAGGTTCCAGAAAAAGGGCACCAGCCAGAGGCAGCTCATCGATGCAGGAAAGAAGGTCATGGCAGCCGGCATGGAGCTCAGCTTCTATTTTCTCCTGGGCCTGGGCGGGCAGGATCTCTGGAAGGAGCACGTCGCGGAGTCGGTCAAGGTGCTCAACGAGGTGAAGCCCCACTTTATCCGGATCAGGAGGCTCTATATCCACCCTCTGTCCCGGCTCTCGGAAAAGCTGAAGACCGGGGATTTCCGGGAGCAGACGCCCGAGGGCACCGTGCTGGAGCTCAAACATCTGCTCGAGGGCCTCGATGCCGAAGGCTCAACCTTTGCCTGCGACCACGCGAACAACTATCTGCTGGTCTTCGGCAGGCTCAACGCCGAAAAAGACCGGATGCTCGGGATCATCGACGCATTCCTCGCATTGCCCGAGAGCCAGAGAATGGCCCACTACGAATCCATCCCCTCGGTAATCTGACGGCTGCATCGTTCTTTGTGACGGCCGGGAACGAAACAGGACGACCGGCAGAAGACCATCGCAAGATCATCAATTGGACGATCCATTTCGTTGACACCACGTCTCAGCCTTTATCGGCATAGCCTTTCGCATAATGCAGACTGCTTCTCATAGAATTCCCGTGCGCAATTTTGCTTCTCAGCCATACAGGAATATACTTCTTCATAGTTATCAAAGAGAAGATCAACTATCCTCGTATCCAAGGATTGCCTTCTGGAGAGCTGTCCGATGATTTCCATGACTTCTTTCCTTGACATGCCATTTCTGTAGGGTCTGTCTTCTGCCAGTGCAGTAAAGATGTCGGCAACCATCATGATTCTCGACCCCGTGCTAAGCTCTCCTGCAGCGCAATGGAAAGGATAACCGGTGCCATCGAGCCTCTCATGGTGATAGGCTGCCCATTCTGCAATACTCTGCAAACCGCCGATGGTATTGATAATGAAGTATGTATAGTAGGTGTGCGATTTAATGACCGCCATTTCTTCTTTTGTCAGCTTGCCGGGCTTCTCAAGAATGCTGTTGGGCACAGCAAGTTTCCCCAAGTCGTGAAGATTGCCTGCGACCTCCATGAGCCTTATTTCCATGTCGGTCAATCCGAAGATCTTTGCCAGTATGGATGCGGAAGCCGCGACACCGGAAGAATGGGTTGCTGTGAAGTGCGACCTGAAGTCTATGATGTCCCTGAAAAGCTCGGAGATAAGAGCTATGTCATCGAGGATGATCTCGATCTTCCTGAAGGGACCTTCATTGAGCAGGATCGAGTACAGTCTGGGGGAAACCAGATCCAGCCAGAATTCCTCACGGTTGCATACCGACAAGAAGAGATCCACGATCATGGGATGGAATAGAGATCGTGTGTTGGATCTGATCTCTTCGACTATCCTCTCATTCTGGAAAAGGATGTACTGATCTCTGTCAACCAACCTTTCCAGAAAGTCTGAAAGGGACACGATCTGTGAGTCGAAAACAATAGGGTTTTCAATAGAATCATTCCACTCCTGCCATTGTGTGTGGTGAGTGCCTATAATCCTTGCAGAATTCTTAAACCAGGGAACTCGATCGATCAAGAGCCCGCCACGAACACAATGCTCCTCAGTATTATCTGTCTCAGAGAGCCGCAAGGCGATTTTATCTTCCAGGGTTAGCGCTCCGATGTCATGAAGCAGAGCTGCGATGAAACTCCTCTCGAGCCTTTCATTTGAGATTTTTGCTGCCTTTGCCATTTCCCAGGTAACAAAGGCAACCCTTTGCTGGTGATGAATGAGCGCGGGGCTGGCCAGATCCATGGCATCTGAAAGCGATAAGACCAGATTTCCTAAGTTCACTGTTATACTGCGCTGCATACCTACTCCTCTCGATGGACACCGACAACTTTACTGATCGGGCAAACCAAATCACTGAAAGCGGGATCCCGGCATGGAGCCGTATACCGTTCGCGGCAACAGGTGCCGGGTCAGGAAAGGTAATCCCTCTATTTTTTCTTTTCTGCTAGTGGCCTTCCATCAGCCTCATATTTCTGGCGAAGGCGGCTGTACATTTTTAAGAGTCGTTTCTCATGGAGTGTCTCTTCTTTGAATAATCTTTCAAGCACCTTTTGCAGCAAGGGATCATGGCAATACGCCAGTGCTTCTTTGTACATCTCCTGAGATGCCACCTCACGCTCAATGGCTGTTTTGATAAGGGAAAACAACTTGTTATCGCTTTCGAAAATGTCTTTCACGTCTGTCATAAAGATCTCCTAGCATAAAAGAAACAATAATTGGTTGCTCACCATTTCATTATCGACAACGATCGATGGGATATTTATTGGAAAAAATCTAGGTTAAGTCTTTATAATTCTGGAAAACGTAAAACGAGCCAAGAGTGACTCTGATAAAGCGAAGTGGCTAAACAAGTGTTTTTGAAGGAGGAGCAAATGGCTCGCAGGATGGATGATAAGGATGTGTTGGGGATTTGGCAAGAGGCCACCGGGCAGGGAGACGGCGGGTTGCGCAAGGTGATGGGATCGGCAATTCAGCGGATACTGGAAGAGGAGCTGAGGTCATTTCTGAATGCCGAGTCCCATGAGAGGACCCAGGATCGACGGGGATATTGCAACGGGTACAAGCCACGGGCGTTGATGACCCGGCTTGGCAGGATGGAGCAGGTGGTGCCCAAGAACCGGGAAGGCCGGTTTTAAGACCGAGCTCTTCGACCGGTACCATAGGAATGAGAAGGCATTGATGTTGTCATTTTTGAATCCTGCCTCAGGCTGGTGATCGCCATGGAAACGAGCGAAGAATGGATGGCCCGCCGATACCTCATCTTCGATATGGAGGTATCGGGTAAAGATACCAAAGATCTACTGGCTGCTTCAAGCTAAACGCTTAAGCGGGATGCGCCCCGCTTCCAAAATCCTCAAGAAAACGGTTGCGAAGGAGGGCTCAACCGCTGCCGGGCCCGCTTTGGGCTGCTATTGGGCCGGAGCTTCAGCCTCTTCCGATCCCTCCTCCTCTTCCGCTACAATTTCACCTGAGATGACCGGGATGCTCCTCGTGATATCGGTGCCGTCTCCGAGCTGACCCTCGCTGTTCGCTCCCCAGGCAAACAGCGCCCCCTCGGAAATGATTCCCAGGGAATGGGCTCCGCCGGCGCTGACCAGGGTCCACGCAAGACTACTGTCGACAAGCACCGGTACACTGCTGCCTTCAAAGGTGCCGTTTCCGAGCTGACCCCAGCTGTTCGCTCCCCAGGCCCAAAGCGTGCCATCGGTCTTGAGGGCCAGGCTGTGGTCCCTCCCCGCGCTTACGGCCGTCCAGTCGGTCTCTTCATTCACCGGTGCAGGCGTGCTCCTGTCTGCCCCGGTCCCGTCTCCGAGCTGGCCCCAGTTGTTTGCCCCCAGGCCCAGAGCGTGCCGTCGGTCTTGAGGGCCAGGCTGTGCTCTCTCCCCGCGCTGATGGCCTTCCAGTCGGTCTCATCCGTGACCTTGCCCGGCAGATAGACCGCCTCGGACCCATCGAAGCCCAGCTGGCCTCTGCGATTGTCGCCCCACGCCCACAGCGTGCCATCGGCCTTGAGCGCCAGGGTGTGCATACCCCCCGCGCTCACGGCCACCCAATCCGTGTCGGCGCCCACTTGCGTGAACCTCGATCTGTTCTGCGCTGTACCGTCTCCGAGCTGGCCCCTTTCATTGTTGCCGCACGCCCACAGAGTGCCGTCTGTCTTCAGACCGAGGCTGTGGAGTTCACCGGCGCTTGCGGCTACCCAATCGGTTCCTGCAATGTGCGTCTGGGCGGGCAGGGACCTGATTTGCCAGAAGTTGCCCGTTCCGAGCTGACCGGACAGGTTGCACCCCCAGGCCCAGAGTGTGCCATTCGCCCTGAGCGCCAGGCTGTGCAGCCCGCCTGCGCTGACGGATACCCAGTCGGCATCGGCGCCCACCCGCTCGGGGGCAAAGCGTTCCCTCCAGTCACCCAGCCCGAGCTGGCCCTGGTTGTTATCACACCACGCCCAGAGGGTTCCGTCTGATTTCAGGCCGAGATTGTGCCATCCTCCCGCATCGGCCGATGACCACACGATGACCTGCTCGGCGGCAACCACATCATCGTCATCGTCGTCTTCAAAGTACGAACAGGCGGGAACAAGGGCAAGACAGAGTATTATCATCCCGCGCAGAAGCAATGTCTCCATGAAGGGCCCCCTCATCTTTGCATTCAATTCACTCGCTCACATGAAACATGTGCACAGAAAGCCACCCAGATAAAATGCAATATACGTGCAAACCATAACTGCCAGAAATCATATCGTGTTGGAAACCCGCCGCCATCCCGGAGACGCAAGAAATGCAAACTTTTTCCCTGTTGCATGAAATTTTTTCATCCCGTCGATCCCTTCTGTGCCGGGCTAGGGGGAGGTATTTCTCCCCCGGTCTTCTGTTTACCCGTCTCCCGGCAGAGCGCCTCACCGTTTCCTCTCGGGAATAACCTTAAGGAGGATATGTGCAGCAACAGATTGTTTTCTCAGTATGAAATCATCCTCCCCTTCTCTTCACCCGGCCGGGTCTGCGGTATGATATGCATTATAGCCCAATTTTTACTTGACTTTGCCTCACCATTTTCTTTATCTACCTATTTCCATGACAAGCTATATTTTACTTACAACCAGCTCCAGCTTCTTTTTCTTTTTTGGTTAGGTCTACCTGCTGAAAGCTTTTTTTCACTGAGCAGAGGAGAGCTAGTCAAAAAAGGCCGCGGGTAGACCCGATGGATCTACCCGCGGCCTTTTTTTATGCACAGTGCCTTAAGCATGGGTGCATGAGCAGCACAATAGACAAGGGGGATCATGGCATGAGAAAGGTTTTCGGGTTTCTGATGGTTTCAGTGATGGTGATGGGAATTCTCTGCGGGGCATTCATTGCCTCGGCATCTGCGGAGAACATCAAGGTGGGGGCCGCGATGAATCTGACAGGTCCTGCGTCCACATGGGGGCAGTATCACGCGAAGGGGCATCAGGACTATTTCCGGTATGTCAACGAGGTCAAGGGGGGCGTGGCCGGCAGACAGATCGAGCTGATTCTCGTGGACACCGCCTACAAAGTGCCCGAGGGGGTCTCGGCGGTGAGGAAGTTCGCCCAGCAGGACAAGGTGGACATGATCGCAACCTGGAGCGCGGGCGAGGGGCTCAACGCCAAGCCCATCATCAAGCGCTACGGGATACCCGCAATCAACTATTCAACGGCGTGGGAGATTCTCGAGCCGCCCATCGATTTCATGTACCTTCCCTTCGGCAGCTACCGGCTCGACTGCTACGCGATCCTGGAATACGTGAAGGAGGTCCACAAGGGCAGCGAACCGCCGAAGGTAGGACTCCTCACCTACAACAATGCCTACGGCCGCTCCATCCATAAGCCCAGCATCGAATATGCCAAGGAAAAAGGTATCGATCTCGTGGCCATCGAAGAGTTCCCGCCCAAGACCGTGGACGTCACCACCGAGCTTATGCGGCTCAAGGAGAAAGGGGCCGAGTATGTCTTCATACAGCTCCTGCCTGCGGCCATCATCTCCGCGTTCAAGAGCGCGGACAGGATCAACTATGATCCCATGTTCCTGGGCACCTGGACCTCGACAGACCCCGACTTCTTCAAGATGGGCAAGGGGCTCATACGGGACCGGCTGAAAATGCAATTCCCGGGAGGTCTTCCCGTGGACGGGACCCCGGGCGTCAAGATCATCATGGACCTCTGGGACCGATATAAGACCGTGGATTCCTTCGACACCGCATACTGGGAAGGGGTGGTGGTGGCCATGATCATGGAGCGCGCGTTCATCAGGGCCGGCGAGAAATTCGGAAAGATCACGCCCGAGACCATCAACCAGGCTCTGGAGTCGTTTGTCGATGAGGATTTCGGCGGCCTGGTTCCAAACATCACCTACACGAAAGACGACCACGGCGCCTCGTTTACCGCGCGGATTGTGCAGGTCGGGGAAGACGGGTCCTACGTCCCGCTCACCAACTTCTTCGTCCCGGGCAAGGATAAGATCCAGATTCTCAAATAAGGACACACTCTATGAGGGCTTTTCGGGGACAACCGAGCATATTCAGCAACGAAAACATGGAGGGCAGGCGCGCCGACCTTCAGGTGCGCTCCCTCTCCTTGAGCTTCGGCGGCATCCGCGCCTTGAGCGGCGTGACCCTCGATGTCGCCGCCGGCGAGCTCGTGGCGGTCATCGGCCCCAACGGGGCCGGCAAGACGAGCCTCATGAACTGCATCACCGGTTTCTACCGCCCCACGTCCGGAGACATCGTCTTCGGCGGCACAAACATTACCAGGCTCCCTGCCCACGAGCTCACTCGCATGGGGATCGGCAGGACTTTTCAGAACATCGAGCTCTTCCCGGGCATGAGCGTGCTCGACAACCTGCTCCTGGCCCGCCACATCCACTGCGGCTACGGCTTCGTCCCGGCAGCGCTGTTCGCTCCCTCGGTCAGAAGGGAGGAGATCCGCCACCACCGGATTCTGGAAGAGATCATCGATTTCCTCGAGATCCAGTCTGTGCGTAAAGAGCTCGTGGGTTCGCTGCCCTACGGCATGCGCAAACGCGTGGAGCTGGGCAGGGCCCTGGCGCTGGAGCCCAAGCTCCTGGTGCTGGACGAGCCGTTCGCGGGCATGACCCTGGAAGAAAAGGAAGACATGGTGCGCTTTCTCTTGGAGCTGAACGGCTCGTGGGGACAGACCATGATCCTGGTGGAGCACGACATGTCCATTGTGATGAGCATATCCAAGCGTATTGTGGTCCTGAACTTCGGAGAGAAGCTCGCCGAGGGGCCGCCTGAGGAGATTCAGGACCACCCTGAGGTGATCAAGGCATACCTCGGAGAGTCCACAGACTTGAACGTGGACGATGAGACTGGAATGAGAGGGGCGGTGGATGCAGGCAACGAATAATCGCGAGCAGACCGCAGACACTCCTCTGGATGTGTTTGCACACCTCACCCTCCCGCAGGTCCTGGCCATGCAGGCCGAAAGGCTCGGAGACAGGCACGTGGCTCTGCGGGAAAAGGCCTACGGGATCTGGCAGCGCTACACGTGGAATGACTACTTCACTTACGTAAAAAAAACCGCGCTCGCCATGATGGCGCTGGGGATCAAACGCAACGACATCGTGGCGATCATCATGGACAACCATCCCGAGTGGCTCTTCAGCGAGCTCGGTGCCCAGGCCTTCGGTGGCGTGTCGCTCAATCTCTTCACCTCGGCGGTCGCAAGCGAGCTCGTTCAGGCCCTCATCCGGGTCCGCTCCCCTCTCGTGGTGGCTCAGGACCAGGAGCAGGTGGACAAGCTCCTTGAACAGATCGACAAGCTCCCTTTCCTGCGCACCATCGTCTACATCGACCCCACGGGCATGGGGCCCTACCGGGACAACCCTTTGCTGATGAGCTTTCGCGAGCTCCTGGAGCTCGGGGAAGAACACGGGCGGAAACACCCGGGCCTCTTCGAGCAGGAGCTCGGCAAGGGAAGGGCCGTTGAGACCGCGCTCATGATCATGACCTCCGGCACCACCGGGGTATCGAAGCTCGCCATGCTCACCCACCGCAACTTCACCGCCATGGCGCGCCAGTGGCTCTCCTCGGTACCCATAGGCGTGGGGTCGAACTGGATGTCCATGAGCCCGCCCGCCTGGATCGTGGACCAGATGTGGGGTGTTGGGGTGACGCTCGCAGGCGGCATGACCATGAACTTTCCCGAAACCGTGGAAACCATACAGCAGGATTTCCGAGAAATAGGCCCCTCAGTGCTCATCACCTCGTCAAGGTTCTGGGAAGACCTGGCTTCGAAGATCAGGGTGAAGATCGGCGACGCCGGGTTCGTCAACCGGGCCTTCTTCTCCCTGGCCGAGAAGATCGGCACCGCCGTGGTGAAGTGCGAGGCTGAACGGAGGCCTGTGCCTTTCTGGCTGAAGATGCTCAATGCATGGGCGTCTCTGGCGGTCTTCAGGCCGCTGCTCGACCGGGTGGGCTGCTCCCGCTTCGTCAGCGCCTATACCGGCGGACACCCCATCAGCCCTGACGTCATCCGGTTTTTCCGGGCCGTGGGCTTGAACCTCAAGCAGTGCTACGGACTCACCGAGACCTGCGGCATCTTCCAGGTGCAGCCCGATGACGAGGTCAAGCTCGAGACCGTGGGCAAGCCCCTTCCGGGTACCATGGTAAGGATTTCCGAGGACCAGGAGGTCCTGGTTTCGAGCGATACGGTTTTTGCCGGGTATCACGACGATTACGACGCCACCCGGGCATCATTCGAACAGGGCTGGCTCCGCACCGGCGACGCAGGCTATCTCGACGACGACGGGCACCTTGTCATCATCGGCCGCAAGCAGGACATCATCCGGGACAAGCACGGTAATGCCTTTTCGCCCGACTTCATCGAGACCAGGCTCAAGTTCTCGCTCTTTATCAAGGAGGCCGTCATCTTCGGCGAGGGCCGCCCGTTCATCACGGCGCTCATCAACATCGATATGGGCAACGTGGGCAACTGGGCGGAGGAGCGTATGATCCCCTACACCACCTATACCGACCTCTCCCAGCAGCCCCGGGTCGAAGAGCTCATCCTTGGGGAGGTGCGGCAGGTGAACACGCAGCTGCCTCAGCCCATGAAGATCAGAAAATTCATCCTCCTCTACAAGCTCCTGGATGCGGACGACGAGGAACTCACCCGCACGGGAAAGGTGAGGAGGAGGTTTATCTACGGGCTCTACCTCCCCATGATCGAGGCCATGTACGATGGCAGGAACGAGGCGGAGGTGGAGGGAAAGGTGCGCTACCGAGACGGGCAGATAGGCATGATCCGGACCACGGTCAGGGTCATCAACGTGGAGTGATGGCGACACGGCGATATCCATCTTCCGCAGGGAAGCCTGCATCGGCTTGAGGGGAGAGTGAATGCATTGTTCGATCCTCTCCTTGTCCCTTGCGGAAAGGGGAGAAAAAAAGAGAAGACCCCTTGGGCAGGAATGCCAAGGTTATCTTGATCAACGAAGGAGTAAGGGATGGATTTTTTCATACAACTGCTGGTGAACGGGCTCAGTATCGGGCTGCTCTACGGGCTCTCGGCCATGGGGTTCGTGATGATCTTCAAGTCATCGAGCGTGCTCAACTTCGCCCACGGAGAGCTGCTCGCCATGGGGGCCTTTCTCTTCCTGGTGCTCACCACCTGGGCCGGGCTCCCTGTCTATCTGGCCTTTCTCATCACGCTCGCCGGGAGTTTTGTGCTGGGGTTTGCAGTCGAGCGCCTGTTCTTGCGGCCGTTGATCGGTGAGTCCCTGATCTTCGTGATCATGCTCACGGTGGGGCTGGCATCCATCTTCAAGGGGCTCCTGCTCTTCTTCTTCGGCGGCAACCTCCACACCTACCCCGAGTTCCTGCCCGCAGGCCTGGGATTGCAGTTTGGGAATGTCCTCATCCCGCCGGTGTATGTGGCCTCGTCGTTCATCGGCATCGTCTTCCTCGTGCTCTTCGGGCTCTTCTTCAAGTTTTCGCCCCAGGGGATCTTCATGCGCTCGGTGGCCGACAACCAGACCGCGGCCCTGTCGCTGGGCGTCCACGTGAAGAAGGTCTTCGCGCTCTCATGGGCCATCGCGGCCATGGTGGCGGGCATGAGCGGGATCGTGCTGGGGGTGATCAACGGCATCAACGTGCACGAGATCAGCGCCATCGGGCTCAAGGTCTTCCCCGTGGTGATCCTGGGCGGCCTCGACAGCATCGGCGGAGCCATTATCGGCGGGATCATCATCGGCCTGCTCGAGACCTTCACCTGCGGGTACATCTCGCCCTCGCTGCGCGACGTGGTGCCCTATGCAGTGCTCGTGTGCATCCTGCTCATCAAGCCCTACGGGCTCTTCGGGCTCGTGGAGATCGAGCGGGTATAGGAGAAGGGATCATGCGAAGGCTCAGTTTCCATCCCTGCGGCAACTTCAAGGAGTCGTACGCGCAGGAGATAACCATCTTCGAGACCGACTTCGGACGACTCTCTCTCATGGCGGGCCTCATTCTGCTCTTTGGCGTGCTGCCCTTTGTCAGCAGCCCGTACTTTCTCTATGTGTGCAACATGATCGGGATCGCGGCCATCGCGGCCTTGGGCCTGAACATCCTCATCGGCTACACCGGGCTTATCTCGCTGGGTCATGGGGCCTTCTTCGGGGTGGGCGCCTATGCCGCGGCCATCCTCGCCACCCGGCTTGGGTTGCCCTTCTGGGTCTGCGTGCCTGCTGCCGGTATCGTGACCGCACTGACGGGCATGGTCTTCGGCATCCCGTCGGGGAGGCTCAAGGGGCTCTACCTCACCATCGCCACCCTGGCCGGCCAGTTCATCATCGAATACATCCTCGTCCACTGGGAGTCGCTCACCCAGGGGACCATGGGCATTGTCCTGCCTGAGGCTACGATCTTCGGGCTGGTCATCGACGGCGATCGCCCGTTTTTCTACGTGATCTTCGTCTGCCTGGTGCTCGTGACCTGGATGACGAAGAATCTCATGCGCACCCGCTTCGGCAGAGCGTTCATCGCCATCCGTGACAACGACCGGGCCGCCGAGGGCATGGGGATCCCCATCTTCCCCTACAAGCTCCTCTCCTTCGGGATCAGCTCGTTCTATGCCGGGTTCGCAGGCGCCATCTGGGCGTTCTACATGATCAGCATCACCTCGGAGCCCTTCACCTTGAGTCTTTCCGTAGAATACATTGCCATGGTCATCATCGGAGGGCTCGCCAGCATTCCCGGCTCCATCTTCGGGGCGATCTTCATCACCGGGCTCAACGAGATACTGCGCTGGCTCACTGACATCTTCATGGGCATGGGAATGGCAAGCGGTTTCGGACTCAACATGGCCTCGCTCAGGGAGCTGGCTTTTGGCCTGGCCATCGTGCTCTTCATCCTATTCGAGCCCAAGGGCCTCGCCGAGATCTGGCGGATCGTGCGCTCGAACTTCAGGCTCTGGCCTTTTTCCTACTGATGGAGGGGACTCATGACCGATAACAACAGCGAAATCTTCCTGCAGCTCAACAACATCAGCGTGGTCTACTCCGACGTGATCCAGGTGCTCAAGGGGGTATCGCTGACCGTGGAGAAGCACCGGATCGTCTCCCTGCTCGGCAGCAACGGCGCGGGCAAAACCACCACGCTCAAGGCGATCTCGGGTCTGCTCAAGCCGGAGAACGGCAAGGTGACGGACGGGTCCATCTTCTTCGACGGCGCCTACATCCAGAATTCCTCGCCCGAGGAGATCACGCGCAAGGGGATCATCCAGGTGCTCGAAGGCAGGCAGCCCTTCAAGTACCTCACCATCGAGGAAAACCTCAAGGTGGGCACCGCCACCCGGTGGACCAGGCCGTACAAAAAAGACCTGGAAATGGTCTACGACTATTTCCCGGCGCTTACCAAGCGCAGGAAGACCCTGGCCGGGTACTGCAGCGGCGGCGAGCTCCAGATGCTCGTCATGGGCCGCGCCCTCATGGCGCACCCCAGGCTCCTGCTCCTTGACGAACCCTCGCTGGGGCTTGCCCCGCTCGTGGTAAGGGAGATCTTCCGGATCATCCGGCGGATCAACGAGGAGCAGGGGACCACGATTATCCTGGTTGAGCAGAACGCAAATATGGCGCTGCAGATCGCGCACTACGGGTATGTCATGGAAAACGGGAAGATCGTCATGGAGGGAGAGGCTCCCGCCCTGAGGGAAAACCCGGACGTCAAGGAGTTTTATCTGGGGGTGAGCGCCGGGGGCAAGACCCGGACGTACAAGGACATCAAGTCGTACCGCAGGCGCAAGAGGTGGCTGTAAACAAAAGATGCGGCTTTGCCCGGTATGCGATTTGTGCAGCACATGCAAGATATATTAGAGGATTTTTTAGCCGCAGGTTGCTGGATTACAGGTACAAAGCCCGCTTGATCGAGGAGGATGGAACCATGCATGAGTTTTTCGATGAAAAGGAAACACTCACGGGAAAAGAACGGGAGGAATACTTCAACCGCAAGCTAGCCGCCATGGCTGCTCAGGGATACGAGCGCTCTTCGGCCCTCAGAAAGATCTTCGACGAGCGCGGGATCCGCCCCGACGACATCCGCACCGTTGACGACCTCCAGAAGCTCCCGGTCATCTCGCGCAGCGGGCTCATCGAGCTCCAGGCCCAGGACCCGCCCTTCGGGGGGTTCTGTGACACGCAAGCCGACATCGACCGGATCTTCACCTCGCCCGGGCCCGTGTACGAGCCGCACCTGAGCCCGGAAGACCCCCTGTGGGCGCGGGCATACTGGGCAGCCGGGTTTCGCAGGGGCGACATCGTGCTCAACGCCTTCTCCTACCACATGGTGGCGGCGGGGCTGACCTTTCACGGCGGTCTGAGGCGCGTGGGGGCTACGGTCGTGCCTTCGGGATCGTCAGGCGCCCAACAGCAGGTACAGCTCATCCGCGACCTCAAGGTCACCGGCTATACGGGCACACCCAGCTTTCTCATGTCTATCATCGACAAGGCCGCCGGGATGGGATACGATTTTGCCCGGGACTTCTCCGTACGGCGGGCGAGCTTCGGCGCGGAGCCTCTGCAGCCATCCATGAGAAAGCGCTTCGAGGAGGAGTATGGCATCGACACCTATCAGATGTACGGGGCCACCGAGGTGGGCGACATCGCGTACGAGTGCCGGGAAAAGAACGGCTGGCACATCTGCGAAGAGGTCATCGTGGAGATAGTGGATCCGGAGACCGGCAGGCGCCTTCCCGATGGGGAGCTCGGCGAGGTAGTGGTGACCAGACTCAACTCCATCTTCTTTCTTTTGCGCTTCGCAACCGGCGACCTTTCCAGCCTTATGCCCGGGTTGTGCCCCTGCAGAAGGGCCTCACGGATGCTCTCGGGCATTGCCGGGCGTCTGGGCGACGCGGTCAAGGTGAGGGGCATGTTCGTGGCGCCCAGCCAGTTGAAAAGACTCTCCCTGCTCTTTGACGGCCTTCGATTCCAGCTCGTCGTCACCCGCCCGGGCCACCGCGACCATCTCGCCGCCAGGCTGGAAACCGGTGCAACTGGCGATGCGCTCCGGGAGATCACCAGCCGGTTTGACCAGGCCTTCCGGGAGATCTGCACCGTCAAGATCGATTCCATCGAAACCGTGCCCGCCGGTACCCTGGGAGACAGCGCCCCCTCCATAGTGGATCAGAGGTCCTGGAAATAACTTAAAGAGGCTTGCCATGGGAAAATACAACTCTCAGAAAAAACAGGTGCTCGACTGCATAATGTCACTGGTTGCAAAGGGTTTCGTCCAAGGGACCGGCGGCAATGTCTCCCTGCTTCTGGAAGACGGGAGCGCCGTCGCCATAACCCCGACCCAGCGCGAATACGCAACCATGACCCCCGATGACATCTGCATCGTGGACTTCGACCTCAACCCCCTGGAAGAAAGCGGCACAGCACCATCCATGGAGACGGCGATGCATCTTGCGATCTATCGCAGCCGCCCGGATGTGGGCGCGGTTGTACATACCCACCAGATATTCGCGAGCGTCTTCTCCCTGATCAGCGAGCCCATACCCGCCCTGTTCGACGAGGTCTCGGGCGCCATCGGGCCGAAGGTGGAGATCGTCCCCTATGCCCTCTCGGGCAGCAAAGAGCTCGCGGACAACGTAGTCTCGAAGCTCGGCAACCGAGCCAATTGCTACATCCTCCAGAACCACGGCGCCCTGTCCCTGGGCAGGGATCTCAACCATGCCGCACGCAACGCCGAGCTCCTGGAAAAGGCCGCGCAGGTCTACTACTACGCCCTGACCACGGGCAGAACAGTCTCTGTGCTGCCGCAGAACGTTCAGGATCTCATGTCCCTGATAGTCACCGGCAGGCAGGACGAGGAGATCAAGCGCCGCCGGGGATAGGCGGGAGCCTTTCCCCTCGAGCGCCCCACACAGGCGGCAGAGATAAACGGGAACGACCCCTGTGCAAATGCCGGCATCGAGACCGGCTGACGGGTGAACATTGCGGCCATCCGCCCCGATAGAACCGGCAAAGGACTCCATCTCCGCCCACCAGCCCTTGATATGTTCAAGGATCTGTAATACATTGTCTATAAGTATGAAAAAAGTTCATACGGAGGAGTCTCATGCCTGAGAGGATCATTATCTACGGAAAGGCGGGTTGACCCTACACCGATCAGGCCAGGTCGGCCTACCGGAATGCGGAGTACGTGGACGTAAAGAAAGACCCGTCCAGGCTTCAGGAGATGCTCTCCCTCACCAACGGCACCCGCCAGGTCCCGGTCATCGTAGAAAACGGCGCCGTCAAGGTAGGATATGGAGGTTCCTGAGGGATATAGAGGCTCATCGTGCATGAGCCAACAAACAGGGGACGTCCGTGAAATTTGGACATTTCGCCCGTTATTTCCCCTGCCTCGTCCAGTTACGTGAGATAAGGTAATCGGAATCACACATTGCTCACTATCCCCATTCGTATGCATCGGACCTTACAGGATCGGTGAAAGCGGGCGGATTGCCTCTCCGTCATTGGCGCAGCCAATGTATGCCCGTCCCCGATATCACCCGATATCGGTCAAACAGCTCTTGAGTCTGGGGTGAAATCTGAACCCGTCCCCAATATCGGGATTAAATTTGCACCCGTCCCCGATATTCGGGGACAAAGAGCTCTTGGAACAGCCTTAAGAATGCAGAGTCCGTGAGGCTCGCGATGAAATCCCTGACGATCTCTCCGGGCTGGTGGCTCTCCTCGTAGCCGGGGTCGAGCCGCTCCAGGAAGCAGGTGCGGATCTTGGACTCGGGTCGCTTTTCCAGGAGATCCTCCATGAGCCGGTCGAACACGAGAACATACATGGTCCGGATCTTGGACGACTCGGCCTTGACCAGCGGGTTGAGATAGATCCGCTCGTAATTGAACCGCTTCAGCTCCTCCAATGCCTCGAACACGCGGGGTGAGTAGGAGATGGAGCCTTCTCCGGAGTGCCGGACGAGGTCCTCGACCAGGGAGTAGACGATCTTGCCGTTGGTATTGCCCAGGACACGGGATGCTGTTCGGGGAATGTCGCTCCGCGAGATGATGCCAAGGGCTATGGCGTCTTCGATGTCTCTGCCGATGTAGCTCACCGTGTCAACGATCCGCACCAGGCAGCCCTCTACGGTCATGGGCGGCGGGGTCCGGCCCTGACGGATGAGCTCGACCTTCCGGTCGAGGTCGTCGAAAGAGAGCGCGGTCTCGGGGCACAGTGCCTGCTCGGTGGTCTCGCCATTGTGGCAGAGGATCCCGTCTAAGACCTGGAGGGTGAGGTTGAGCCCCTTGCCGCCCTTCTCTATGCGCTCCAGGGCCTGGATCGCCTGCACGTTGTGCCTGAACGGGCCGATGCCCGCCTGCATGCAGAGCTCGTCCAGGTACTGTTCGCCGTCGTGGCCAAAGGGAGGATGTCCGATGTCGTGGCCGATGGACACGGCCTCGATGAGGTCGTCGTTCAGGCCGAGCCTGCGGCCGATGGTCCGGGCGATTCTGGAGAGCAGCTGCACATGGATGACTCGGTGGGAAATCCCCTGGTGCCCTACCAGGTAGAATACCTGCGTCTTGTCGATGTATGAGGTGTACGCCTGGGAGTGAAGGATCCGGTCCACGTCGATGGAAAACGCATCCCGCATGTCCCACGCGCTCGAATCGTCGGCTCTCTTCCTCACTGCTTGGTCGGGACGAGTGCCAGTCATATCCTTCATCTCTCTTGAAAAATCACTTCGCCTTCACCGGCTGCGGGAGTCGCCTTCCACAGCGGGAGGCCATGAATGCCCCGCAAGTCCGGCTCCGGGGTGGTCGGTTCAGGAGGATATCTTCGAGAACTGCGCCACCCGGTCGAACAATCCGACCAGACTCTTGAGCAGCGCGATACGGTTCCTGCGGATATCCTCGTCCTCGCTCATGACCAGGACCTTGTCGAAGAAGGCGTCGATGGGCTCTTTCAGGCCCGCCAAGAGCTTGAGCGCCCGGGCGTACTCTCCCCTGTCCGCGTGGGTGATGAAGGAGGTTTCCATCTCCCTGAAGCGCGCATACAAAGCCTTTTCCTCGTCCTGGACAAAGAAGGCCTCGGATACGGTGCCCTCGGCCTGGGTCTTTTTCAGAATGTTCTCCACACGCTTGGAGGCCGAGGAAATGGATGCGAACCACTCCTCCTGCTTCACTTCCGCTATGGCCTGGGCGCGCATGAAGGTGTCTACGGGATCGTCGAACCCCTGCAGCACCGCCTCGATCACGTCGCCGGGGATGCCGCGCGCCTGAAGGATGGAGACGAACCGGGACCGGAAAAAGGACAACACGTCTTCCTTGACCTCGGCGGCGTCCCTCTTGAGCCGGTTCGCGAGCTGAAGCAGCGACTGGTCGATGAGTTCCGAGATGGATATGCGATAGCCTTTTGCCAGCAGGATGTTCTCGATGGCGATGGTCTGCCTCCGCAGGGCGAAGGGATCTGAAGTGCCGGTTGGGATCAGGCCCACGCCGAAGCACCCGCAGATGGTGTCGATCCTATCGGCGATGCCCACCAGGTCGCCCAAGATGTCCGAGGGCAGCTCGTCTTCCGCCGAGGAGGGGAGGTAGTGCTCGCGGATGGCGCGCGCCACCTCGGGATCGCGCCCTTGCCGCAGGGCGTACTCCCTGCCCATGATTCCCTGGAGCTCGGGCAGCTCGCATACCATGAGGCTGTTCAGGTCGGCCTTGCACAGATATGCGGCCTCGGCCGCCTTCTCCTTTTTAGCCGGAGCCAGGATATCGGCCAGGTACAGCGCGACCTTGCGGAAGCGCTCCATCTTTTCGTACGAGGTGCCCAGGTCCTTGTGGAAGATGACGTTTTTCAGTTTTTCCGCATAGACCTCCAGGGGCACCTTGAGGTCTTCTTCGAAGAAGTACTTGCCGTCGTCGAGGCGGGCCTTGAGCACCCGCTCGTAGCCCGTGCGTACCACGGCGTCGCTCTTGGGCACGATGTTGCTCACCGCGGCGAAGTAGGGCCGCAGGCTCGATCCATCTTCAAGGGAATACATGGGGAAGTACCGCTGGTGGTGCTTCATCACGGTAACCAGTACCTCGACGGGCAGTTCGAGAAAGGCGTCGTCGAAACGGCCGATGATGACATGCGGATACTCCACCAGGTTCGCCACCTCGTCGAGCAGGTCTTTGTCCTTCACCTGGGCCTTGAGGTTGCGGGCGTTCATGCCCACCCCCTCCCAGATGAGGGTTTTGCGCTTTTCGATGTCGGGAATCACGAAGCGCTCGGTGAGAAGATTTTCGTAGCCCCGGGCGTCCGGGACATCGACGGGGTCTCCGGCCATGAACCGGTTGCCGCGGGTCTGCCTGCCGGCCTTCACGCTGCCGAAGCTCACGGGCAGGACTTCCTCGCCGAAAAGGGCCACGATCCAGTGGACCGGCCGGGCGAAGCGCACGCTGGGGTTCGACCATCTCATGGCCTTGGGAAAGGGAATCTGAGAGATCAGATCCTGAAGCGTCTCTCTCAGGAACTCATCCGCGGGCCCGCCCGGGATGGTCCGGGTGACACAGAGGTACTCGCCCTTGGGCGTCTGCGCAAATCCCACCTCGGAGATGTCCACCCCTGCCGAGCGCGCGAAGCCCAGCGCCGCCTTGGTGGGGTTGCCCTCCGCGTCGAAGGCGGCCTTTTTCGCCGGGCCCATCCGGTTCTCCACCGTGTCGGGCAGCGAGTCCGGAAGACCCATCACCCTCACGGCGAGCCTCCGGGGGGTGCCGAAAACCTCCACGGGCTCGTGCGCAAGCTTTGCCTCTTCGAGCCTGCCGGAAATCCACGATCTCATGAACTCAAGGGCAGGGACGATATAACTGCAGGGTATTTCCTCGGTGCCGATCTCAAACAGCAGTGCCCTGGACATGTCTACACCTCGCTCCTCTCGCTCTGCAGGCTCTCAAGGTAGAGCCGTGCCGCGGTCCTGGCCAGCTCCCTGACCCGCGCGATATAGGACTGGCGCTCGGTGGTGCTGATGGCATTGCGAGCATCCAGGAGATTGAAGGTGTGGGAGCACTTGAGGCACATGTCGTACACGGGAAGGGCCAGGCCCTTTTCCGCCACCCGCCTGCCCTCCTCCTCGTAGAGGGTGAAGAGCTTGAGCAGGGTCGGGACATCGGCCAGCTCGAAGTTATAGGTGGACCACTGGCGCTCGCCTTCGTGGTGGACGTAGCCGTAGGATGTCGAGCCCTTCCACATGATGTCGTAGACCGAGCTCTTGTTCTGGAGAAACATGGCGATCCGCTCCAGGCCGTAGGTGAGCTCGGCGCACACCGGGTCGAGGTCGTAGCCCCCCACCTGCTGAAAATAGGTGAACTGGGTGATCTCCATGCCGTCGAGCCAGACCTCCCAGCCCAGGCCCCAGGCGCCCAATGTCGGCGACTCCCAGTCGTCCTCGACGAACCGGATATCGTGTTCCAGGGTGTCGATCCCGAGCTGGCGCAGCGAGTCCAGGTAGATCTCCTGCACGTCCATGGGCGCGGGCTTGAGGATCACCTGAAACTGGTAGTAGTGCTGGAGCCGGTTCGGGTTCTCTCCGTACCGGCCGTCGGTCGGCCTGCGTGAAGGCTCAACATACGCCACATTCCAGGGGTCGGGGCCCAAGGCCCTTAAGAACGTGTGGGGATTGAAGGTTCCCGCCCCCACCTCAAGATCGTAGGGCTGCCCGATGAGGCAGCCGTAACGAGACCAGTAATCCTGCAGATTTAGAATGAGTTCTTGGAAGTCCATAATGGTCCCCTCTATCACTGGTTCAGGTCAAAATCAAGCAGCTTCGCCAGGAAGGAAACGGTTTTAAGCCGTTTCTCTGACACCTTGTTGCACACGGCCAGGAGAAAGGAGGTAATCTCCCTTTTCAGGGATGCCTTGACCGAGAGTCTCTGCAGCACATCCCCATCGAGCCGGGAGGCATTGAGCAGAAATGTGGTTGCCTCCCGCGAGAGCATGTTGGCCGGTACCGTCCTTGAGACCCCGGCCTTGCCCGGTCGGGCCAGGTCGATTCCGTAGCCGAGCGAAGAGAGGATGTTCATCAGGGCCACTGCCCACACCGAGAACCACTGGCGGTCGGGCTCCATGGCCTTGAGCGCGGAGCGCAGGTGATCGTAGGTGGCCGGACTCGGGTCCATGGGACCCAGGTGCTCCTTGATGAGCTCCAGCAGGATCGAGGCGTGTGCCAGGAGCTCGAGGTCTTCCCTGATCCCCAGGTGGGCGTCGATGAGCTGGGCCGACTCGAGCCGGTGCAGGTCACCCTCCCTCTTGACAAAGACATCCAGGGACACCTCGCAGAATGGCTCCAGGGTGCCGGGAAAGCGCTTCTTGCTCCGTTTGGCGCCCTTGGCGATCGCGTGGACAATACCCCTTTCCTTTGTCAGGGCGCAGACGATCTTGTCCGATTCGAGAAAATCGATGCTGTGAAGGATGATGGCGTCTGTGGTGATCCTGTTCATGGTGCCTTAGAGAAGCAGCAGCCCCGCGATGCCCAGGTATGCCGCAACCCCCAGGATGTCCATGGTCGTGGTCACGAAGGGGCCCGAGGCGACGGCCGGATCTTTGTCGAACTTATAGAAGAGAATGGGCAGGAATGTGCCCATGAAGGATGCCAGAGACATGGAGATCGTAATGGCAAGCGCCACCACGATGGAGATCCGCAGCTCGTCGGGATAGAGGAGATAGGCGATCAGGCCGAGCATAACCCCGAACATGGCCCCCAGCAGAACGCCCACGCCCATCTGTTTGATCACGATGCTCCGGAAATTCGAGGAGGAGGACGCCCCGGTGGCGATGCCGCGCACGATCAGCGCAACGGCCTGTGCGGCCACGTTGCCCCCCATGCCGAGGATGATGGGCATGAAGGCGGCCAGGCCCACCACCTTGCTGATGGTGGTCTCGAACTCCCTGATGAGGAAGGTGGCGAGCACTCCCCCCACCCAGCTTACGAAGAGCCAGGGGATCCGGGTGGAGGCGTTCCTGACCACGGACGAGCTCAGCAGGTCTTCTTCGGCGCCCGCGAGCATGAACATGTCTTCGGTGGCCTCTTCTTCCATGATGTCCACGATGTCGTCGACCGTGATCCGGCCCAGGAGAAGACCCTGCTCGTCCACCACCGGCAGGACAACGGAGTCGTAGCGCTTGAAGAGGTTCGCCACCTGCTCCTGGTCCATGTCAACCGGCACGGTCAGGGGGTCGAGGTCCATAATCTGGGCCATGGTGGAATCCGGCTTGGAGAGGATGAGGTTCACCAGGGGCACGGTACCCACCAGAACACGCCGGTTGTCGACCACGTAGACCATGTGGATGTTGTTGATCTCTGTGTGGAGCCTGCGTATCTGGGCGATCACCTCGTCCACGGTGGCGTTGGGCTGCGCAGAGATCAGCTCCCGCTGCATGATACCGCCTGCCGTGTCCTCCGGATACTTGAGCAGGGACTTGATGTCGTAAGAATCCTCGGGGCTGAGCTCGGCGAGAACCCGCTCAGCGCGCTCGGCGTGCAGGTCGCCAACCAGGTCGGCCGCATCGTCGGAGTCCATGTCCTGGACGATCCGCGCCAACTCCTTATCGGACATGCCGTCGATGATGTCTTCCCGGGACTCGGACGAAAGCTCGGCAATCACCTCGGACGCGGTGTCCACATCCAGGAGCACAAAGAACTTGCCTCTGGACTCCTCGTCGAGGGCCTCGATAAGCTCGGCGATCTCCACAGGCTTGAGATCATGGAGCATATCGATGATATGGAACTCCCAGCCCTTTTCGATATACTCTTGCAGAAGTTTTACGTCCGTTGCTTTTACCGGCATACCAATCCCTCACGAGGAATGCGGCGAGCGCTCTGTCGGGATACTCCTAGGAATCAGCTGGAATCGTTTCCGGGATATCCCCCGAAACCGCAAGTGCATACGCACCTGCCGACTCTTGCTGTGCAGGGCCCCTGCAGGTTTTCATGGAAAAACCGAAAATCACGATCAGCAGGAAGATGGCTACGAAGATGATCACGATCCGCTGAAGGGTAAAGCTCTCGACCCGGGTGTTTTTCATGAACCTGCTGCGGATTTCCTCCTTCTTTCCATGGGCTGCCAACGTTTCGTCCATATGACTGACGAGCTCTTCCTCGTTCATGTCGAATTCCTTGCTGATAACCTGGAGAAATCCGCGCAGAAAGGCTCTGGGAGGGAGTACGTCCACCTGGTCCTCTTCGAGAAATTTCAGGGTCTGGGCGGGTATTTTGGTTCTCTGCTCGATTTCCTTCAGAGAAATCCCGCGATCCTCCCTTTCTTTCTTGAAATACTGTCCCAGTGTGAGCTTTTCTTCCGACATAGCCACCCCCTCGCGTTCTCATTCCCTTAGCATGACAATCCCCATGAGGCAAGAATTATGACCTTCCATCGCAATAGCTACAGTCTTTATGGATGGCGAAAAAATGGCAAGCGCCCGGGAAAAAGCCTTTCGAAAAATGGGGCAGGTGCCACAGTGTTTTTAGCATAAGGATTGCGGAGGAAATCAGAGCGGGCCTTCGGAATGCAGGAATGGGAAATCAATCTTCAAGGAATAGTTCGGGAACGATGGTCCGTCAAGGGCTTCCGCTAAATCTCCCGTGAATAAGAGTGTGAGGATGAACGGAAAATATCGGCCCCTTAAGACAGGCTTGGGAAAGTTGGTGCCGGAGAAGGGACTTGAACCCCCACGAGCTTGCGCTCATCGGATTTTGAGTCCGACGCGTCTACCACTTCCACCACTCCGGCAGTGTTTTTTCAATATCAGAGCTCTCCATGCTTTGCAAGTATTGCATGAGGTCATGGAGCACAGGTGGAAATGAAGCATCCTCCTGATGGAGGCGTGGAAGAATCGCTCTTCACGGCCGCGTCCGGCTCGGGATAGACCTTGAAACGCCCCAGAGACTGGGCTGAGAAGACCACCATTCCATCCTCAAACCGTGCATCTTCGATTGTAACCCATTGTTTCCCGCCCTCGTCAAAATACTCCACAACGGGATTGCCTGGTCCGTCATAGATCACCCTCACCTCTGCAGGCTCTGAAAGGACGAACCCGAAGGGGGCTATGGCAAATTCCACGAGGTGGGTGGTGTCGATGAACACGATGCTGGAGCCGTTTATGCCGGTGGTGCACTGTCCGATGCCGATGGGGAACCCTTCTTCCGTAGCCTGGGAAGACAGCTCGATGGTCACCCCGAGCTCACGGTCCTCGAACAGCAGATTCCCGCCGCCGACATACTCGGCGGAGAGGGTGAGAACGTCAAGGGCCGAAACCCGCAGCAGATGGACCATATCACCTGAGGCGTCCGCCACCAGATAGAGATACACCCCCGCCTCCGGGCAGGAAAGATATCCGTTTTCGATAACCGCGGTATTTTCGGTGAGGGGGAGAAAGCAGGTCCCGCTCGGATAGAGGGAGAACAGATCCACCTGCCGGCCCACCTCGGCGATGACATCCCAGACCTCGTAGCCTGCCAGACCTGAACTTACCAGGGTGTCGAGCAGGTCGGTGACCACAGAGCCGGCAATACCCCCCGGGCTTGCTGACGAGAAATCGAGAACATTGTATTGGGATGTTCCCGGATTGCCGCCTGCCTCGCCGTTATTGCCGGTGAGCCCGTCCCCGCCCTGATCCTGCGAAAGGTCAACGATCACCTCGCTTGAGAAGGAGCTTTCATTGCCTGCATGGTCATAGGCGGTGACGGCGATATAGTAGACCTGCCCTTCGAGAAAACCGCTGACGGTCACATGGTTTGTGTATCCGACGTCGAGTACGTACTGGTAGCTTCTCGATTCGGTTCCATAATACACCCGGTAGCCGCGCAGATCACTCTCCGTGTTGTGATTCCAGGAGATAGCCAGGGTCGCTGCGCAAAGAATCCCCGGGATACAGAAGAGATACAGCACCAGTATGGTAATTAACGCCCCGATAGGCCTTCTCATTATAAAATCAGCACAACAGCGTAAGTTTTTTCCCTTGTGCTGGAAAATTCGCATTCTGTCAAGTGATAAATGGTTATTTTGGATATCGTGTGTCATATTTCCTGCTGTTTCGGAAAACAGACAGAAAATAATGAATCCGGCTCACCGAAGCGATCGGGGAAAAATTCCGGAAAAAGATGCGGGAATGCCGTGCAGGGACATCCCTGCACGGCGCAGGGGCTTTTTGTTATTCCTCCGCCGGATACCCGATGATCTCTGCAATCCTGCGGTTCAGCGGCTCGATGGTTGTGTAGGTCTTCAGGTACACATCGTGGTACAGGTCGCTGTAGATTCTGCAGTTGGGCTCGTGCGGCTCGAAGGTCCTGCCCTTCTTCACCATGGCCTTGACCGCGTCTTCGAAGTTCGCGTGCATCCCGGTGGCGACGGCCGCGTCGATGGCGGCTCCTAAGGCCGAGATTTCCGAGGTGGCCATGCGCGACACCGGAAGGTTGAACATGTCGGCCGCCACCTGAACCGCTACGTCGCTCTTGGAGCCGCCTCCGCCGACCCTGATTTCGCGGAAGGGGATCCCGGTCTTGCGCTGGACGATCTCCGAAAGCCTCCTCAGCTCGTAGCCGATCCCCTCGAGGATGGCGCGGTAGATGTGAGCGCGGGTGTGCACGTCGCTGAAGCCGATGATGGAGCCCTTGGCATATTTGTTGTAGACCATGGGAGACCAATAGGGCTGGAGCATGAGCCCCATGGACCCCGCGGGAATGTTCCTCACCACTTCATCGAAGATCACCTCAGGCGCTATACCGCGCTTCTGGGCCTCGAGGGCCTCCCGGTGTCCGAACTCCTGTTTGAACCAGGTGACCATCCAGAAGCCACGGAATATGAACATCTCGATGTCCCAGGTGTTGGGGATGGCCGCGGGCCAGGTGAAGAACTTCATGTCTTTTTCCTTGATGTACTTCCGGGTCATGACATGCATTGCCGTGGCGGTTCCAAAACTGATCTCCGCGATATGCGGATCGAGCGCGCCCGCTCCCAGGAGCTCGCTCTGTTTGTCGCCTGCGCCCACCACCACGGGCAGCCCTTCCGGCAGACCGGTCTCCTGCGCAGCCTGCCTGGTGACATGCCCCAGGACCTCGTCCGGAGAAAACAGCTTGACGCACTGGTCCTGGGTGATACCCAGCGGGCTGTAGGCAATGCCGAAGGGATACCATTTCAGGTTCTTATAGTCGAAGGGCCAGATCCCGGTGACCATGCCGGTGGAGTCGTGAAACTCGCCGGTGAGCTTCCTGACAAAGAACCCGGACGCCTGGACGAACTTGTGCGTCTTCTCATAAATCCAGGGCTCGTTCTGCTGGATCCACAGAAACTTGGAGTGCTTCTGCGCATACCGGATCGCGTCGAGCAGACCGGCTGCGCCGAAGAGCGCCTTGCCGGCAAGACCCAGAGGAGGGATGCGGGAAACCACGCGCTGGTCGAGCCAGATAATGGCCGGCCTCAGGGCGTTGCCTTCTTTGTCCATGGGGATCACGGTATTGCGCTGGGTGGTTATGCCCACACCGGCGATCGCACCAGGATCGATGGAGACCTTGGCCAAGAGCCCTTTGGTGACTTGGCAGAATTTCGACCAGTAGTCTTCCGTGCGCTGCTCCGCCCACCCGGGCTGTAACGAGAAATAGGGGTCGTACTGGGCCTGCTCTATTGCCAGCTCATTCCCCTGGACATCGAAGAGCACCGCCCGGATGCTCTGTGTGCCTGAGTCAACCGCCAGGACATATTCTTTCTCTGCCATGGTCCCTCCTCACATTGAACTCTTATTGTAATATTTTCATACCATGTTTCTGATCGTTTCACAAAGGACAGAACGAGGCGGCCATGTTGGCCGGCCTGCAAAATCCACCTCACCCTGATCCCCGGGCAGAACAATGACCGGGTCAGCTCGCCGCCGAGATCTTTCCGGCCTCGATAACCGGCGGGTCCTCTTCGTCCATGATCCGGATGATGTCGGCATTCATCCGGTCTTTCTGGGCCTTGTAATAGGCGCGGTTCTTGTTTAGCCCTTTGGCGAAGGCCAGGACTTCGGGCATGAGATCGTCCATGGGCAGCGCCTTCCTGACGATATGGTGCTCCTGGCACTCCAGGCCGGTGAGCCGTGTGCCCAGATAGAAGAGATCGTCGAGGATGTAGCGGGGCATCGCCTTTTTCACTATGGCTACCATTCCGGGCCAGAAAGGTATGCCGATATCCACCTCGGGAAAGCAGAAGAAGCCCCTGTCGGAGCGCATGAAACGGAAGTCGAAGCAGCAGCACATGATGGCGCCCCCGGCAAAGGCGTGTCCTGTGATTGCCGCGATGGTGGGCATGGGATACATGAGGATCCTTCTGAGCAGGCTGTTGAAGGCGCGGCAGAAGCGCACAACCGCCTCTCTGTCTCCCGCCCGGTAGATGGGTTCGAGCCAGGCGAGGTCGATGCCGTTGCAGAAGATCTTCTCGTGGGCAGATTTCACTACCAGGGCATTTGCCGCGGTGGTATTCTCTATTTCATCGAGAATGCCGAGGAATTCGCCGAGAAAGTCGAGATTGAACCGGTTTTCGCCGCTGTTCATGGTAACGACCGCAACACTGCCGTCAAGGGTGTACTCTATCATGGACATGATCCGAATCTCCTCCCTGCTCTGGCTTGCAGGGTATTATACCGGTATCACCGGGAATATCCAAGAGTTATTGTCCGTCACGAATAGCGTCTTCAGTAAAATCTGCCGGCAGCACGCCATATTCTCCGCCAGAAAGATATTCTTTTTGTGTTTCTGATGCCTATCTGTTATTCTTATATGAATGTCCCCCACAGCAGGAGGTCTGATTATGAACACACCGGTAAAACAAGGAGACACCGTAAAGGTACATTACACGGGCCGTTTCGAAGACGGGGTTATCTTCGATTCTTCCGTCGGTGCCGAACCTCTCGAATTCACGCTCGGTTCTCATGAGGTGATCCCCGGCTTCGAGGAAGCCGCCGAAGGTATGGTCATCGGCGAGTCGAAGACGGTTTCCATCAAGCCCGAACAGGCATACGGCTCATATAACGAAAACCTCGTGGTAGATATGCCCAAGGAGTATTTCCCTGAAGACATCAAGCCCGAGATCGGCATGAGACTGATCATTGTCGACAACAACGGCGAGGAGCTTCCGGTGGTGGTAAGCGAGGTCCGTGATGACTCCGTTCGCCTGGATGCCAATCATCCCCTTGCCGGGAAAACCCTTGTCTTTGATATCGAGATTGTCGATATCGCCTGATTCCTGACTTTTCCGATCCTCAGGCAGTATCTGCGCTGCTGCTTCAGACAACCGTCTGCAGGGCCGGAAACCGGTATATCCCAAGCATTCCTGCTTCTCGGCCGGTTGACCGCTCAGAGGCTTTTGGATGTGGAGGACAAGCCCTTCCCTCCGTGCCCGGTCCATGAAGTGCCGTGCGGGCATCTCATAAGATGCCTCTTCGCCGGTTTCCGGCCTGTCCGCTGCATGGTGAGCAGGGAAGCGGCCGGTGCGCAATATGCCTGAATCCCCGCTTCGCTGCACAGATACGATTCACTGTAAACACCCGTAAGAGTACCGCATCGGGCCGGGTATGCGAAAGAGCGGTGCATGGTATATCGAGGATAACGCAGCGACCATAAATGCGCATTACCTGCAAAGAACCCGTGATTGAAGGAGCGGCTTCGCTATCAGAAGCAATCATTAAAGGGTTCCTTACCGGGCCCTCCTCCCTTCGTCTTTGGAGATGTTCCTGCCCCTCAGAACAGGACCGTTACTTTCCATCAACTGTTTGACTATTCCTTTCATATGAGGTTAGTTTATCGTGAACGAAAGATGAAAGGACTATCCTGAAAAAGGCCTGTCTTTGCCGCCCTTTTTCTCCACAGGACAGATGATGCGCATGAAACCGGTCGACTACAACACCTTGCAGTCAGTATCCAAGCCCGCCCGGTACATCGGCGGGGAGGTGAACCAGGTCGTCAAGCCCGACGGCGAGGTCCGGGCGCGGTTTGCGCTGGCCTTTCCCGACACCTATGAGATCGGAATGTCCCATGCCGGGATCAAGGTTCTCTATCAGATTCTCAACTCGATCCCAGGAGTCTGGGCCCAACGGGTGTTCGCTCCCTGGCACGATATGGCAGGCGCGCTCTTGAGAAGCGGAACCGAGCTCTTCAGCCTGGAGGAAAAACGACCCGTGCGCCTCTTCGACGTGGTGGGGTTCTCTCTCCTCTACGAGCTTTCCTACACCTCGGTTATCCGAATGCTCAAGCTGGCCCGGATTCCTCTGCGCGCTTCCGAACGCAAAACGGGCGATCCCATCGTGATTGCGGGTGGCACCTGCACGGTCAATCCGGCTCCGATTCAGGATTTCTTCGATCTCATCGTCATCGGAGACGGAGAGGAAATCGTCGAGGAAATGGCCCGGGTGTGTCTCGAGACAAAAGACCGCGGCGAGCGCATTGCGGCCATGGCCGAGATCGAAGGTGTGCACCGTCCCGGGGCCGCGTCGAGGCCCAGGCGAAGGATCTTGGCCGACCTCGACACACGGCCGTTTCCCTCCCGCGTCGTGCTTCCCCACACCTCAATCGTGCACGACCGCATCGGGATCGAGGTGGCCCGCGGGTGCACCCGCGGGTGCAGGTTCTGCCAGGCCGGGATGATCTATCGTCCGTACCGGGAGCGATCGTTTTCCTCGGTCATGGACACCCTCAAGGCATCCCTTGCCGCCACCGGGTACGACACCATCGCCATGCTCGCGCTCTCCGTCACCGATTTAAGCTACATCAATACGATCATGGAGTCGCTTTCCTGCCCCTCCCGGGAGGTGTCCATCGGCATCCCGTCATTACGGGTGGAAGGCATCACCCGGCGGGTGGCCGAGTTCATCTCCTCGGTCAGGAAGCCCGGCTTCACTATGGCGCCCGAGGCGGCCACTACCAGGCTCAGAGAGGTGATCAACAAGGGCAACACCGAAGAAGACCTCATCAGGAGCGTGTCCATCATCCGAGACCTGGGTTGGAAAACCCTGAAACTCTACTTCATGGTCGGCCTTCCGACAGAGCGGCACGAGGATATCGAGGCCATATGTTCTCTCTCCCGCGCGATCGCCTTGCGTTTCAAGGGAAGCCTGACCATCAGTGTTTCCGGGTTCATTCCCAAGCCTTTCACCCCATTCCAGTGGCAGGAGCAGATCACGCCCGATGCCCACGAGGAGGTGGTGCGGCATCTGCAGAAGAACCTGCGGGGAAGGAACCTCTCGCTCCGGTGGCAGGACCCCTCCCTCACCTTCCTGGAAGGCGTGTTCGCCAGGGGGGATGAGGGACTCTCCCGTGTCATCGAAGAAGCCGAGGCCGCCGGCGCCTATCTCGACGGATGGGGTGACACCCTCGAAGCACGGGCGTGGGAGACGGCATTCGAAAAGACCGGCGTCGATCCCCGGCAGTATCTCAAGGCCCGCGACAGGGAAAAACCCCTCCCCTGGGAGTTCGTCGATGCACGGATCTCACGGTTTTTCCTCCTGAAGGAGGAGGAGCGCGCATACCAGGGGACATCCACCCCGGATTGCCGGTTCGACGGGTGTACGGGATGCGGCGTCTGCGCCGGGGACGTCTCCAACATCATTCATGAGGAATCGGAGCCTGCCCCGCTCTTCGAGCCCTCGCCCGAAGGCGGGAATATCCCCTATGTGGTGCAGCTCTCCAAGCAGGGCCCTCTGCGGTTCGTCTCGCCCCGGGACTACCTGGAAATGCTCAAGCGGGCGATCCGCAGGTCGGGGCTGAACGCGGTGTATACGAAAGGCTTCAGCCCCGCCATGAAACTGAGCATGTCTCCGCCCCCATCCTTCGGCATCGCCTCGGTGAGCGAGTTCCTCCAGTTCGAGCTGAAGGAAGAGATCGACCCCGATATGATCCCGGACATGATCAACCGTGTCCTGCCCGAAGGGACCAGGGTCTTGTCGTGCAGAAAGGCGAAGCTGGGCCTGCCCTATGCCTTTGTATACCGCACGGACAGGCCGTTCTCCCTCGATCTGAAGCCCGGCCGGACCATCGAAAAGGGCGGGAAGACGCTCATGGTGAACGATTACCTGGCCTATCACGACGATACCACCATGACCATCCTCGTGCGGGAGGGAAGAACGATCTCGCCCCTGGCCATCCTCGATGCCTTTTCCGGTGACGGGATCGCAGCATGGGAGATCACCAAGGTTGATACCCTCTTTGCCAAATAGCCTCTTTGCTGTCCGCTCTGCACGAGCGTTTACTGCCCGCACTCTTGATATCGTTTCTGGCAACCCTACTAAAAGAGAATGTTTCCGCATTTTGATCGCTACGCGGGGCGGGAAAGGACATTTGAAGAAATGAGCGACTTAAAACCGAAGAAATCATGTTGCGAAACCGGCGAACCCAGGGAATTCCGGGACCCGGTCTGCGGCATGATCACCACCGACAGAGATGCGTACATGCCTCTGGACTACCGCAGGAAGACCTATTTTTTCTGCTGCGAGCATTGCCGCCGAAAATTCAGCGAAAATCCTGAGAAGTACCTGAGCGAACCGGATGTCCGGGAAGCGGGGCCCAGAGAGATCAAAGACCCGGTCTGCGGCATGGTCACCACAAACCCGGATGCGTATCTCCCCTTCGAATACCGGGGAAAAACCTACTACTTCTGCAGCGAACACTGCCGGAAGAAGTTCAGGGAAAATCCTGAAAAATATCTCCATCCTGCAGAAGAACGTGCAGTCCCTGCGCCCGCGACGGCAGACAGGGCTCATGGCTACTGCTGCCCCATGCATCCCGAGGTGCAAAGCCCGGTGCCGGCGAGCTGCACAAAGTGCGGGATGGCACTGGAACCGGCCCTCCCCGGTGCATTTCCCGGGCCGAAACAATGGACCTGCCCCATGCACCCCGAGGTGGTCCGTAATGAGCCGGGCAGCTGCCCCCTCTGCGGAATGGCGCTGGAACCTCTATCCCCGTCGGAGGCAGGCGATGAGGAAAGCGCGGAATACCGCGATATGAAAACCCGCTTCGTAGTGAGCGCTGTGTTGACCATCCCGATCGCGCTCATCGCCATGAGGTCCATGATTCCCGGCGGGGCCTTCCTCGATGCCCTGGCACCGGCCGGTGCCTTCCTGTGGATCGAGCTCCTGCTGGCGACACCGGTTGTCCTGTGGGGCGGATGGCCCTTCTTCGTACGGGCTTGGCAGTCCCTGGTCTTCAAGAGCCTGAACATGTTCACCCTCATCGGGCTGGGGGTTGCCGTGAGCTATGGCTACAGCCTCGTAGCCGCCCTTTTCCCCGGCATATTCCCGGAGTCGTTCAGGGGCATGGACGGGACCATCGGGGTCTATTTCGAGGCGGCGGCCGTCATCACAACCCTGGTCCTGCTGGGCCAGGTCCTGGAACTCAAAGCGCGCAGCAAGACCGGTGAGGCAATCCGCTCGCTCCTGAGCCTCGCGCCGAAGAAGGCCAGACGAATCGACGCCCAGGGCCATGAAGAGGACGTCCCGCTCGATATGGTCCATCCCGGAGACCGCCTCAGGGTGCTTCCGGGCGAAAAGGTGCCCACGGACGGCACAGTGATCGAAGGAAGCAGCAACGTGGACGAGTCCATGATCACCGGCGAGCCCGTGCCCGTGCAGAAGCTCTCAGGCGACCCGGTGGTGGGAGGGACGATTAATGGGAACGGCACGCTGGTGATGGAGGCGACACGGGTGGGCGCCGATACCCTGCTCGCCCAGATCGTTGCGCTCACGGCGCAGGCGCAGAGATCCCGAGCCCCCATCCAGCGGCTTGCCGATGTGGTGTCGGCATACTTTGTCCCGGCCATCGTCCTCGTTGCGCTTCTCACCTTCGGCCTGTGGGTCTGGATCGGGCCCGAGCCGCGGTTCGCCTATGCAATCATCGCAGCGGTGTCCGTACTCATCGTGGCGTGTCCGTGCGCTCTGGGGCTCGCCACACCCATGTCCATCATGGTCGCCACGGGCAAAGGCGCTACCATGGGGCTGCTCTTCCGGAATGCGGAGGCCATCGAGACCCTGGGCAAAATCGACACCCTGGTGGTGGACAAGACCGGAACGCTCACCCGCGGTAAGCCCGCACTGACCCATGTGAGGACGATCGGCGGGATGGAGGAACAATCCCTTCTCGGGTATGCCGCAAGCATCGAAAAGGCGAGCGGACATCCACTGGCCCAGGCTGTGGTAGCGGGGGCTCTCGACCGGGGGGCCACGATCCGGGAGGTTCGGGATTTCACCAATGTCCCCGGCAAAGGTGTGATCGGCACCGTATCAGGACACCGGGTGATCCTGGGAAACCGGGCTCTCTTCGAGGACGAGGGAGTTTCAATAAGCGAGCTTGCAGACGAGGCAGAGGACAAACGGAAGAAGGGGCAGACCATCATGTTCGTGGCCGTGGACGGCAGGCCCGCAGGATTTCTGGGTGTATCCGATCCCATAAAGGAAACCTCGTTCGAGGCCATCCGGGCGCTGCACCGGCAGGGCATCAGGATCGTCATGCTCACGGGAGATCACGAAGCGACCGCCCGGGCCGTGGCAGGCGAGCTCGGGATAGACGAAGTGGTTGCGGATGTCCTGCCCGCCGATAAGGAGTCGGTGGTCAGACGTCTTCAGGAAGAAGGCAGGATCGTTGCCATGGCCGGCGACGGGATCAACGACGCTCCGTCCCTGGCGCGCGCACAGGTCGGCATCGCCATGGGGGGAGGGTCGGACATCGCCATGGAGAGCGCCCAGGTGACCTTGGTAAAGGGAGACCTCAAGGGACTCGTTTCTGCAATCCTCCTGAGCCGGGCCACCATGCGCAATATCAAGCAGAACCTCTTCTTCGCCTTCGTCTATAACGCATTGAGTGTGCCCATTGCTGCTGGAGTGCTCTATCCGTTCCTCGGGATCATTCTCTCCCCCATGATTGCCGCAGCGGCCATGAGTCTGAGCTCGGTATCCGTTATCAGCAATGCGCTGCGCCTGAAGGGAAAAGCCATCACTGCATAAGAGGCTCCGAGGCAGAGGCGCTTCACAGGACACCTGTTTTCATGAATGCAGGTCTGGTATCGAGCACTTGCCCCCGGTTCGTACCCTTTTTTTATCCCCGCCTCTCACAGGCGGGAAGGCTATTTCTATAAAAACGGTTGCGAAACGAGGAAAAAGCAGCTATTGGACAGATAGTGCCCGCAGAGAGGAACGGCGGAAAAACGCTCGGCCCTTTTCTTGATGTATTCTTGCATTGCGGCATGTTCAGAGGAATATTCTGATACCTGCCTTTTCGGAGGCTTGGGCCTGTTCATTGATGAATTCTCATTTCCCTGATCCTTGTACCAGGATCAGGGGGTTGTAATTGTTTGTTATTTATCTGTCCGGATGAGGCATGTTATGAAACCGGGGAATATTACGACCCCAGACCCGCCGTGATCAGGCGGGGTGCTGCGGCACAGTCCTCTCACCGAAAGCGGGCAATGTTGGCGGATTCGTGGAGTACTTAGAGCCGGAGCAAGTGCGGATGCAGGCAGAACCATTCTTCAGGAAGAACGTGGACAGTCACAACGGCACCGGTAAACACGCTGGGTTTAAGGGCACCGCCGGAAGCGGGGATGTCCGGTCTCATCGTCAGCAGCGCAGCCGCCGGCTGCAAAAATTCGTCATACCCGGTTGTTTCGCCCTTCTTATCGTGCTCGTCTGGCTGAACGAGTTGCTCGACATCCCTCACTTCCTCTTCGACATACCCGGCACCGCCGGCAACTGGCCTGAGGCCGTTGTGGAAACCCTCTTCATCCTTGCGGCTGCACTGGTTCTGTGGATATCCGCTCACAGCGACCTCATCGCGCGCTCAAGAGAAAAAAGGCTCCAGGAACGGCAGAAGATCTTTTCAAACATCCTTTTCCGTGAATCGCCCACCTATTTCCTGGCGACAAACCCGGATGGGACCATCATCGCGGCAAACAATGCGCTGCTGAACAAAACAGGCCGCACCCTTGATGAAGTGGTGGGCCAAGACGCGCTCCCCCTGTTCTTTCCCGCCCGGGAGCATGAGGCCATCACCAGGGAGCTGACCGATTTCGTGCAGAGGGGGAAGTCGAGACCTCTAATCTCGCACATCATAACAAAAACCGGTGAAGAGTGTATCGTGCAATGGGAAGTCATGGTTTCCTATCGCGAGAACGGAGCCGTTGATTTCATCTGTGGAGCGGGCAATGATATCACTGCCCAGAAACGGGCGGAGAGTGCGCTGAGGCTGAGCGAGGAACGCTATCGATCGTTCGTGCAGAATCTCCAGGGAATCGCCTATCGGCTCGATATGAATCTCAGGCCGGTGTTTATCCACGGCAATGTGGAGAAGTTGACCGGCTACCGTGAAGACGAGTTCCTGAATGGGATGGTTCGGTGGAAGGGCTTCATTTTTTCCGAAGACATACCGAGCCTGAGGGCTAATATCGACAGAGCAAGAACCATCCCGAACTATACGGGAGAGAACACCTACCGGATCATCAGGAAGGACGGAACTCTCTGCTGGATACGGGAGTATTTATCCAGCGTATGCGGTGAAGACGGCCTTCCGGCTGCCATACAGGGAATCGTATACGACATCACGGCAGAGAAACAGGCAGAGGAGTCTCTGCGCGCCAGCGATGCACGCTACCGTCTCCTGGCGGAGAACATGCGCGACGTGATCTGGGCGGTTGATATGGACCTGCGCTATACCTATATCAGCCCTTCTGTGGAGAAGGCCAGGGGATACACGGTGGAAGAGGCCATGAACCTTCCCTTGGAGAAATTCTTCACGCGCAGCTCTTACCGGGAACTGAAAAAAACCCTTGCCCGGATCACCGATGCCCTTGATCGGAAAAGGTCTGATTCCGACGGCGTCACGCAAACCCTGGAGCTCGAAATGGTGTGCAAGGATGGGTCTCACATCTGGGTGGAGATCACCGCCAGCCTTATCCATGACTCCCGGGGTCGGCCTGCGGGTTTTGTGGGGATGACACGCGACATCACCGAGAGAAAGAGAGCGGAGGAGGCCCTCCGGCAGAGCGAGGAAACCTATCGCGCCATTTTCACGAACACCGGCACCGCCATGGTCATCATCGAGGAAGACACCACAATTTCTCTTGCCAATAGTGAATTCGAGCACCTCTCGGGCTATTCCCGGGAGGATATCGAGGGAAAGATGTCCTGGACCGAATTCGTTCTGCAGGAAGATATCTATCGCATGATGAAATACCATGTCGTCAGAAGGATGCAGGGCGGAACAGCCCCGAGGAACTATGACTTGCGTTTCAAGGACAGACACGGCAGGTTGAAGGATCTGCATGTCACCGCCACTTTGCTGCCCGGTACCAGAAAGAGCCTCATATCACTTCTGGATATCACCGAGACGAAAAAGGCCTCGGAAGAGCTCAAGATTTCTCAGGAACAGCTCCGCAACCTCCATAAGCATTCCCAGGATGTCCGCGAACGTGAGCGCACCCGCATAGCCAGAGAGATCCACGACGAGCTTGGGCAGGTGCTCACGGCGCTGAAGATGGACCTCTCATATCTTGCCAAGAAGCTGCC
Source organism: Candidatus Phosphitivorax anaerolimi (assembly GCA_001896555.1). Lineage (GTDB taxonomy): Bacteria > Desulfobacterota > Desulfomonilia > UBA1062 > UBA1062 > Phosphitivorax > Phosphitivorax anaerolimi. The sequence continues at coordinate 186,721 of MPOS01000034.1, forward strand.
CCCCGAGCCCTCCTCCCTGAGGACAAAGGTCGATCATATGCTCACATTCGTGGATAAGACCATCCAGTCGGTGAAACGCATCACCATGGATCTCAGGCCCGGACTTCTGGACCACCTGGGCCTGGTAGCAGCCATGGAATGGCAGGCCGATGAATTCCAGGGTCGAACCGGTATCCGGTGCAGTCTCATGGTCGAACCGGATGACATTATCCTCAGGCCAGATCAGGCAACCTCGGTATTCCGCATCTTTCAGGAAGCTCTGACAAACGTTGCCAGGCATTCGCAGGCCACAGATGTCAGGACTTCTCTGATCGCGAAGGAGGGCATCCTCGAGATGACGGTGAGGGATAACGGAATCGGAATAACTGAAGAACAGATACAGAGTGCAAAATCATACGGTCTCATGGGAATCAAGGAACGAGCATACTTCTGCGGTGGAAGGGCCGATATTTCCGGCAAGAAGGGGGAGGGGACCACGGTGGTGATCTCCATACCCTTTGACGATGTGAGGGTTCACGATGATACGAGTGCTTGTGGTTGACGATCACCCTATTGTGCGCGAAGGTTTGAAACAGATTCTTTCGGATACTGAAGACATCCTGGTGGTGGATGAGGCGGACTCCGGCCAGGCAGTGCTCGACTGTGCCGCCAAGACCAACTTTGACGTCGTCCTCTTGGACATATCCATGCCCGGGAGGGACGGTCTGGAGGTTTTACGGGAGCTCAAACAGCTCAAACCTAAGATTCCGGTGCTCATCCTGAGCATGTACCCCGAAGAGCACTACGCCGTCCGGGTGCTCAGGGGAGGGGCATCCGGGTATCTCACAAAGGCGAGCGCTCCCGATGAATTGATCACCGCTATCCGCAAGGTGGCCTCAGGGAGAAAGTATATCAGCGCCACACTTGCCGAGCGGTTGACCTATGAGCTCGACCGGGATGCAAGCAAGCCCCTGCACGAGATACTCTCGGATCGTGAATACCAGGTGATGCACATGCTCTCCACCGGCAAGTCGGTAAAGGACATCGCGCTCGAGCTCGACCTGAGCGTAAAGACAGTGAGCACCTACCGATCGCGGATCCTGGAAAAGATGAATATGAAGAACAATGCGGAAATTGTTCTGTATGCAGTACAGAACAAACTGATCGACTAAAAAGATGAAAAATCCCTTGCTGCCTTTTTAGTCGATCCTTCCCTCACGTGAATGACGCGAAAGAGAACAAGCAGATGGGTGTAGGCTTTATCCTACACAAAGATGGGTAAATTCACCACGTCCGAGATGGAATATTTCCGATTTACTGTCATACAATAATATTGTATAGGATAGATACAACAAGTGTTGTTCTGACCTCCTTTACGCCAGAAGAGGGGACAAGTCCTCTCGTGCTTTGTCCTCACACCTAACTTCTTCTGGCTTTTTTTTGTCCGCTTTAGCCTGATATAACAAAACACCATGCAAGCCTATTATAATATTGGCTATATTTCTCTTTACCGAGAATAATCCTTGACCGCCGCTGCGAGATGGGCAATATAACAAAAAGGAAATTGGGCTCTTTTAGAAAAAGCCCATGCATTGCCACGATCGATGAGTGAGCAGACAAACAGCGCTAACCTGTCTGGCCTCTCTCCACGGGCACAGGTGAACATCAGATCCTTTCTGCAGGATATCTTGACCTCTCTCTCGGAAAATGTCCTATCCGTGTCTCTGACCGGAAGCTGTGTCACCGGCGACTATCTGCCCGGGGAGTCAGAGGTAAACTCCGTGCTCGTGCTCGCGGAAATCACCCCGCAGACCCTCGACATGCTTGCACCCCTCGGCAGGCGTTACAGCAGGAAGGGCCTGAGCACCCCATTGATCATGACGCCCGAGTACATCGAAAGATCGCTCGACGTCTTCCCTGTGGAGTTCCTCGACCTCAAGCTCATACATACCACGATTCATGGTAGAGACTTCTTCTCCGGCCTTACCATCAACAAGTCACTGCTTCGTCTCCAGTGTGAACGTGAGCTGAAATCAAAGCTCATCCATCTTCACCAGGGCTACATCTCTTCTTCGGGACAGTCCCAGGCCTTAAAACTCCTGCTGATGAACGTCTATCCGGAGTTTTTCCCGCTTTTCCGCGCCATGCTCTCCATTTCGCAGATGAGCCGCACCCCTCCCCTGAACAAGGAGGAGGTCCTCTCCCGCATCGAGGCCGCATTCGGAGTGTATCTGGGCCCTTTCAGAAAGATCAGGTCCCTGGGAGAAGAAGGCCTCTAGGGAACCAGAAGGCAGACCCTCAAAGAATTCTTTGCCGAGCTCTATCAGCTTACGCATAAACTCTCTCTCGCCATGGACCAGCTTTCTCGTTAAGTGCATGGGAAACCGCATTTCCGTGGGGTGTGAACGCGATAAAGACCAGGTCCGGACATTGAATGCCTATGTGAAGACCTTTTCGGACTTATTGTTTGCATTGCTTGCCGGGGTGAGGCACTGCGTGTGCTTCGAGGGTTCCGAGGCAGAGCAGCAGACATCCGGGGTGAAATCCTGATGCACTTTCAGGCTCTTTTTCTGTGGAACTAGTATGAAACAAGCTCGGAGAGGAATCCCGAAGGCACCTGATACACCTCGCGGCCGTACATGGTGCGCTGCCGGGACCAGGAGAGGGTGACCTCCCTGCGGGCGCGGGTGATGCCCACATAGAGCAGGCGGCGCTCCTCCTCGATCTCACGGTTGGTATCCATGCACCTGGCGTGGGGAAGCAGGCCCTCTTCCAGGCCAAGGATGAACACGTGGTCAAACTCCAGGCCCTTTGACATGTGCAGTGTCATCACGCTGATGCTCTCCCCTGCGTCCATGTCTACCGCACTCATCAGGGCCTTTTCCTCCAGGTACCGGCCGATGTCCCACCAGTCTTTGGCGCTTGCGATGAGCTCTTTGACGTTGTTCAGCCGGTCCTCGCCGTCCACCTCTGCCTTGAGCGCTGTGTCGAAGCCGGTGGTCTCGACGATCTGACTCAGCAGCAGGGCCACATCACCCATGCCCACGCGGCCGGCGAGCTCACGATACACTCGACCGAAGCTCTCGATCCCGCGCAGCCCGGTGCCCCTGACGATCCTGCCTGCGATCGCATCCTCGATAGCAGTCACAGCCGGAACGCCTTTCTTTCGGGCAAAGGCCTTGAGCGCGGCCAGTGTTTTTTCTCCAATGCCCCGGGAGGGCACATTGATGATGCGGTCCAAGGCCTCGGTATCAGCCGGGTTGACCAGGATTCTCAGATAGGCCAGGAGGTCCTTGACCTCTCTCCTCTCATAGAACCGCATCCCGCCGTAGACCGCATAGGGGATTCTCCGGCGGACAAAGGCCTCTTCGAGGACCCGTGAAAGGGCGTTAACCCGGTAGAATACACCAATCTCCCGGGGGCTCACGCCCGAACGGATGAGGTTCTCGATTGCGATAGCGGTATGTTCTGCCTCTTTTTCATCGTCCATATACTCGCATACGGTGATGTCCTTGCCCCTGCCCTGCACGGACCTCAGCCTCTTGGGAGCCCGGTATTGGTTGTTTGCGATGAGGGCCGAGGCTGCATTGAGGATCTCTTCGGTGGAGCGGTAGTTCTGCTCCAGGACGACCACTTCGGCGTTGGGGAAATCATCGCGGAATTTCAGGATATTGTCTACGTTGGCTCCCCGCCATCCATAGATGGACTGATCGTCGTCGCCCACCACGCAGATGTTGGCTTCATCGCCTACGAGATTCATGAGAAAGACGTACTGGGCCGTGTTCGTGTCCTGGTACTCGTCCACCAGGATATACCGGAACCGGCTCCGGTATTTCTGCTTGAGATCGTCGTAACGGGAGAAGAGCACGCAGGGGACATAGAGAAGGTCGGCGAAGTCCACGGCCTTGTTCTCTCTCTTTCTCTTCTCGTAGAGCTCGAGAACCGGCTGCGGGTTGAAGGGAAAGTTACCCGCAACCTCGGTGAGATCCTTCATGGTATCCCGGGTGTAATTGGCGAGCCAGGCAAGGGAGGCATCTGTGCCCCGCTCGGAGTTGATGTTGAGCTCTCTGCGGCACTTGCCCATGAGAGACCGCTGGTCGGCCTCGTCATAGATCACAAATGACGAGGGAAGTCCGATGCGGTGCGCCTCCTGCCTGAGGAACCACGCGCCGAAGGCATGGAAGGTCCCGGCCCAGGGCAGAAGATCGGACCGTCCCATGATCGTCTTAAGGCGCTCCTTCATCTCGCCTGCTGCCTTGTTGGTGAAGGTGAGGCACAGGATCTCTCTGGGCGATACTCCCTGAGAGATGAGGTAGGCCACCCGGTGCACGATGACCCGTGTCTTGCCGGAGCCGGCGCCGGCAAAGATGAGGATGGGCCCGCTCACGTGCCGGACCGCCCGCTCCTGCTCGGAATTGAGTCCGTCGAGTATCCTGTCATTCATGTGCTCGCCCTTGCCGCAAAGGTATCACATGTCTCTTTACACACCACCCTGTCGCCCTCGCTGTAGGGCTTTCTGACCAGTTCCCCGGGCAGGGGGGTAAAATCGGTCTTCATCTCGAAGATCTCGTTTGGTCTGATCCTCTCCTTCCGGCATCCTTCGATCATCATGTCCCGGAAGACGATCTTCCGACTCATGCCGTCTGATGAGAGCCACTCGCCCTCCATACCCTCGACGAGGGGGTTGCGCGCCTCGAACACGGTGTGCTCGCCCTTTGCCTCCATCACCTTTGCCGCCAGATGGTGGGTATGGACGTATCCGGAGAAATCATAGTTGATGCCCTGCTCATCAGGGCTGCCCAGGAAAAATCCGGTGAAATAGCCCCGGTTGCTGATCTTCCCCAGCTCCTGCATCCACTCGGGTTTCACGGCAAATCCCTGCGGGTCGTTCAGGTATGCGTCCCTGGCCTTCCGGTAGGTCTGCACCGTACTCGCGATATAAAGCGCGGTGCGGCCCCTGCCCTCGATCTTGAGCCCGTCAACGCCCAGGGCCATGACCTTGTCCATGACCGGGAGCAGGCATAGGTCCTTGGAGTTGAAGAGAAAGGTGTAGCCATCCTGCTCTTCAACAGGCATGTACGCCCCCTGCCTGGATCGCTCCACAAGTGCATAGTCCCACCTGCAGGGCTGTGTGCACCTGCCCTGGTTCGCATCCCGGCTGCAGAGGTAGTTGCTGATCAGACACCTGCCGGAGATGGAGATGCACACGCTCCCGTGCACGAAGATCTCCAGCTCGACCGGGCTCATCGCCTTCATCTTCGAGATCTCCTCAAACGAGAGCTCCCGGGCGAGGATCACCCTGCTGATCCCGAGATCGGCCCACGCCCGAAGCGCCCGGGAATTCACGGTATTGGCCTGGGTGCTCAGGTGAAGGGGCATGTCCGGGGCGATCTCTCTCATCAGGCTCAGCACTCCGATGTCAGAGACGATGACGGCATCCACGCCGATTTCACGGGCATGGCTGACAATATCCGGCAGGCCCTTCATCTGGGAGTCGTGGGGATAGGTGTTCAGCGTGAGGTAGACCCTGACCCCGCGGTCATGCGCATAGGAAACGCCCTGTGCGAGCTCGTCCAGAGAGAAGTTCCTCGCCCCGGCCCGCAGGTTCGTATCTCCGCGTACCCCAAGATACACGGCATCCGCTCCGTACAGGCATGCGGTCTCCAGGTGTTCCCGGTTTCCAGCAGGAGAGAGAATCTCAGGGGTTTTCATGACATGGGAGATATAGCGCATGAAGGATGGTTACACAAGTTGGAATAACCATGAGTGATTTTCTTTGCCTAGGATATGTCACCACTCATGTTCCAACCGAATTCAGGCACGTTCCCCTTCATTCTCTCCATATTCAATGCCCGTGGATTCTCAAGGCAAGCCCCGGGTCCTCAATGAAGCCGCAATAGCGAGGGAGTGCGATTCAACTTCGCCTTTGTCGAATTCCAAAGCGTGCGCCGATGAAGTTTCTCTCTTCTCTTTTCTCTTATCCTCATCCTTGCCTTCCCAAGCCATCCGTTATCTCTCAGCAGCTGGAGTCCACTCCATAACCCATTCTTATCCTTCCCTTTCTCCACGCGATTATCCCCCGGCAGCCGGTAACATTTCCCTTGACTATCCACCCCTCTGTGTTTAATTAACCCCCATGCCCTCGTAGCTCAGGGGATAGAGCACAGGATTCCTAATCCTGGTGTCGCAGGTTCGATTCCTGCCGGGGGCATTCAGAAGTATCAGTTGTATCTTCCATGCGAGGCAAGGTGCTAATATCACTGAACCTTTAATATGAACCCATCCCTGTTTATTAACGTATCGAGATGGTGCCATCGACAATCCGGAGGAATCCTTCCCGCTCCATTTCCGTGAGAATCGTTCTCACCCTTGAGGGGTCCTTCTGCAGCTTTTCGATCAGAACCCCCTCGTTCATTTTCCCACCCGAAAGAAGCTGTCTCAGGATCATACCGCGGATCTGCCGGCTGGAACCTTCGAAAGGGGCCTGTCTCGTGTAGTGGGCACTCTTCCGGTTGGGATTGGGCATCCTGGCTTTGAGCATTGCTCCGTAATCCATGAGGGCATAATACCACTGGCGGGGATTGTCTCTGTCCATGGTCTGCTCCACCAGGGGGAGGATCTCGCTGTCTGCTACGTTTTCACGCTCGGGAAAGAAAAAGTGGAGAAAAACTCTGCGGATGTTGGTCTCGATGAAGGCGATCGGAATATTGTGCGCAAAGGCGAGAACAGCGCCAGCAGTGGAACGCCCAATACCCGGCAGGCTCATAAGCTCGTCCAGGCTCCATGGCAGCACGCCGCCATATTGTTTCATCACGATTACGGCAGTTTCCTTCAGGAAGATGGCTCGCCTGTTGTATCCCAACCCCTGCCAGGCCAGTAGCACTGATTGGAGTTCAGACCCGGCCAGAGAAGAAAAGCCCGGAAACCGGGCAAGAAACCTCTCGTATTTTCCCTTGACACGTTCGGTCTGGGTCTGCTGGAGCATGAATTCGGAGACGAGAATTCCATACGGACTCCTCGTTTCACGCCAGGGGAACTTGCGTGCATGCTTCTGATAATAGCTATGAACAATATCCTTGAATAGTGGTACTATCGAAATATTATTCTCAGCATAGCTTCTGGTCTGACTTCCCGGCATTTTCATATCTCGTAATGTTGCAGACCGCTCTGATACGGCTTTCCGCATGGCGCCCTCCTGGCAGGCCTCTGTTGCGGTCAGACACTCTTACTATCGTGCTGCTCTTAGCTGTCATCCATCAGCTTGTCAATGGGCAGGCAGGATCGCGGCAAGTAGCCGTCAGGAAGGGGATGCAAAGCCTGTCCATGCAAGAACCACATCCCGATCACATTTATTGAAATTCCTCCATATGTACTCAGCCTGCATCCTGTGATACTTTTAAATCACCATTGATTGAGGAGATACCATGAAGATCATGCACGTTGCTTTCATTCTTTCGCGCATCCTTCTTGGCAGTATATTCATATACACCGGTCTGATCCACCTCACAGATGTCGAAGGCTTCGCAAGAGCAGTAACCGCGTATGACATCCTGCCACTCTGGACAGTAAATATCTTCGCGATCATCCTCACTTGGACTGAGATCCTGGCCGGACTGTCCATTGTCACCGGCGTGTTTCTCAGGGTCGGCTCCCTGGTTACCACCCTGCTGCTCGCATCTTTCACCCTGGCGATCTCTATCAGCTTGTACCGCGGCCTAGACATCTCGTGCGGATGTTTCTCCACCTCGCCGGAGGGCGCAAAGATCTCTTGGATGGATCTCGTCAGAGATCTGGCCCTGCTGGCTTCGTCGTGTTTTCTTTTTCTGTACGCATCCATAACCGGTCAGAATAGATGGAAAACGATTCCCGGAAAATACTTTGTTCCTGCCCTGAGCATTCTGCTGGTTTCCGGCGTCATGATATTCCAGATGCATACAAGAAACCCTTGTGAGAATGTAACTATGGACACGATCAACTCTCACAGACCGTTTCCTTCCGCCTCGATATTATCAAAAAGGCCGGTCCAAGGCATTTGTGAGGTCCTGTTGCAGGTAGGTGATAAAAAGATTGCAGTGTATGCGAGAGAAAACTTCCTCATAACGGGCGAGCTGTTCCGCAAAAAAGCCAACCTCACTACCGAAGGGTTTGAACTGCTCACATCCCGCACTTTTCGCGAGCTACGGGGCGAGATTGACCAGGCTGTCGCTCTCCGGTACACCCCCGAGGGCGACATCAGAAACACCCTGTACATGTTTTCAAGTCCCGACTGTCCTAACTGCCACAAGGCGCTGATAGACCTCATGCCCATCCTTGACGAAACAAATATCGAACTGAAGATCCTGCTGATAGCTCAGGGCAGCAGCAAGGCAAAAGCTGAAAAGATTGCCTGTCTGAAGGGGGACCTCGAAACGTACTTGAATGAAGATGTTATGGGCAAGGAATTCAACGCTGCTCCTGCCTGTGAAGAAGGGGAAGAGCTATTGAGAAGATCGACGGATCTGGGAATAAGGCTCAGTATAAAATCCGTCCCGGTTTTCTTCACCCAGGACGGATTGATGATCATTGGCTCGAATATAGAAGCCGTTGAAAGGCTTCTTAAGAATGGAGACCCTCAGAGGTAATAAAAAGGGGCCCTGTCGGGCCCCTGTCGTGATTCTCGTTTACGAAAATGCTATATGGTCATCAATCCCTAATTCCTGGGAATGAATGTGGCGTCGCACGTGCCGTCCCACTGCCCTCTGCTGCCTCCTGTACCGTCAAGTTTGAGAGTTATCGTACAGCTAGCACCTTCAGCGGCTGTTAAATCCAGCTCTCTTGCATCAACCGTGGCAGTGATAACACCATCTTTATCGGTTATCATACCATTACCATTTACATCGCCCACAAGATAACCATGGGGTACGGTCACCCCCAGAGTGTCCCTGATGCCTGCTACTGTATTTATGGCATCCGGCCATACGCCCTTGTCAGAATAATACTCCATCATGGCCGATCCAACCGCGCCCATTGCATTGGTGATCTCTGAAGCCTTTGCCCGCTTGGTATAGTTCGAGTACGCCGGAATGGCCACTGCCGCCAGGATACCGATGATCGCAACGACGATCATCAACTCGATCAGCGTAAAACCTTTCTTGTTTCTTACCATAGCCCAATTCCTCCTTAGGGTAAAAGATTTTGGATGATTCGCTTAACAATAGATTTATTAAGCCTGTGAAGCCCCGATATGGTCATATACGTATGCATATTCAATTCATCCGTATTCAATGTTATCTTTACGGACAATTCATAAAAAACTTGAGAATTATTTTTTAAAATCTTTTCTCGGGTGATCCGGCGGGGGCAGTGAGGCTCGTGGAGCATCGCTGTTGGATGATTGTTTTCTTATCAGATATTTCGAGAAAAAGACAGGGAAATCTGAAGGCGGGGCACAGACCGGAAGCGGTTTTTTATCACCCGTATCACCCGGCTCCGGCGCGCTGGTGCGCGTGTATCTGCTGGTGCGTGAAAACTCCCGGCAGTTATTCCTTGTTCTCTTCTTTGGGCTTTTCTTCGGCCTTTCCCCTTCCGAGCTCTTCCTTGACATAGAGCATCCGCTGGCAGGTGGGGCAGGTGATCAGCTTGTCTCCCCGGACGAGCTCGTTGTAGAGCTGCGGCGGTATGTGCATGTGACAGCCCATGCAGACCCCGTGACGGCACTCCACCACGGCCAGGCCCCTCTTGCTCTGTTTGATCCGATCGTACTTGGACAGGAGTGAGGGATCGACACTGGCCCTGAGCTTCTCGTCCTGGCCCTTGTACTCGGCAACCACCGCCTCGAGCTCTCGCATCTGGGCAAGGAGCTTGTCCTTCTTTTCGTCCAGGATGACCCTGTCCGACTCGAAGGATTTCTGAATCCTTTCCTTGTCCGCTCCCTTTTTCTCGATCTTGTCCATGATGCCCAGGAGTTGCTCTTCAATGTCGCTCTTGCGTTTTTTGGCAAGGTCGATCTCACGCTGAAGCGCGAGATATTCCTTGTTCGTCTTGATCCGCTTGATCCGCGCATCCGCAGCATCGAGGATCTCCTGGTTCTCCTTGAGTTCCGCCTCCAGGGGGCCCTTCTTTTCTTCGAGCAGGGCGATTTCCTCATCCACGGCGTCGAGCGAGCCCTTTCTCGCCCGGATGATGCTCTCGATCTCGTCGATCTCCTTGGGAAGCTCCTTCAGACCTTCTTCCGCCTTGAAGATCTCCAGTTCCACATTCTGCAAAGCGATGAGTCCTTGTAATAGATCCTTCAATGATTCTCTCCTTTGATCTGCATGAATACGTCTCTTGCCCCATACGCCCGGACCGTGACGTCCGGAAGAAGGCTGCCGAGCCTTTTTGCCAGAGGGGCTATGATGATCTCTTCCGTTGCGAAATGGCCGAGATCCACGACATTGATGCCGGCCTCTTTTGCGTCGAGGCCCGCGTGATAGCGTACGTCTCCGGTCACCAGAGTGTCGCAGCCCCGGCCGATGGCTTCATCGAGATAGTCCATCCCGCTTCCCGGGCAGGCACACACGGTTTTCACGGGCCGCCCTCCATCCACGATCCGGACCGTCTCGAAGGGCAGGCTTGCGGCCCAGGCATAAAGACTGCACGGCTGTTCGACTTTTCCGATCCTCAGCGCCTTGAGCTGCTGCACCTCCTTCAGGCAGAGCCTGTCCGCAAGCTCGTCCGCCACCCCGCCCTGGGCTGCGTCGAGGTTCGTGTGCATGCTCACCAGGGCCATGGATGCCTGGATCAGCCGGGCAATCTTTCGGGGGACGCTCTCCTGGAAATCGAGCCGCTTGAGGGGGGTGAAAATGAGGGGGTGGTGGGTGATGATGAGGTCTGCGCCGAGCTTCTCCGCCTCATGGATGACCTCTGTCGAGGGATCGAGCGCCACCAGAACAGACCGGACCTCCCGGAGGGTGTCGCCCACCATGAGACCGGTGTTGTCCCACGGCTCTGCGGTATCAAACGGGGCGATGCCGTCCAGGACTTCGAGCAGGTCTTTCAGCAGCATTCTCTCGTCCGCTCCGGAGATGCACCCGTCTCACCCAAGAAAAAAAGGGATGCTCGTGTGAGCATCCCTTTATTCACCTCTTCCGAGAGCGTGTGCGTATTTTTTCCGTGACAAAGCAAATCTCTTACTCCCTCGTTTCGCAACGGCTATGGGCCCACCTGGAATCGAACCAGGGACCTACCGGTTATGAGCCGGTGGCTCTACCAATTGAGCTATGGGCCCTTCTGTTGAAGAGGTCATAATCCAAACGAAAAAGGAGTGTCAAGCTCTTATTTGGAACCCATCTCCTCCAGGATATTCACAATTTTGATGCTTTCATTGATCGTTTTGATGCTGCCTGTGATCTTGTCGAGCTCGGCGTTCAGCCTGGCCTTTTCCTCTTCATCCTTTTCCCGGGCGATCTGGTCCTCAACGACCTTCTTGAGCCCTTCGAGATAAGCCAGCTCCCTGTCGGGCAGAGAGAGGAGCTTGGGCACCTCGGTCTGAGAGCCCGATGATGTCTCTCGCAGGAAGTCGATCACGTCGGGCGACTCCGAGCGGGTGAGACCGTGCTGCATGTCGGTGTTCATGAAGGATATCTTGTCGTAGTAGAATCCGAAAACCGTCTTGATCATAGCCGCCCTCTGGGAAAGAAGCTTGTCGAGATATCCCCTGAAGCCTGCGAACTTCTTGTCGATTGTCTCTTCTATCTTGCGACTGAGCGCCTTGTCCGAGCAGGTGTAGTAATCCTTGACGGTCTCCCGGAAATAGTCGAAGTAGCTGTGCAGTGCAAGGAGCACGATGAAGTCAGCAACCACGTTGCCGTTGGTGGTGCAGGAGCTCGTGGAGAGGGCCCCGCCCCGTTTGATGATCTCGCCTGGGGCCTGGAGGAACCACTGCGTGCCAAACACGCCGGGCACATTCGTGATGGCTTCGTACTTCAGGCCATCGCTGCGATATTTGTCCACGGCCTCCCGATCGCGGAAAATCATACCCAGGGCCTTGAGGTTGGGGATCAGGGAGGCGCAGATGAACCCGTATTCGTTGTCTTCGTAAAAGCTGAAGGTGAGATAATTGGGCGAGGTGATGGTCAGGAAGTCGGGCGGGAAATTGATGATGATGCCTTCGCCGTCGATCTCACGGATGGTGGTCGGCTTCTTCTTGAGGAACTGGGCATATGGGCTGAAGGTATCGGTCTGAATGATCTGTTCGAGGATTCTCGTGAACACGCCCTTGAACTTCTTCACCGCCTTGCCCAGCTCGTATGGGTTATAGTCGAACAGGGGCTCCTTGAGCGCAAGGCCTGTCCTGAAAAGCGTCCCCGTGGGGCTGAAGTTTCGGGAGCACAGCACGCTGATCTCGTCCTGCCGCGAGAGCATCCGGCTTTCCCACCCCTTGGCCGGGGCTGACTCGAGGAAACCGATGGCGTATTTCTTCTCATGGATCCGGTCCATCCATTTCATCATCCGATCGGCCTTCTTGGCTGTATCACCCACGCAGGAGAGAAGCACATTGGCCCCGAGATCGTTCGCGGTGTCGATCACCCGGTCGATGATGGCCTCCGCCGAGAGCTCGCCGAGACGGACATTGGCGTGGCGTATGATTGAGAGCGTTTCCTGCTTGTCTTTTGAATAGATCTTGATGGCGGGCAGCCCTTCAGGGGTGTCCACGATCTCCTGCCGGTCGAAGGGGATGACATGGTCCCGCTGCGGCTCTTCGGCGAGGGTCTGTTCCACATACTTGGTCCTGAGCTCGTGCTTGCCGTCGGATTTGAGCCGGTAGATCGGATGGCCGTTCTTGTCGTAGCCTTCGAGTATCTTCGTCTTCTCAGACCGCAACACCCCGGCAAGAAGCTGCTGAACCGTAGGGATATCCGCGGTGAACGCCCCGAATACGACATCGATCCAGACATCGTCATCTCTAAGCTGTTTCTTTTTGGCCCGGGTGAGGATGTCTTCGTTATTCTCCATGGAAGCATAGATGGCCTGCAGGCCCATCCTTCCATTTGCCCCTCTGATAGCGACTCTGATAACCGGAACCTTGTCTCTGATATCCATGGTATCCTCCAAGTGTTTTATTAATGAATCGAGAATTCCGGGAGCTGGCTAGTTCATATCATGACTGGCCCTTTCCTGGCAAGGAATTCAAGGCCCTTCCTACCCCCCCCGGAGATGCGGCTCCCGCCTCAATCGGCAGATACACGGGCTATCTGCCTCATCATGTGAATTTCCAGACTTTCCGCTGACGGCAGTCGCGCCTCATCTGCCTCCGTATATTCCTTCCCCTTAATATTTGATTATAAGAGCCGGCGGTTTTCCCGGTATTCCTTTCCTGCTATAGAGAGATCATGATCAAGGTGGGCGTCACGATCATCGGGGCAGGGGTAGTTGGGCTGGCCGTAGCCCGGGAGCTTGGTTTCTGTTCTGAACAGGTGCTTATCCTGGAGAAGGAATCAGCCCCGGGGAAGGGCATCAGCTCGCGAAACAGTGAGGTCGTCCACGCGGGCATCTACTACCCCGAAGGCTCCCTGAAGGCAGCCCTGTGCGTCGAGGGCTCCGACATGCTTAAGGAGTACTGTGCAAAGACCGGCGTACCTCTGAAGGAAATCGGGAAGGTGATCGTTGCGACATCCCGAAAAGAAGAACATGCGCTGGAGGATCTCTGCCGCAAGGGCATGGAAAACGGCGCACGAGACCTCAGGATTCTGAGCGGGAAAGAGCTCAAGGAGCGGGAGCCGAATGTGCGCGGGACCTGCGCCCTTTTTTCTCCCCATACCGGCATCATCGATTCGCACCGCCTCGTGAGGAGCCTTGAGATCCAGTGCCTTGCTCAAGGGGCCGCCATCCTCTGCCGGACAGCGCTGACCGCCTTGGAAAAAACGGCATCGGGCTTTACCTGTACGGTTCGCGGACCGGACGGCGATCACTACTCTTTTACCTCACGGGTGGTGATCAATGCCGCAGGCCTGGATGCCGACGAGGTCGCCTCCCTGGCGGGCATCGATGTAGACGCCGCCGGCTACCGCATCTATCCGGTAAAGGGGGAATACTTCCGGGTGAGTCCCGCAAAGCAGGGCCTCGTCTCCGGTCTGGTGTATCCCGTCCCGGAGCGCAATCTCATGGGTCTGGGCGTGCACGCCACAAAAGATCTGTCCGGATCGCTGCGTCTGGGGCCCAATGCGCTGCCGGCACAATCGCGCTCGTACGATGTTGACCCTTCCCACGCACAGGCGTTCTTTGAAAGCGCCCGGCGGATGCTTCCCTTCCTTGAGCCTGCCGATCTTTCGCCCGACATGGCAGGCATCCGGCCAAAGATCCAGAGGCCCGGAGAGCCGGCAAAGGACTTCGTTGTGCGCCACGAAACAGAGCATGGTCTTGCAGGAATGATCAACCTCATCGGGATAGAATCCCCCGGGCTCACCTCGTGTCTTTCCCTGGGAAGGTACGTGGCGGACATGATCAGAGAGGCCGGCCTGGTCTCCTGACACACCCGCTCCGATCAGCGGACCTCATCTTTGAAGTTCAAAGGAGCTGTTCACGAAAAAACCCTATCGATCCATCCGATGGCCGGGAGAGCGCTAAATCCGGTGGACGATGCGCCCTTCCACGATGGTCAGGACGACCCTGCCGTGCATCTCGCTTCCGAGGAAGGGTGAATTCTCAGACTTGGAAAGCACACTCTCCCGGGTGAAAACCCACGACGCCGCCGGATCGAACAGGGTTATATCGGCCCGGACTCCCGGTGAGAGCGACCCTCCCTCGATGCCGAGGATGCGGGCCGGATTTATCGTCACGCAGGTAAGGAGCCGGCTGAAACTGATATCGTATTCCCGGTGCAGCCGATAGATCGCGGGGAGCAGGGTCTGAAGCCCTATGACTCCAAATGGGGCCAGATCGAAGTCCAGGTCTTTCTCATCCCTGGCGTGCGGAGCGTGATCCGTTGCGATGCAGTCTACGATCCCGCTTCTGATCCCCTCTATGAGTGCGAGCCGGTCTTCTTCACGCCGGAGCGGGGGATACATCTTGGCGTTGGTGTCGTACCCGCGCACACGCTCTTCGGTCAGAAGGAGGTGGTGCGGGGTGACATCACAGCTTACCCGCACGCCGGAATCCTTCGCCTGCCTGATGATCTCCAGACCTGAGGATGTGGAGACATGCGTGATGTGGATGGGAAGCCCGGTATATCTCGCCAGGAGCGTATCCCGGGAGATCACGACATCCTCGGCCAGGCTCGGAATGCCCGCCAGCCCAAGGCGCGACGAGAGGCTCCCTTCGTTCATTACCCCCGAGGCGCCAAGGCTCTTGTCCTGGCAGTGGGAGATCACGGGCAGCTCGAAGGTGGCCGCGTATTCCATGCCCCTTCTCATTATGCCGGCGTCTGCCACGGTCTTGCCGTCATCGGTCACCGCCACGATGCCGGCGGCCTTCATGAGCCCCATCTCGGAAAGCTCGGTTCCCTGCAGACCTCTGGTGATGGCCCCTGCGGGGAGCACCCGGATCAACGCCTTGTGCCTTGCCTTCTCTACGATGTACCGGGTCACGGACGGGTTGTCGTTCACCGGGTTGGTATTAGGCATGCACACCACCGTGGTTATTCCTCCTGCCGCAGCGGCTCTGCTGCCGGAGGTGATGTCTTCCTTGTACTCGAAGCCCGGCTCGCGCAGGTGGACGTGCATGTCGATGAGACCGGGAAGCACCCACAGCCCGGCGGCGTCGATCACCTCCTCGTCCGTCTCCCTGCTCCCGTTCAGGCACACGTCTGCGATGAGGCCTTCTCTGATATGGATGTCCCCGGCCTGCTCGATGCCGTTGGCGGGGTCGATGATGGTTCCTCCCTTAATCCACATTGGCCGTTCCTCCCATGGACAGGTAAAGGAGCGTCATCCGGATGGCCACCCCGTTCTCCACCTGGTCGAGGATGATAGACCGGGCGCAGTCCGCCGCATCGTGGGTGATCTCCACACCCCGGTTCATGGGCCCCGGGTGCATGATCACGGCCCCGTCCTTCATCATATCCACCCGCCTCTTATTCAGACCGTAAAAGACCGAATATTCCCGCTCGCCGGAGAAAAACCGCTCATTGAGACGCTCCTTCTGCACACGAAGCATCATGATTGCATCCGCCTCGGGAATGACCGGATCGAACTCAGTCGATATGTGCGCCCCCCAGGTCTCCACTCCTGGCGGAAGCAGGGTTTTCGGTGCGACGAGCACTACGTTGGCACCCATTTTCTTCAGCCCATACACATTGGACCTAGCCACGCGGGAGTGCATGATGTCGCCCACGATGGCCACGGTAAGCCCCTCAAGCCGCCCGAAGTGCTCGCGGAGGGTATACATATCGAGCAGGGCCTGGGTGGGGTGCTCGTGAAACCCGTCCCCCCCGTTGATGACCGAGCAGGGGAGCAGCTCGGCCATCTTCGCCGGGATGCCGGCATAGGGGTAGCGGATCACGATGCAGTCCGGCGCCATTGCCGTGACGTTGTAGACGGCATCCATGATGGTCTCCCCCTTGGAAAAGGACGACCCTGATGCCGAAAGTGCCACGGTGTCTGCACTCAGCCGCTTTGCAGCGATTTCGAAGGACAGCCGCGTCCTCGTGCTCGGCTCATAGAACAGGAGCACCACGGTCTTGCCCCTCAAGGTAGGCACCTTCTTGATATCACGCTTAGATATCTCCTTGAATGAGGAGGCCATGTCCAGAACAAGGCCGATCTCATCCGCGGTCAGGTCATGGATGGCGATGACATCCTTGCGGGACCAGTTCATTTCTTGACTCCGCTGATGATGACATCCTTGATGCTCATGCTGTCAGGTCCGGCCTCGAGCTTGATGATCTTCTCCTCCGGCAGGTCCACGTACCGTCCCACGAAATCCGCCTGGATGGGAAGCTCCCTCCCGCCCCGGTCGAACAGGACCATGAGGTATATCCTCTTGGGCCTTCCCAAATCCACGATATGATCGATTGCCGCCCGTACCGATCTCCCGGTGTTGAGCACATCGTCCACCAGGATCACCCTCTTGTCGTTCACGGAGACAGGGATGTCCGTGCTCCTGACCTCGGGGGTGAACGGCCTCCTGTGCACGTCATCCCGGTACAGGGCGATATCCAGGGCGCCTAAGGGGACGGAGTTGCCGGTCTTTTTCTCGATAAGACTCACCACATTTCTGGCTACCAGAAATCCGCCGCTTCGGATGCCGATGAAGACCACATCGTTCCATGACTCCATGGCGTCCATGAGCCGGCCGGCAAGATCATGGAGAATTTCCCCAAGCTCTTTTCCACTCATGGTTTTCTCGGCCATACATCGACCTCCTTACCGGATGAGATCTCCGATTCTGCCGAAGCGGATCCAGTTTTCGGCGCTGTCCCAAGAGAAATAGATGATAAAGGCCTTGCCCTTGATATTCTTGATGGGCACCAGGCCCCAGAACCTGCTGTCGTAGCTCTGATCCCGATTGTCTCCCATGACGAAGCAGTGCCCCGGGTCAACGGTGATGGGACCGAAGTTGTCCCTGACCTTGCCCTGTCCCTGGGTGAGGATGAACGGATCGGTATGTTTTTCGTACGGGGCCTTTAAGGGCTCGCCGTTCACATACACCTTTTTGTCCCTGACCTCGATGGTGTCTCCGGGCAGACCGATCACCCTCTTGACGAAGTCCATGGAGCGGTTTCCGGGAAAGGTGAATATGACGATGTCTCCACGTTTGGGGATCCTGTCGCCTCCCCAGAATTTCTCGGTGGTGAACGGTATGGTCAGCCCGTAGTTGTACTTGGTGGCGAGAATGTGATCGCCTTTAAGCAGGGTGTCTTCCATGGAAGACGACGGGATCCGGTACGCCTGGAGCACAAAGGCCCTGATGATCATGGCGATGATAAAAGCAACGACGAGAGCCTCAGCCCAGTCCCTCGCCGCGCTTTTCTGCTTCTTCTTATTCAATAGCCGCTCCTTTTCCTTCCGGTGTGACCCGCCGCATCCTCAGCTTCGGCACACCACATCTCTCTTGTGAATATCATCTCTCGCGAAGTATCCACGACTTTCCTGTTTATCAAAATATCAACCTGAACGAAAGATGATTCATCGAGCCGTTTTTCAAGGCTCACAGCAAAAACAGCGTATGCTTCTTAATTCGGCGGCCCATCAGAACCTGCCTGTACTGAAGCACCCCGCGAGATTGGTCAGTCCCGGCTCTCCCTGCGCTGCTCGTGGAGATATTCCTTGATATAGCTCTTCAGCGAGATCTGCCATGAGGGCATGACCTTCCCCGTGATCCGCGTGAACCGCCGGGTGGATAGGAGGCCGTTCATGGGCCTCCGGGCCGGACGGGGAAAGGCCGAGGTATCCACAGGAACGACCTGGGTGGGCAATCCCAGGAGATTGATGGCGTGCCTTGCCAGATCGAACCAGGTGGCCTTTCCGCGGTTCCTCACATGGAAAACGCCCCGGGCGTCGCAGTCGATGAGCACCCTCAGCGCCCGGGCCAGGTCCTTGGAGTAGGTGGGCGAGCCCCACTGGTCGTTCACCACGGACAGGGTGTCACGCTCCTGAGCCAACCCAAGGATGGTGGACACGAAGTTCCTGCCGTGCGGCCCGAAAAGCCACTGGGTCCTGACAATGAGGTAATGCTCGACACCCTCCTGAACAGAGATCTCGCCGGCGCGCTTGCTCTTCCCGTACACGCTTAAGGGGTTCGGCTCATCATCTTCCTCGTAAGGGCCTGACTTCTCGCCGTCGAAGACATAATCGGTGCTGATATGCAGGAGCTTGGCGCCATGCTCTTCGCAGGCCCTGGCCAGGTGTCCCGGAGCTCTCGCGTTCAACTCGAAGGCGAGGTCTTCCCTTCCTTCGCAGCCGTCGACATCGGTGAAGGCCGCGCAGTTGACGACCCAGTCGGGTCTGTTCGATGCAAGGAACCCGCGGACAGCAGCCGGGCTCGTGATGTCCAGCGGAGCTGCCGATGAGGCGATATCCGTGGCAAGGACCTCGTCTCCCCGGTTCCGGCACACCTCTACCACCTCCTGCCCAAGGAGACCCTGGGACCCTGTGATCAGAATCTTCATCGATTTCCGTACATCCTCTCATAATAGTGCCGGTAGCTTCCCGAAAGGATTTTCTCCCACCACGACTGGTTGTCCAGATACCACGCAATGGTCTTTTTCAGCCCTTCGTCAAACTTGTACTCCGGCTGCCAGCCCAGCTCCGCTTCGATCTTCGCAAAGTCCATAGCATAGCGGAAATCATGGCCCGGCCTGTCGGTGACGAACCGGATGAGGGAATCAGGCTTGTTCAGATTCTGTAGGATGAGCCGGACGATCTGGATGTTCTCCTTCTCCGCGTCTCCGCCCATGTTGTAGGCCTCGCCGCACCTTCCGTTCTCCGCCACCAAGACGATCCCCCGGCAATGATCGTCCACGTAGATCCAGTCTCTCACATTCTTGCCCTGGCCATACACCGGGAGCTCACGGTCGTTGAGGGCATTGATCACCATCAGGGGGATGAGCTTTTCCGGAAACTGGTAGGGCCCGTAATTATTGGAGCACCGGGTGATCACCGCATCCATGCCGTGGGTCTTCACGTACGATCTCACCAGGAGATCAGCTGCCGCCTTTGATGCAGAGTACGGGCTGTTGGGCGCCAGATGAAAGTCCTCTCTGAAGCGCCCCTCCGGGCCCAGGCTGCCGTACACCTCGTCGGTCGAGACGTGGAGGAAGCGGCCCACCTTGTGCCGTCTCGCCGCGTCGAGGAGCACCTGAACGCCTAAGACGTTCGTCCTCACGAATATGCCCGAGTCCTCGATGCTCCTGTCAACATGGGATTCCGCGGCGAGATTGAGCACCAGATCGAACGAATGACGGGAAAACAGGACATCGACACCCGCGGGGTCCGCGATGTCCCCTTTGACAAACTCATACCGGCCCGGATATGCATCGGCCAGATCCATGGTGTTCTCGAGGTTTCCGGCATAGGTGAGGAGGTCGAGGTTCACCACGCTCCAGTCAGGCCTGTTCGTAAGAATATAGCGCAAGAGGTTTGTCCCTATGAATCCGCATCCCCCAGTCACGAGTACCTTCATGAGTCTTCCCTTCTTTTTTAAGATATCTTCGCTATTCTCTCTTGTTGGCGCCTGTCTTCGCCACCAGATTTCCGGCCTTCAGCAGGCTCTCGATGGTCCCAGCATCGGTCCACCAGCCGTCGAGAACCGACCACTTCATGGTTCCCGCGCGGATATAGTCGTTGTTCACGTCCGTGATCTCCAGCTCTCCCCGCTCGGAGGGCGAAAGCCCGTGAATGATGTCGAAAACCCTCGAGTCGTACATATAGATACCGATGACGGCATAACTGCTCTTTGGGTTCTTCGGCTTTTCCTCGATGCCGATGATGCGGTCTCCTTCGAAGACCGGCACGCCGAAGCGCTCCGGGTCGGACACCTCTTTGAGCAAGATCCGGGCGCCCTCTCCCTGCCGCCGAAACGCATCGACGGCCTGGATGATGTTCTTCTCGATGATGTTATCCCCCAGCACCACGCAGATGGGCCTTCCCTCGGCAAAGGACTCAGTCAGCCCCAGAGCCTCGGCGATCCCGCCCTCTCCTTCCTGGTAGGCGTAGTGAATCCGGCTCAGCCCGAAATCCTTGCCGTTGCCCAGCAGCCGGAGAAAATCCCCTGCATTGTTTCCGCCCGTCACCACCATGATCTCTTTTATCCCTGCATTGGTGAGGGCCTCAATGGGGTAATAGATCATGGGTTTATTATAGATCGGCAGAAGATGCTTATTGGTCACCTTGGTAAGCGGATGCAGCCTCGTCCCCAGGCCGCCTGCCAGCACAACACCTCTCATCATTCAAACCCTCCTCCAGCCGTCTCTCGTTCTCGCCGGCCCTTTGCTGTTTAAGGGCTATTCCTCCTGCCGGCGATGCGTATCCATATCGCTTCTCCCGTGACTGCCGTACTCGACCTCCACGAGATAGAGCCCCTGAGGGGGAGCCGTGGGACCTGCCTGGGTGCGATCCTTAAGCGCCAGGATTCTCTCCACATCTCGGGATGTCATCTCTCCCCGTCCCACCGGAATCAGTGTGCCCACGATGTTCCTTACCATATGACGCAGAAAGCCGCTACCCCGTATACTGAAGAACACCCGGGAACCTTTGCCGAATATCTCGAAATCGAAGATCTCTCTGACCGTTGTTTTGACCGGCGATCCCGCACCCATGAACGAGCTGAAATCATGCCGTCCCTTGAGCGCACGCGCGGCCTGTACCATCGCCGGGATATCGAGCCCGCCCGGCAGATGCATGATATATCGGGAGAGAAATGGGCTCAGGATCGTGGATGTATCAATTATATATACATATTTCTTGGAAACCGCCAAATATCTGGCATGAAAGTCGGGGGAAACCTCCTGGACTTCACGGGCGGAAAGGTCAGGCGGAAACACGGAGTTCAATGCCCTGAGCAGCCCGTTGACTGGAATCCTGGAACCGGTCCGGAAATTGATGACCTGCCCCAGGGCATGGACCCCGGCATCGGTGCGGCCCGATGCGGTTACCCTGACTTCGTGTCCCAGGATATCCTGAAGGCTTTTTTCAACCGTTTCCTGAACCGTTCTCTTTGCGGTCTGAAACTGCCATCCATGAAAGGCCGACCCATCATAGGCAAGGATAATCTTCAGGTTTCTCATAGCAGGCATCATTTTTGCAGAAAATTAAGCAAATATAGGAAGGAGATGCAATAAGAAACATGTTTCCCCTGAGCTTAAGCATGAACAGAAGACATGAGTCGATATGCTTGAAAATATCCTATCCCCTGGAAAACTGCTCGTTCGAGGGCAAAACACAGTACATCTCCCCCTATGACATCTGCATGGAAGTACCCACCACGCGGATCAAGATTACACTTTTGAAACTCCTGAACCAGGACGTATCCGTAACCGCCGGAAACGTAACCGTAACGGGCACCATCATGGGGTATACGATCGAGAGGGATCTCTATCTCATCGGCATTCTCATCAACAAGGCCGACCGGGCCGCCTGGAAAAGGTTTGTCGAGGAAAGTCCCCGGCCTTCGTTCTTCGCGGAGATCAGGCACGTCTCTCCGTAGCATCGCCTACGGAAGGCCGAACCCCCCGACATCTTCGCTCCCGATCTTTCCGAGATACACCGTGGTGATCTTCTCTTGCTGAAATATCTCTTCGGCAAGGTTCACGACATCGTCATACCTCACCTTCCTGATATTTTCGATGATCTCTTCATCGGTGACGTCCCGCTGGTAGTACATCATATTCCGGGCAAGGGAAGACATCCGGTGGGTGGTGCTCTCACGGGCGAGAAGGAGATTGCCCTTTACCTGCTCCTTCACGTCTTCGAGGCTGGCGCCGCCGAAATCACCCATCCTGGCCCTGGATATCTGCTGCATGATCACTTCCATGGTCTTATGGAGGCAGTCGGGGGTGGTGGCCGCGTAAACGGCCATGACGCCGCAGTCCCTGTAGGAACTCAAGTACGAATAGATGGAATACACCAGCCCGAGCTTCTCGCGGGCTTCCTGAAACAGCATGGAGCTCATGGACCCGCCCAGGATGGTGTTGAGCGTGATATAGGTCCACCGCCTTTCATCGAGCATGGAAGGCCCGGTGGTGCCCAAAGTGACATGGACCTGTTCGATGTCCTTGGTAAAAACCCTGGAACCGCCGTTTCTTTCGGGGAATACCTGCTCCGACGCTGGGTCCTGCACTGGGGGCAGATGGCTGAACCGAGGACGCACCAGAGCGACGATCCGGTCGTGATCCAGGCTGCCCACGGCGGCAATGATGATGGAGGAAGGTGTGTAGCGGGACGAGAGAAACTCCAGAACGTTTTCTCTCCGGAACGAACCGACGATCTCTTCTGTCCCGAGAATGGGGAGCCCCAGAGGCGAGCTCGGGAAGAATGCCTCGGCAAACAGATCGGTTACGTGATCGTCAGGCGTGTCCTCGGTCATCCGGATTTCCTGGAGCACCACCTTTTTCTCTTTGTCCAGCTCCTCTTCATCGATCTGCGAGTTGAGAAAGAGATCGAAAAGGATGTCGGCGGCCTTGTCCAGATGCTCGTCGAGCACCCGGGTGTAGTAGAGGGTATATTCTTTGGCGGTCTGGGCGTTGAGAACGCCGCCCAGTGCATCGATCTCCTTGGCGATCTGAAGGGCGCTGCGTTTCTTTGTGCCCTTGAAGAGCATGTGCTCGGTAAAGTGCGCTACACCTGCGTTGTTCGGCGGGTCGTGCCGCGAGCCGACACCGACCCAGACGCCCAGGGAAACGGAGCGCACCCCCGGCATCTTCGCCGTCAGGACGCGGACTCCGTTATCGAGAACCGTAGATTTCACCATGAATGATCAGCGGCTGGTATCGTTGAGCGCTTCTTTCCGGCTGAGCCGGATTTTCCCGGTCTTGCTGTCTATGCCGATCACCTTGACAATGACCTCGTCGCCTTCCTGAACCACATCGCGTACATTCTTCACCCGCTCGTTTGAAAGCTGGGATATGTGGACCAACCCGGACTCTCCGGATGGGAAATCCACGAAGGCGCCGAAATCCATGATCTTGACCACCTTACCGCTGTATACGCGCCCGACCTCCAGCTCCTTGGTGAGGGCCTGGATCATATCCACCGCCATCTTTGCGTGATCCTCGTCGGGAGAGAAGATATCCACCCGGCCTGAGTCGTCGATTTCGATCTTGGTGTCTGTCTTGGCGATGATATCCTTGATGATCTTCCCACCCGGGCCAATGACGTCCCTGATCTTGTCGGGATTGATGGTCATCGTATAGACCCTCGGCGCATAGGGTGAGATGTCCGCCCTAGGGGCGCTGATGGCCTGGTTCATCTTATCCAGAATGGCAAGCCGGGCGGCTTTGGCCTTCTCCAGGGCCTGTCCGAGAACCGCATCCGGTATGCCGGAGATCTTGATATCCATCTGCAGGGCGGTCACCCCGTCTGCAGTGCCGGCAACCTTGAAGTCCATGTCTCCCAGGTGGTCTTCGTCGCCGAGG
Organism: Candidatus Phosphitivorax anaerolimi; assembly: GCA_001896555.1. Lineage (GTDB taxonomy): Bacteria > Desulfobacterota > Desulfomonilia > UBA1062 > UBA1062 > Phosphitivorax > Phosphitivorax anaerolimi. The sequence continues at coordinate 210,728 of MPOS01000034.1, forward strand.
ATATCGGTGAGCACCATGTACTCATCATCCTCCTTGATGAGACCCATGGCGATGCCGGCCACCGGCTTTTTCAGGGGAACGCCCGCATCCATCAGGGAAAGCGACCCCCCGCAGACCGTGGCCATGGACGAAGACCCGTTGGACTCGAGGATCTCCGAGACGAGCCTGATGGTGTAGGGGAAGGTGCCTTCTTCGGGCAGCATCCTGCTCAAGGCCCGTTCCGCCAGGTTTCCATGCCCGATTTCACGCCTGCTCGGTCCTCTGAGCATCCGGACCTCTCCCACGGAAAACGGCGGGAATGAGTAGTGGAGCATGAACGATTTCGTCGTCTCTCCCAGCAGGGTTTCCACCCGCTGCTCGTCCCGGGGGGTTCCCAGGGTCGTGGTTGCGAGCGCCTGCGTCTCACCCCGCGTAAAGAGGGCCGAACCATGCGTACGCGGCAGTATCCCCACCTGACAGTCGATGGGCCTGATCTCGTCGAAGCTTCTGCCGTCGATTCTGATCTTCCGCTCCTTCATGATTTTCCGGATGATATCCTTCTCCACGGCATCAAAGACGCCGCTGACCAGGGCGTCTTCCTCTTCTGTGCGGTCTGAGAAGGCCTCGATTATTTCCGCACGAAGCTGATCGACAAGCGCGTGCCGCTGCTGCTTCGTGTAAGAGCCGGATACCATGCCCTCGATCCTCGGCGCCATGGTCTCTCTGATCTTCCGGTAGAGTTCCTCGTCCTCTCTGGCAGGGGTATACGGCATCTTCGGCTTTCCGGCCTTTTCCCGGAGCTCCTCGATCGCATCGATGACCTCGATGATCCTGGTATGCGCAAACTTGATGGCATCGAGGATCGTGCTTTCCGGCAACTCTCCCGCCTCTCCCTCAACCATGACGATGGCGTCGCGCGTACCCACCACGATGAGCTCCATCAGGCTCTTTTCGAGCTGAGAAACCGACGGATCGATCACGAATGTGCCGTCGATGAGCCCGACCCGTGCGCCGCCGATTGGGGTGCTGAAGGGAATGTTCGAGATATGCAGGGCGGCCGAAGCCCCGTTCAGGGCGAGTATGTCGGGTGTGAATGCTGGGTCTGCAGAGAGCACCATGGCAATCACCTGGGTCTCGTTGCGGAAACCCTTGGGGAACAGAGGCCGGATGGGCCTGTCTATGGCACGTGCAGTGAGTATCTCCTGGGTGCCGGGACGCCCGTCTCTCTTGATGAAGCCCCCCTTGATTCTCCCGGCGGCATAACTCATTTCCTGATAGTCCACTACCAGGGGAAGAAAATCCACTCCCTTGCGCTCTTCAGCCGCTGCAGTCGCGGTAACGAGGACCACGCTGTCTCCCTGGTGGACTAAAACAGAACCGCCCGCCTGTCTGGCAACTTCTCCAACGGAAAAGATCAGCGGCGCGCCCGTGCCTCTTGCTTCGATTTTCATGATATCTCCTACTTCCTGAGGTTCAGGGACTCGAGGAGTTCCCTATATCTTTTGATATCACGGCCTTTTATGTAATTCAAAAGCCTCCTCCTCTGTCCGACAAGCATCAGCAGTCCTCTCCGGGAATGGTGATCTTTGTTGTGAACCTTGAAATGTTCGGTGAGCGTGTTGATCCGCTTCGTCAGTATCGCAACCTGAACATCAGGGGAACCTGTATCGCTCTCATGTCTTTTGAACTGATTGATGACTTCTTTCTTTTCTTCTACGCTTAAACCCACTTCTTTGTCCTCCTAATGACCGTTTATTCTCTTTTTATGGGCAACGAGGGAACTTAACATACCATCTGATCTACTGTAAATAGCTAATCCGGACGGAACCCTCGCTCAATATAGCCCCAAATTCCCCCCGAGGGCTGATGCCGCGCCACACAGAGAAGCTGATCGTCCCCATTGACTACGGCGACATAGTTTCCCTCGGAGTTCTCCACCGTATCAAGAACCCAGGACGATTGGATGGGATTTCCGTCCAGGATCCCCTTCTGCCCCATGGAAGTGACCCGCACCTTCTGGATATGCAGCGCACGGGAAAGAGGGATGATGACCTCTTCCCCTTTTCCCGCCTTCTCTTTCAGCTCTTGCAGCGTCATGGCGTCGTCCACGTGGAATCCTTCGCTGCGCAGTCTCCTGAGCTCCCTCAGGTAGCCCCCGCACCCCAGGGAAGCCCCCAGGTCGCGGGCAATGGACCGGATGTATGTCCCGCGGGAGCAGACGATACGGACATCCACCCAGTCGGCCCCGTGGGACAGGATATCCACCCTTTCGATATGGACCTGCTTTTCCCTCGGCGGGATATCAATATTCGCCCGTGTCAGCTTGTACAGGGGGCGTCCCTGGAACTTCTGGGCGCAATACCGGGGCGGGGTTTGATTGATCCAGCCCGTATGTTCGCGGAACCATTTCCGGACGGATTCGACATCCACGGAGACGTTGGTGAAATGTTCGATGGGCTCTCCGGTCACGTCGTCCGTATCAGTGAACATGTCGAATCCGATGGTCGCAAGGTACTCTTTCTGGTGGGCGTTCATGAAGGGAAGCAGCTTGGTGCCCTGCCCGACCCCGATGCACAGGAGTCCGGTGGCAAAGGGGTCCAGTGAGCCGAAGTGCCCGGCCCGCTTCACCTTCAGGGCCTTCATGACCTCATCGACCACCCTGCGCGACGTGACGTCCTTGGGCTTGTCTATGAGTACTACGCCTTGCTTACCCACTTCATTCCTTCCTCGATCACCTGTTCGATCAGTTCGTCGGCCCGGCCTTTCTGGGTAAATCCCGCAGCCATGCCGTGCCCGCCCCCTCCGAAGGCCCGGGCCGTTTTCAGCGCTGCATCGGAGCCTTTGCTCCGGATGGAGCCGTGAACGGTGTCCGGGTTCAATTCACGCAGGAGCACCACCATCTCAGCCCCGGAGAGAGAGGCCAGCTCCTCGACGATCCCGGAGGCGTCGTCCGGGTTCGCGCGGATGACCCCGAAATCCTGATAGCGGATATAACTGCCGTATATTCTTCCCGACTGCACGAGCCTGTCCATGACCAGACAGAGGATGTGATAGTATTTCAAACTCCTGGTACGCTTCAACCGATAGGCGATCTGGCTCGCATCCGCCCCTGCCTTGGTGAGCTCATAGGCCGCCTTGAACACCCTGGGCGAGGTGTTCGCGTGGATAAACCCGCCGGTATCGCCGAAAATGCCCATGTAGATGTTGGAGGCGATCGCGGGGGTGATCTCCACAGCAAGCTCCCGTATCAGGTCATAAACCATCTCCGAGGCGGACGATTTCTGCGAATCGATCCAGGATGCTTCGCCGTATGTGCCGTTGGTGCGATGGTGGTCGATCACCACGACCTTCCCCTGGGGATTGACCCCGCCAAGGAGCTTCACGTCGGAGACATCGAGAAGGATGGAAATTTCGGGTACTATCCCCTTTTTCTGCCTGGGTTCTGCGGTGAACAGCAGGGGTTCGGGAATGGGGGTGGGGTAGATCAGGCGCACGGACTTTCCCAGTGAGTTCAGGGCATGGGCAAGGGCACGGCTTGAGCCGACGGCATCTTCGTCAGGGCCCTCGTGGGTGATGATCTCAAAGCGGTCGTGTTGATGTATGATTTCAGCTATCCGGTTTTTCATCCTTATCAAGCTTTTCCAGAATCTCGTCTATCCTCGATCCATAATCGAAGGATGCATCGTACATGAATGTCAGCTCCGGCACGTGCTTTATTCGAAGCTGCCTGCTCAACTCGCGCCTCAAGAAACCGGCGGCGCTCTGAAGGCCCTGCTGGGCCTGTTCCTGCCGCTCGGGATCCGAGATGCAGTAAAACACCCGCCCCACCCGGAGATCGACGCTGACCTCGACGCCGGTAATGGTCACCCCGTCTACCCGGGGGTCTTTTACCTTGCGTTGAATGAGCTCGGCAATGGTCTGCCTGATGAGGTCGCCGACCCGTGCCTGCCTCTTGGTAACCAGCTTCATATGTGTATGATCTCCATTTTCCGGTCGACCACCTCTGCATCCGGAAACTCAGAAAGGAACGAAAAGATCTTGTCCAAAACCGAATTCACGTACGAGGAATCGTTGCTGACCAGGGCAAACCCCAGGGTGGCGGCCTGCCACTTGTCCTGATCATCCACCTCGGCCATGGAGATGTTCATCTTGGAAACACGGTCTTTCATGGATTTGAGGGTCTTGCGCTTCTCCTTGAGGGACCGCGCCCCTATGATCCTGAGTCTGATCTCACAGGCGCCGATGATCACTCGATCTCCGCCTCTACCTTCTGATGAGTGTAGGCCTCGATGACGTCGCCCGTTTTGATGTCGTTGAACCCGCTCAGGCCGATGCCGCATTCATAGCCGCTCTGCACCTCGCGCACATCTTCCTTGAAGCGCTTGAGGGAATCCACCTTGCCCTCGAAGACAACGACATTGTCGCGCAGCAGCCGGACATTCGCTCCCCTTGTGATCTGCCCTTCGGTCACCATGCATCCGGCGATGGTGCCGACCTTGGGCACCTTGAACAGATCTCTCACCTGGGCGCGGCCCTGGACGATCTCTTCGTATACCGGCTCGAGCATGCCCTTGAGGGCCTTTTTGATGTCTTCGATAAGATCATAGATGATGGTGTAGAGCTTTATCTCAACATTGTATTTCTTGGCCAGGGCACTGGCGGTCGGTTCGGGCCGCACGTTGAAGCCGATCACGATGGCATCCGCCGTCGAGGCGAGCAGGACGTCGTTTTCGGTGATGCCGCCCACAGCAGAATGGATGACGTTGACCCTCAGATCTTCGCCGGTGTCAATCCCCGTCACCGTGTTCTGGATGGCCTCTACGGTGCCGTGGACATCCCCCTTGATAATGAGGTTGAGATCCTTGATCTTTCCTTCCCTCACCTGGCTATAGAGATCTTCCAGGGTGACCTTTTCCTTGGGCTCCTGTCTCTGCTGCCGCTGGATCTCATTGCTCTCACGGAAATACGAGACAATGTCCTTTGCCTTCTTTTCATTGGGAACGACAAAGAAGGTATCTCCGGCAGAGGGGAGCTCGGAAAATCCGATGATCTCAACCGGCATGGCGGGAGTGGCTTGAGAGATAGGCTTCCCGGTAAAGTCGAACATCCCCCTGGCCCTGCCCCATGTGGAACCCACGACAAAGGTGTCGCCGCGCTTGAGTTCGCCGCTCTGGATAAGGACTGTCGCCATGGGACCCCTGGCCTTATCGAGCTTTGATTCCAGCACGACGCCGCGCGCCCCGTCTTTTCGGGATGATTTGATATCCAGAACCTCTGCCTGCAGAAGGATCATTTCCAGCAGATCGTCGATTCCGATGCGGTTCTTTGCGGACACATCGACGAAGATTGTATCGCCGCCCCAGCTTTCCGGGACAAGTCCGATCTCTGCAAGCTGCTCCCTGACCCTCTGGGGATTGGCGCCTGGCTTGTCGATCTTGTTGACCGCCACCAGGATGGGAATGTTCGCTGCCCGGGCGTGATTTATCGCCTCTCTTGTCTGGTCCATAACCCCGTCGTCCGCAGCCACCACGAGCACCACGAAGTCCGTCACCTGAGCCCCCCTCGAACGCATGGAGGTAAACGCCTCGTGCCCGGGCGTGTCGATGAAGGTGATGGTCTTCCCGTTACACCGGGCCTGGTATGCACCGATGTGCTGGGTGATTCCGCCATACTCGCTGTCGATGACATTTTCCTGCCGGATGGCATCCAGCAGGGAGGTCTTGCCGTGGTCGACGTGACCCATGACCGTAACGACCGGAGGCCTGGGTTCGAGCTCCTCCGGTGAAAAGGTGGGAGGAACGAGATAGGTTTCTTTGATCTCATCGCGGACCTCTTCCACCTCGAAGCCGAGCTCGGAAGCGACAAACGATGCCTCGTCCGCAGTGATGTACTGGTTCATGTTGGCCATGACGCCGAGATCCATGAGGATGCGGATGACATCCGAGGCCTTGACCCCCATTTCTTTCGCGAGGCTGGAGACTGTGACGGCTCTTCCGATGCGGATCTTCTTTTTCCTGGCCTGCATGGACTGTGCCGCGGCCCTTCTATCTCTCCGCTTCTTCTGCTTTTTGCCGAACACGGTCCTTTCCGAGCCGTAGAGGTCGCTCTGGGTGTATACTTCCTTCTCTTTCTCCTTCGGCTTCTTCAACTTCTTCGCGGCATGGCGGGCTATGTCGTCTTCCCCTTCCTCAGGAAGCTCGATGATCTCGGGGGCCTTGACCTTCTTGCCCTTCTTCTTTTCCTTCTTTTTCTTCTCCTCTTTCTTTTCCGCTTCCTTTTCTTCCTCCAAAGGCACAGGAGGCGCAGGCTTCACCTCTGGAGCTTCTTTCTCGCGGGGCTGCTCCTCTGCAGGGGCTTCAGGCCTTTCCTCGGGAACCGAAGGCGCAGCAACAGGCCCTTCCTGCGGAACTGCCGGTTCCGGCGCCACCTCAGCGGCTTCGCCGGCAGGAACGCTCGGAGTCTCTGCCTCTGCGGCAGCGGGCTGCTCTTCCTCAACCGGCTTCGGGGCTTTTTTCTGCTCTTTCTTCTCGGGCTTTTCCTCGACGGCTTCTACGGCCGTCACCTCTTCGGGCTCGGAAGGCTCCACCACCTGCTTTTCAGGAGAGGGGGCGACCCGGGCTCTGCGCCTGATAATGTTGGCGCTGACGCGCTTTTCAACATACGATTCCTGCGGAAGCTCATCGGGCTGCTTTTCGGTCTCTTTCACGAACCGCTTTTTTATCCTTCCGATATCGTGCACATCGATCAGGCTCATATTGTTCTCGACCGATATCGCAAGGTCTTTCGCAACCTTCATCAGCTCCCTTGCATCGATGTTCAACTCTTTTGCTAATTCAAAAACCCGCATCTTTTTCATCTTGCCAGCCCCTTGGAAGAAAGCAAATCATACTTCTGCAGATTCATCGCCAGCCGTGGAGCGATCGGGCACTCACTGCTCACGATCAGCCACGTACTGCTGCATTCACAACCCTCAGGCAGGCGGTAGACCTTTGCCCCGCCGGCTCGTGCAGCCGTATGCGTTCCCACTTTCTCGTCCGGGGGATTATCGCCACAATACAGTACCAGGTCGTCCTCCCGGACAGTTTTCTCTTCACGCAGGCCATCCTTCAGATAGGCCGTTTTCTTACACCGTATGAGGTCTTCTTTGATCATGTTCGATAATTCTTCCCGCACCTCATAAATAAGTTCGTTTACCTGCTCTCGTTTCCGAAAATAGCTGGATCTCACCCTTTTATTCTTGTAGGCCTTTACAAAGCACTGCTCACCGGGACAGAGGTAAAAGCCCCTGCCCTCCAGGCGGCCTTCCCGGTCAAAGACGGCTTCCGCCGAAGGTCTGCTGACAAACCGAAGCAGTTCCGTCTTGGGCCGGACCTTTCTGCATCCGACACACTGTCTCTGTGGTTGGTGTCTGCTATCCACTCACTCCCACCGATGCCTTTTTTATCAGCTCTCTCGCCAGATTTTCATCGATTCCTTCAAACTCCAGGAGGTCTTCCTCCTTTGCCTTGGCCAGATCCTCGATGGTCCGATAACCGGCTTCCATCAGGGCTTCAGCCAGCGATTCATCGAGTTCATTGATGCTGGTCAATGCCGTGCCCTCCTCGGAAGAAACGCTCTCTTCGGCATGCTCGGAGCGGACATCGATCTTCCAGCCCGTGAGCTTGGCCACAAGCCTGACATTCTGTCCCTTTCTCCCGATGGCAAGGCTGAGCTGATCATCCGCGACGACCACATCCATGCTCCAGGCAGACTTGTCCACAATCACCTTTGACACCCGGGCGGGAGAAAGGGCATTGCAGACGAACCTGACCGGATCTTCCGACCATACGACGATATCCTGCCTCTCGCCTTTCAGCTCCTGGATCACATTCTGCACCCGTGCTCCCTTTACGCCGACGCAGGTTCCCACCGGATCCACCTTGGGGTCGTGCGAGCGCACAGCGATCTTCGCCCGAACCCCGGGCTCCCGCGCTACCGCTACTATCTCCACGATTCCCTCGGTGACCTCCGGTACTTCCATCTCGTAGAGCTTGACGAGAAACCTCGGATGGGTGCGGGAGAGTTCTATCTGCGGCATTCTCAACGACTTGGTCACGTCCAGGATAAGGGCCTGAATGCGGTCGCCCCTCCTGAAGGACTCACCAGGGATCATTTCCTTTTCGCGCAGGATCGCCTCGGCCTTCCCGAGGTTGACAATGGCATCGCGCCTGTCGAACCGGTGTACGAAGCCCGATACCAGCTCGCCCTTCCGGTCGATGAACTCGTTATAAACCGCGTCGCGCTCAACTTCCTTCACCTTCTGCACGATCACCTGCTTGGCGCTCTGGGCGGCGATCCTCCCCAGTTTGGAGGAATCGAGCTTCTCTCCGAGCTCATCGCCGATCTGGCAGTTGGGATCGAGCTTTCGAGCTTCTTTGAGAGATATCTGGGTATTCGGATCTTCAACCTCTTCAGAGATAACCTTGAACTGGAAGACCTCCACCTCGTCGAGCTCAGGGTTATAGTGCGCTTCGATGTTGTCGTAATCGCCATAGACCTTTTTGGCAGCACTCTGCACCGCAGCCTCTACCACCTGCACCAGGTCTTCTTCCCTGAGGCCCTTTTCCTTTACGATCAACTCAATGACTTTTGAAAGATTTAAAACCATACCTTCTCCTAGAGATCGAATTCCAGATTGGCCTTCTGGATATCCATAAACGGCACCTCCTGTTGCGTGCCGTCTATGTCAATCAGAACACTTTCTTCTGCCAATCCCTTGATTGTTCCCCGGAATGTTCCCTCTCTCGTCTGTATTTTTACCTTTCTCCCGGCAAAGTGCTCGAATTCCTTCAGCGTCTTGATCCTCCGGTTGAGGCCCGGCGACGATACCTCAAGCCGGTACGACCCCTCGATGGGATCGTTCGTATCCAAAAGCAGACTTACCCTGCGGTTGACTGAAACGCAATCGTCCAGAGTGACCCCGCCCGGCTTGTCGATGGTGATACGCAGGAGTCCCCGGGAAAAGTCCATGTCGATGAGCTCAAAGCCCATCACGGCCACTTCCGGCGCCACCAGCTTATATAATTTTTTCTCCTGTTCTGTCTGCTTCATTATGAAATAAAAAAGTGGGCTATCGCCCACTTCGTATCCCCCACATTCCTGTTCTTTCGCTTCCCATACGTGTATCAAAAGCGGGCAACGGGATTCGAACCCGCGACATTCAGCTTGGGAAGCTGACACTCTACCAACTGAGCTATGCCCGCACTGAGTTACTCTAATAGAATATGCCCTATGGTTTGTCAACAAATCTTTAGCAAACCTCAAGGCTAAGGGATTCCTAGGGTTTGAAGAAGAATTTTTTGATGTGAATGGACTATACCATTCATTGCATGTGATTTCAACTCTCTTATCTGCAAGAGCTGGCCCCATACGCAATGGATTTTCCACGAGCCGGCGGGGCGATGATCTCTTCCTCAGCTGTTCGTATCGGGAATGATCTTCAGGAGGACCGAGCGGTTCCTGGGTCCGTCGAACTCGGCGAGAAAGACACCCTGCCATGTCCCCAGGACCAGCGCGCCCCCTTCTACGATGAGCATGACATCAAACCCCATGAGGCTCGCCTTGATGTGAGCATCTGCATTCCCCTCCAGATGCCGGTAATCCCCCTGACGGGGGACTAGGCGCTCCAGGGTTGCAAGGATGTCTTCTTTCACGGCAGGATCGGCGTTTTCGTTGATCGTGATCCCGCAGGTGGTGTGGGGGACATAAGCAAGGACCAGGCCGCTGGACACATGCTCGCTTTTCAATACGTTCCTGATATTCGCCGTTATATCGACAAACTGGGTTTTGCCCGTGGTTCTGACTTCCAGACGCTTGAGCATATCGTGCCTCCTTTTCACCCGTGATTCATATGGCATGGGTCATTTGAAGGGTAAGCCCTTCGACCCTGCCTCAAGAAAAAACGTTTACCGTTACTGTGCCCTCATCTCCAGAGTACGCCTGAGGCGGACTTGGAATCTGGAGGGTTTTCTGCCCCCTTCAATTGCGTCAGCTCGATCACGCACGAGGCTAAGCGGCCCGCAGAGACGAACCCGAACGTTCTCTTGCGGGCGGTCAGGCTCGATAACGCGCAAATCGGGTTCATTTCAGCCTGATCTGTTCGCCCTCGTAAACAGACGGAAAAAGTTCTCCGTCGTGATCTCGGCCATCCGTTCAGCGTCGATTTTTCTGATCGCTGCCAGCTCCCTGATCGTCTCGATCAGAAAGGAAGGCTCGTTCCTCTTCCCCCGATAGGGAACAGGGGCAAGGTACGGCGCATCCGTTTCCACAAGGAGAGCTTCCAACGGACAGACCTTCACCGCATCCCTGAGTACTGCGGCATTTTTATAGGTGAGAACGCCCGGCACGGAAAGGAAAAACCCCTTGCCGACGATATATTCGGCCATGTCGGCGTCTCCGGAAAAACAATGAAACACACCGCCAAGGGACCAGGCATTCTCTTCATCCAGCAGATCCAGGGTATGCCGGTGAGCGTCACGATCATGGATGATCAGAGGGAGCGAGCACGTTCTGGCAAGCTCGACATGAGCCCTGAAGAGCTCTTTCTGCCGATTCTCCGTGTCCGGCGTGCGATACAGATCGAAACCGGTCTCCCCCACAGCGACGATCTTGTCGTTTTGTGTCAGTGGCTCAAGTGCGAGCACATCCTCCGAAGAAAACACGCCTGCCATCTGTGGATGGATGCCGACGCTTGCAAAAAGACCATCCCCTGTTTCCGCCGTTGCGAGCGCACGGCGGGTGTCATCCGGATCGATGCCTACCAGAAGCATGGCTTTTACCCCTGCCTGGCGGGCCCTGTCCATCACCTTGGAGCGGTCTTGCCGGAAGTCGTTGAAATGGAGGTGATTGTGGGAGTCGACCAGGTTCACGCTACATGAGCCTCCTTAAATCATCATGGATATTCCCGTTGCTTGCAAGGATGTCACCGTGGTACGGATCGAATTCTTCTCCGGAAAAACCGGTAACCCTGCCTCCGGCCTCCAGGAGAACAACCACCCCGCCGGCCAGGTCCCAGGGATGGAGACCGACCTCCCAGAATCCATCGAAAGACCCCGATGCCACAAAACACAAGTCCAAGGCGGCGGATCCGAACCTCCGGATCCCCTGCACCTCGCGAAGGATTCTACTGAAACGCGACATCGAATCATCAAGCCCGGTCAGTGAGTAGGGAAACCCCGTAACCACAAGCGAGTCGATGAGATGGGAGGCACGAGAGACGGTTATTTTTTCACCGTTACGGAAGGCCCCTTTTTCGGATTGAGCGGAGAAAAGATCGCCGCTCATAGGATTGTAGCATACCCCGATGTAGGGCTTATTCCCTTTGAAGACACCGAGAGAAACACAGAAGAAGGGGATCCCATGGACGAAATTCACGGTTCCGTCAAGGGGATCGACGAACCAGGTGTATTCATGCCCGGTTGTCTTGTTTACCCCTTCTTCGGCGATGATGGTGTGATGTGGGAACTCACGTTCGATCCCCTCGATGATTATGTCCTGGGAGTTCCGGTCGATCTGGGTCACCAGATCGATTCTGCCCTTGTGCTCGACGTTCAGCTTTTTCCCGAAGTTCTCCTTAAGATACTCTCCGGCTTTTTTTGCAAGATTGACCGTGAAATTCAACATAGCAACCCTTGCCAGCACCAGGTATTTCATGTAGTATAGTAAACATGAATAGGGTTTACAAGATAAAAAAGAACCTGCAGATTCCCATGATCCTTGCCACTCTTTTGTCCATACCCATCTTCGTAGATGTGATATTGTCCGGCTTCGAGCTCTCTATTCTGTTGATGGCCCTGGCACTCATGATTCTTTTCTATATCCTTACCCTCAACAATCTGCTGCGCAAGGTACGGATCACCGATTCCGCAGTCACCATCGGGGGTATACTCGGCCCGAGAAAGATCCCCATAGGCGATATCGTGCGCCTTGATGGCATAACCATGGGATCCAGGCAGTTCATATCCCTGACGACGAATAAGAGGAGCTTCCTCATCCCGAATAGCTTTGCCGGATTTCAGGATATCATCTCGGACCTGGAGAGCCTGGTACATACAGAGGTATTAGGGTCTGGTCTCTCCGCCTTGAAAGAGCATGTCATCGTACGCAGAAGCGATATCACCGGGGCATGGATTACGGTGATCCTGCTCTTCATTATCATCATCATCCGGTTCTTTCCCCGATAAACAGCCAGAGATAGGGTATCATCTGAATCGAACCAGGAGGGAGGACCCTCCTCTTTCTCATTATTTTATTAAAAATTCATTGTTTAATTCAAATGTTATCTGTATTGTTTCACGTGAAACTTTTTTATTCAAAAAAGTATTCTTTTATGGTAGATCATCATAGTGCGTCCGAAGATCATAAGTATATCCAATCAAAAAGGCGGAGTCGGGAAGACCACTACATCCATCAATCTCGGTTCTTCCCTGGCATTGCTCGGGAAACGAACCCTGTTGATCGATCTTGATCCCCAGGCAAATGCTACCACTGGTCTTGGTTTTAACCCGGACTCTTTTTCTTCTCATGTATACCATGTGATGATCGGGCAGAAAGATGCCGATTCCGTGATCCAGGAGACGAGACTCCGAAACTTTTTCATCATGCCGAGTCATACTGATCTCGTTGGGGTTGAGGTGGAGTTGATGGATGTTCCCTTCCGCGAGCGTATCCTTTCCCGTTCCCTGGCCGGGATGACTCAAAAATTCGATTTCATCGTGATCGACTGCCCTCCATCGCTCGGGCTCCTCACCCTCAACGCCCTCACTGCTGCTCACTCTCTCCTGGTTCCTGTTCAGTGTGAATATTATGCCCTGGAGGGTCTGAAGAGTCTCATGAACACCTTCCGGCTCGTAAAAAAACGGCTCAATCCGAGTCTGAGTATCGAAGGCTTCCTTCTCACCATGTTCGACTCCCGCACCCGGCTCAGTCATGATATCGCCGAGAATGTGAGGGCTCACTTTGATTCCCAGGTGTTTCGCACCATTATCCCGAGAAATATCCGCTTGTGTGAGGCCCCTAGTTTCGGCGTCCCGATCTGCCTGTATGATATTTCTTCGAAGGGGGCACAGCACTATCTGATGCTGGCAAAAGAAATCCTCAAAATGGAGGCCGATCATGAAGTCTAAATCCCGTTTGGGGAGAGGTATCGACGCCATCTTTGCTGACAGCGTTCAGGAAGACGGTGCCCAGGTTATCGAAATCCCGGTTGATGAGATTTATCCAAATCCTATACAGCCGAGAAAATCATTTGACGAGAAGTCCATTGCAGAGCTTGCCGCATCCATCAAGAGCCATGGTCTCATTTCTCCCATCCTGGTCAGGAGAATGAATACCCGCTATGAGATCATCGCTGGAGAGCGGAGGTATCAGGCGTGCAAGCTCGCCGGTATCCAGAAGATACCTTCCATTGTAAGGGACATTCCCGATGCCGAGGCGTTCAAGATATCGCTCATTGAAAATCTTCAGCGAGAAGACTTGAACCCTATGGAGGAATCCGAGGCTTACTATACGCTGAAAGAACAGTTTGGCCTGACCCATCAGGAAATCGCCGATGCTGTTCTCAAAGACCGTTCGACCGTAACGAATTCCATGCGCCTGGTCCATCTCCCTGAGGAGGTGAAGCAGGCCTTGCGAGAAGGCAAGATCACAACCGGCCATGCCCGTGCAATTCTTATGGTGGAGAGCTTGGCCGGTCAGATTTCTCTCCTGAACCGGATCGTCAGCCAGTCATTGAGCGTCAGGGAGGCCGAGCGTTATGCCTCTGGTTTGGACAACAAGGAGAAGAAGAAAGGGGTTAAAAAGACTGATCCCTATTTTGATCATCTCTCCTCTCTTCTTTCCGAGAAACTCTCGGCAAAGGTCATTTGCGATTGGAGAAAGCGCAGAGGGAAGATCGTTATCAATATTACATCCCGCGATGAGCTCTCTCGAATTGTCGCAGCGATTTGTGAACAAGAGGTCCCGATCTGATGCAATTGTTTGCAGACATATCGACAATTGCAGGCCGAACAGGGCGTATGTCGATAAGTTTTAGACCTGGTTTTGAAGCGAAATTTTCTTGTAATAACATTGTCTTAATTGAGATATGAACATGTTGACACCGTATAATATTTTTTACTATTACATAGGGGGAATAAAAAATGAAATGTAAGATTCAAAAAACCCTTCTACAGAACATGCTGGCAAAGGTGCAGGGATTCACGGAGAAAAAATCGACTCTGCCCATCTTGAGTCATATTCTTCTTGAGATATCGGGAGATTCGCTTCAGGTGAAGGCAACCGACCTCCATACCTCCATCCAGGTGAATTCTCCGTGCGAGGTCATTCAGACCGGGGCCTGCGCTATCAATGGCAAGAGCTTTTACGACATCATCCGCGAGCTCCCTGAACAGATGGTCGAGTTCTGGGTTGATGACGGCTCTCATGCCCATATCATAGCGGAGAATAACCGGATCAAGATGAATGTGATGGATGCTCAAGAGTATCCCATGGTCGAGTTCATGGATATGGATCACGGTTACTCGGTCGATCTCTCTATCATGAAGCCCATGATCGAGAGGACCATTTTCTCCATTCCTTCGTCATCAGAGAGCGACAGCAAGTATACCCTCGGAGGCGTCTTGCTCACCTCCGGCAGAGACGAAACCGGCAAGGGATACATTGAAATGGTATCCACCGATACCCGGAGGCTCTCAGTCGTACGCTACTACACCGGCGAACACATCGACATGGGCGGTGGAATCATCGTTCCCAGGAAAGGCCTGCAGGAATTGAAGCGGCTCATGGACAATAAAGAGGAAGGTTCACGTGTTCTCCTGACAAGGGACTCAATATTTTATACCTCCCCGGATACCCTGGCCACCGTTCGCCTCATCGATGGTAAATTTCCGGATTATCAGAGCGTTGTGTCACCTGAGGCCTTCCCCATCACCACCAGGATAAACGCCCAGGAACTGCATTCTGTCCTGAAGGTGTGCGCCGCCATGGTTTCCGACATATCCAACTGTGTCCGGTTTTCCTTCCACAAAGACCGGACCATTGTCTTTGCAAGCAATCCCGACCAGGGAGAGGTTGAAACGCCTATTCCATCCGTTCTTCATGGAGATGAGCTCGATATCAATTTCAACCCGCGATATTTCATGGACTGTCTTTCGTTCATCGAGGGAGAGACAGAGATTCACCTGAAGGGTTCGCAGGGCCCGTGCATGATCACTGATAGCGGAATAACGGAAAGCAAGTGGGTCATCATGCCCATGCGTTTTTAGAAAGAACAGGAAAGAGAGGAATGAAAAATAATTCGGTAGAAGGCTATACAGCTAAGGATATCAAAGTCTTGGGCGGCTTCGAAGCGGTCAGGCTTCGGCCGGCCATGTATATTGGATCGACCTCGAGCCAGGGATTGCATCATCTCGTGTTCGAGGTTGTGGACAACAGCGTCGACGAGGCCACGGCTGGATACTGTGACAACATCAAGGTGACCATCCATATGGATGAGAGCATCACGGTATCCGACAACGGAAGAGGTGTGCCGGTCGATATCCATCAGGACACCGGAAGGCCAGGGGTCGAGGTTGTCATGACGACCCTGCACGCCGGAGGCAAGTTCGATAATTCCATCTACAAGGTATCCGGAGGCCTGCACGGTGTTGGTGTTTCCGTGGTCAATGCGCTTTCCGAAAGATTGGATATCGAGGTGTACCGTGACGGTTACGTCTATACTCAGACCTATGAACAGGGCGTTCCCGTGACCGATCTCATCAGGAAGGAAAAGACCGAACGCACCGGCACCACGGTCCATTTCAAACCCGATCCCGACATCTTTGAGGTGACCACATATGAGTTCGATATCCTTGCAAACCGCCTGCGTGAGATGGCCTTTCTCAACAAGGGCCTGAGGATAGAGCTTGAGGATGAACGGACCGATACAACAGAGGTCTTCCACTTTAATGAGGGCCTCATTGATTTTGTGAAATACCTGAACGCGAAGAAAAAGCCCATTCACCCCCCCATCTACTTCAAAAAGACCAAGGGCGATGTGGTTGTCGAATGCGTGTTCCAGTATAACACTTCGTATTCTGAGAGTGTGTTTTCCTTCGCGAATAATATCAACACTCACGACGGTGGAACCCATGTGGTGGGCTTCCGCAAAGCGCTGACGAGGACGATCAATGCATACGGCAAGGACAAGGGCCTTCTGAAGAATTCCAAGGTTACGATCCTTGGAGACGACACCAAGGAGGGCCTGTGCGCCGTGATCTCCGTACTTCTTCCGCGTCCCCAGTTTGAAGGACAGACCAAGGCAAAGCTCGGCAACTCCGAGATATCCGGCATCACCGAGAGTGCCACGAACGATGCCGTGAGCCAGTATTTCAACGAGAACCCCAACGACGCCGCCATCATCATCAAGAAGATCATCGACAGCGCGCAGGCGCGCGAGGCGGCCAGAAAGGCCCGTGAGCTCACCAGGCGGAAATCCGCATTCGAGAACACGCTCCTCCCCGGCAAGCTTGCTGATTGTCAGGAGAAAGATCCGGCTCTCAGCGAACTCTTCATCGTCGAGGGCGACTCTGCCGGCGGCAGCGCAAAGCAGGGCCGCGACCGGAAGAATCAGGCGATCCTCCCCTTGAGAGGAAAGATCCTCAATGTGGAGAAGGCCCGGGTCGATAAGATGCTCTCCAATCAGGAGATCAAGTCGCTCGTGACCGCTCTTGGCACTGGAATAGGCTCTGACCATTTCGACATCTCCAGGCTCCGGTATCATAAAATCATCATCATGACTGATGCCGACGTTGACGGCGCGCATATCAGGACGCTGCTGCTCACCTTTTTCTTCCGGCAGATGCCGGAGATCATCGAGAGGGGTCACCTCTACATTGCTCAGCCCCCTCTGTTCAAGATCGCCAAGGGAAAGAAGCTCTGGTACCTTCTCAATGAAGAGCTGATGGACGAGTTTCTCATGAAAAACGCGGTGAAGGATATCGTGCTCAAAGGAGAGACAGAGATAACCGGCTCCGAGCTCTCTCGCTACATCAAGCTTATCAATAGACGCAAAAGCATTCTCATGAATTATGAACACCGGAATATGGACGAGCGGGTCATCCAGTCGTCTTCGTATCTCGATCCGGAGCTGTTCAGGGATGTTTTCAACGCCGCGGGGATCAATGAGGGCATCAAGCAGGTCATACGTGAATGGTTCCCTAATCTCGGACCGTTTACTTCAGATGTCCTCGAAGATCAGGTGATATTTCACACCGTGAAAAACGGCCTGCGCAAGGAGACTATCATCGATCAGAAGCTTTTCGAGACCAAGGGTTTTGAGGAACTTCAGAAGATCCATTCACAGCTCAAAAGGATCGGGCGTCCGCCCTTTACGATCGTCTCCAACTCCACCTCCTTCGTGGTGCCCAACCTTCGAGAGGCGGCGCAGAAGATCTTTGACGAAGCCAAGAAGGGATATACGCTGCAGCGGTACAAAGGGCTTGGCGAGATGAATCCCGACCAGCTCTGGGAGACGACCATGGACCCGGAAAGACGGTCCCTTCTCAAGGTGAGCATCGAGGACGCCGTGGAAACCGATCAGATCTTTACCACCCTGATGGGCGATGATGTGGTGCCGCGCAGAGAGTTCATCGAGAAGAACGCCTTGAAGGTAACCAACCTGGATATCTGATATACTTACGCACAATTAAGGAATATTCATGAAGATAGATTTGGTAGCAATAGATCAGGAAATGAGGCGCTCATACCTTGATTATTCCATGAGCGTTATCATCGGGCGGGCCATACCTGATGTGAGGGACGGTCTTAAGCCAGTCCACCGCAGGGTATTGTTCGCTATGAACGAGCTTTCCAATACCCACAATCGTCCATACAAGAAATCGGCCAGAATCGTCGGAGATGTCATCGGTAAATACCATCCTCACGGCGATGCCGCCGTATACGATACCATTGTCCGCATGGCCCAGGATTTTTCGATGCGCTACCCCCTTGTAGACGGCCAGGGCAACTTCGGGTCCATTGACGGCGATCCGCCCGCTGCCATGCGATACACCGAAATCCGGATGGAGCGTCTTGCCGAGGAAATGCTCGCGGATATCGAAAAAGAAACCGTGAACATGCATCCGAATTACGATGAATCCCTGCTTGAGCCGGAGGTTCTTCCCACCCGTATACCGGCTTTGCTGCTGAACGGATCGTCTGGAATCGCCGTCGGAATGGCCACGAGCATCCCCCCCCACAACAGCGGCGAGATCATCTCTGCCCTGATTTCTCTGATCGATTCTCCGGAAATAGGGCTGGCGGATCTCATGAAGATCGTTCCCGGGCCCGACTTTCCCACCGGAGGGATCATCTTTTCAGACGGCGAAATCGAGAAGGCCTATGCAACAGGCCGGGGAATTATCACGGTGCGCGGAAAGGTTGAAATCGAGCGGGACAGCAACCGTGAAAGGATCATTATTACCGAGGTGCCCTATACGGTGAACAAGGCCGATCTGGTTGAAAGGATCGCGATCCTTGCCCAGGACAAGAAGATCGACGGCATCTCCAATATCCGCGACGAGTCCGACAAGGACGGCATGCGCGTGGTGATCGATCTGAAACGGGGAGCCCAGGCCGAGGTGATCGAAAAGCAGCTCTACAAGCTCACCAATCTCCAGAACTCCTTTTCCATGAACATGCTCGCCATCCACAACGGAAGACCCCGGGTGATGGGCATCAAGGAGCTGCTTCAGGCGTTTCTCGATTTCCGCGAGGAGGTCGTCACCCGCAGGAGCATCTTCGAGCTTGGCAAGGCCAAGGCACGGGTTCATATCCTTGAGGGGTTGCTCAAGGCCCTGGAGAATATCGACGAGGTGGTGGCCATTATCAAGGCCTCGTCCACTCCGCAGATTGCCAGGGACAATCTCATGCAGCGGTTTGACCTGAGTGAGATCCAGGCACAGGCTATCCTCGACATGCGGCTCCAGAGGCTCACCGGACTCGAACGGGACAAAATAACCGAAGAATATCAAAGCCTTTTAAAGGAAATCGCCCGGCTTGAGAAGATCCTTTCCGACCGGAAAGAGCTGCTCAATGTCATCCGGGGCGAGCTCGTCGAGATCAAGGAAAAATACTCTGACGAGCGCAGGTCCATGATCGTTCGCGGGTCCGCCGGTGAGTTCGACATCGAGGAGCTGATCCCCGACGAGCAGATGGTCGTCACCATGACAAGAAAGGGATATATCAAACGTACCGAGCTCACCAAGTACCGGACCCAGAAGCGGGGCGGGGTGGGCATACGGGGCGGCGCAGCCACGGAGGACGACTTTATCGAACATATTTTTGTCGCCTCCAACCACGCCTCGATACTCTATTTCACCAATACCGGCAGGGTGTACCACACCAAGGTCTATGAGATTCCCGAACGCGACAGGGCCCTGAAAGGGGTTCCCATCGTCAATATCCGGCCGCTGCAGAAAGAGGAGCGGATCTGTGCCATCCTGGTTGCGTCCGACCTCTCTGCCGACGCCAGGGTGATCATGGTCACCGCAAAGGCGTATGCCAAGCGGGTAATGCTCCGTGACTTTGCAAACATCATCAAGAACGGCATCATCGCCTGCACCCTGGAGCCCGGGGACGAGGTGATATCCGCCCGTCTCACCAGCGGTAACGACCACATCATCGTTGCCTCGGGCCAAGGCAAGGCCATTGTCTTCTCCGAGGATCAGGTCAGGGTCATGGGAAGGCAGGCTCAGGGTGTGAGGGCCATTCATCTGGATGAGGGCGATCTGGTGGTCGGGATGGATGTCATCACCTCTCCCGACGATTATGTGATCAACCTTACCGAGTTCGGCTATGGCAAGAAGACCCCGGCGAACAGGTATCCTGTCCAGAATCGGGCCGGCAAAGGCGTTCTGACGGTGCATATCACGAAAAAGACGGGCAACCTCGTGGGGATCAGGGTGGTTCAGGGAACTGACGAGCTCATGATCATCTCCACATCCGGACAGATCATCCGGATGCCGGTGTCCCAGATACGCACGACCTTGACGCGCTCTGCGCAGGGGGTGCGCGCCATCCGGATGAAGGAAAACGAAAAGATCATTGACTTCACCAGAAACGTGGGCGAGGAGGCGTGATCAGGGCAATCACCAGCATAATC
Source organism: Candidatus Phosphitivorax anaerolimi (assembly GCA_001896555.1). Taxonomy (GTDB): domain Bacteria; phylum Desulfobacterota; class Desulfomonilia; order UBA1062; family UBA1062; genus Phosphitivorax; species Phosphitivorax anaerolimi. Next base: position 230,886 of record MPOS01000034.1, read on the forward strand.
GAACCCCTCTCATTGCTCGCCCCTTGCAGGCAAAATATTTGGTCTGTTCTTCCGTTCGGGCAGGCCGGGAAAAAGTGAGAAGGGATTGACCCTTAAAGCATCACACCGCTGATCTTCCCGGATGCGCCCGGGATACATGTGATGAGCGGACAGGCAAACCGGACGTGATGACCCCTCCCGACGCCGACCTGTCAGGAGGGGTCATTTTTCATGACAATCGGTTCCCGGATCATGGACCGCTTTCATATCTTGTCGGAATCTCCGGGTTAAGGATAATATTTTATTTATATCAAGAGGTTATACCAGATGTTTTACGTGGAACATCAGGATGTATCCCGCTGTCCTAGATGATCCCCTTGAGAAATTTCACCGCATTCTCGAAAATGGCCATGCCCTCTCCTTTTTCCGGAAGCTCTTTCAGGCGGGTCCAGGCAGGATGGTTCGCCGGGTGTGTGAACGCCTCTGGATGCGGCATGAGCCCGAAGATGCGGCCGGTGGCATCGCAGATGCCGGCAATTGCATCTATGGAACCGTTCGGGTTTGCGGGGTAATCCATGGTAGGGGCATACGAATCGTCCGCATATTTGAGCGCTGCAAGATGGCCGTCTCTGATCTCTTTGAGCGTTGTTTCGCTGTCGCAGACGAACTTTCCCTCACCGTGACGGACGGGCAAAAAGAGCCGCTCAAGCCCGCGGGTGAAGATGCACGGGCTCTGAGGATCCACGGCGAGCCTTACCCAGCGGTCTTCAAACTTGGCCGAGTCGTTGAACGAGAGGGAAACGCGGCGCTTTCCCAGCGGGTTCCCCGGAAGGAGTCCGGATTTCACCAGGGCCTGAAATCCGTTGCACACCCCCAGAATGATCATCCCCCTATCGATAAAGTCTCGGATTTCCTCGAAAAGGGTCCTGCCGGATGTCTGAATCCTGGCATATTTCAATCTCACGCTCTCCACCTGGGCCGAGCCCAGATCGTCTCCATCGAGGAAACCGCCCGGCAGATTCAGGAAATGATAATCGGTGAGGCGGATTGAACCGTTCAGGACATCGCTTATGTGAACCACATCGCTCAATGCCCCGGCACGCCTGCAGGCATGTGACATCTCCATCTCGCAGTTTGTTCCGAAGCCCGTGATAACCAGCGCCTTGATCTGTGCCATGTCAGAAATCCAGAGGGGCTTTCCATGACCGCTTCAGCGATTCGAGATCACGGTCGATGAGCCGCCTGCCGTCAAGTGATCTGATGATGAGTCTCTGCTCAGGAATTACCCTGCCGATTAGGCGTGCATCGCCTGCAAAAATCGATTCGAATTCCCGGGAGTGCTTCAGGGGAACCGAAACGAGAATCCTGCTCTGAGATTCCGAATACAGGATCTCGGTATCGTTCATTCCGGGTTCGCAGGCGACTTCCTTCAGATCGATTTCCACGCCCAGACTGCCTGAAAAGGCCGATTCGGCCAGCGCCACGACCAGTCCGCCGTCGGAGAGATCGTGGGCCGAAGCGATGAGCGAGCTTAGAATAGCCTGATGGAGATTCCGGTATCTCGCAGATGCGGTTTCGGCATCGACCTTCGGCACGGATGCCCCGACGATTCCGTATGATGCGAAATACTCGCTTCCGCCGAGCTCCTTTCTTGTCATGCCGAGCAGGTATACGAGATCGCCCGCGCTCTTGAAGTCCATGGTGACGGCCTTTTCCACCTCGGGGATGGTGCCGATCACGGAGATGAGGATGGTCGGCGGGATGGATATCTTGATCCCAGGGCCGATGTAGTCGTTTTTCATGCTGTCCTTGCCCGAGATCAGGGGACAGGAAAATGCGACCGCATATTCGTACAGCGCCTTGTTCGCACGCACCAGCTGGGCGAGTTTGTGTTCGCCGTCAGGGTTCCGCTCGCTCCTGATCGGGTCGCACCAGCAGAAATTGTCGAGGCAGGCCCAGTGGCCGGGGTCGCCGCCCACGCATATGTAGTTTCTCAGAGCCTCGTCAAGGGCGCAGGCGGTCATGTGGTAGGTATCGATGTCAGAATATCTGGGGACGATGCCGTTGGAAACGACCACCCCCTTAGAGATCTCCAGGATCGGACGGATGACCGCCGCATCGGAAGGGCCGTCCGCATACCGGCCGACCAGCGGCTTGATGATAGAGCCGCCCTGCACCTCATGATCGTACTGCCGGATCACGTAATCTTTAGAGCAGATGTTGAGCCGGGAGAGCATTTCCTCAAGCTTGGCGTTGTGATCATCGGGAACGGGTGTCGGGGGATCCGGCTCGGTCTTCGGCTCCCACGTTGCGGTGAGCTGCATACGGGGAACCCCGCCGTGAAGGAAATCGAGCGGGAGGTATGCCACGGTCTTTTGGTTATAGGTACAATGGAAGTATCCCGAATCGGTGAAGGAACCGATGACCGTCGATTCGACGTCCATCTGTGTGGACAGATCAAGAAATGCATCGATGTTATCGGGCGGGACCGCCAGTGTCATACGTTCCTGCGCCTCGGATAGGAGGATCTCCCACGGATCCAGCCCCGGGTATTTCAGGGGAGGCTTGTCCAGCTCGATAAGGCAGCCCCCGCTCAATTGTGACAACTCGCCCACCGACGAGGACAGGCCCCCTGCCCCGTTGTCGGTAATGGCGCGGTACATCCCGAGGTCCCGGGCCCGCAGCAGAAAGTCGATGAGCTTTTTCTGGGTGATGGGGTCGCCGATCTGGACGGCCGAGGTGGGCGATTCTTCGTGGAGCTCCTCGGAAGAGAAGGTCGCGCCGTGAATGCCGTCCTTGCCGATCCTGCCGCCCGACATGACGATGAGGTCGCCCGGCCTGATGTCCTTGATATGGGAAGGCACGCCTCCGACCTGCACGGGCATGATTCCGGCCGTGCCGCAGTATACCAGGGGCTTTCCGAGATAGCGGTCGTCGAAGACGATGCAGCCGTTTACCGTCGGTATGCCTGACTTGTTTCCTCCATGTTCCACACCTTCCCGGACCCCTTCGAAGATCCTGACCGGGTGGAGAATCTTGGGAGGAAGTTCTTTTGCATAGGCAGGATCGGCGAAACAGAAGACATCGGTATTGAAGATGAGCTTCGCACCGATGCCCGTGCCGAAGGGATCACGGTTCACACCCACGATCCCGGTGAGTGCGCCGCCGTAGGGATCAAGGGCGGAAGGCGAATTGTGCGTCTCGACCTTGAACACGAGGTGGTAATCGTCGGTAAAGCGGATCACACCCGCATTGTCGGTGAAAACGCTCACGCAGATGTCCTTTTCACCCGCCCTGGCCCGGATGTCCCGGGTTGCCCCCTGGATATAGGTCTTGAAGAGAGAGGAAATGCGCTCCCTCTTCCCGTTTTCCTGATAGTCGATCTCGGCATTGAATATCTTGTGCTTGCAGTGCTCCGACCAGGTCTGTGCGAGGCACTCAAGCTCTACGTCCGTGAGTTTTTCGCCGAGGCCCACCTGGGCGCGTATCCGCCGTACCTCAGGATCGGCTATGAACGAGGCGATCGCCTTCATCTCTTCGAGATTCAGCGCCAGGGTCTTTTCTCGTGAGAGCCTGATAAGCCCCTGATCGTCGAGATCGAGTGATACCTCATGAACCGCCGGAACATGGTTCAGTGAGACGACCGGTATGTGCGGCCCGACCTGAAGGATCTCGTTTTGGTCCAGGACCCGGACATCCTGAATCAGTGAGTTTGCAAGACAGTCTACCGCGATCTTCTCCGCCTGGCCACGGCTCAAGTTTCCCGAAAGAAGGTATGCCCGTGCGGAATAGACGGGATAGTGACGGGAGGTGATGAGACGCAGGGCATACGAAGCGCTCCGGCCCACGTTGTCGGTGACACCGGGCTTGTAACCCACCTCGATGTACCAGGCGAAGTCCCGGGTAAGCGGGGTGTTGACGGAGATGTCCTGGATCACAGGATCACAGAATGCATCGCGTATCCATGCGTCGTCGAGGTCTTCCCCGTCAACGGTATACACGTCGATACAGCGGACCGAGATATTTTTGTCGAGAGCCGGAAAAGCACGCAGGATTTGTTTCTTCGACCGCTCCCCACGAGCATCAAAGAGGCCGGGTTTCAGACCGACCTCGATTCTACAGGGCATATCCCCTACCCCTTTTCCTCAAGATACACAGTTGTGTGCCCTTCGATACTCTCTCGCTCGGATTTGCATTTCACGCATAAAACAGCAAACGGCATGGCCTTGAGACGGCCCACCGGGATATTCTCTCCACAGTCTTCACAGAAACCGTATTCACCCTTTTCCATTCTGACCAGAGCATTCTCTATCTGCTCGAGCTTCTGCCTCTCCCGGGTGCTGAGCAGGAGATTGAACTCGCGGGACTGTTCAAGATCCGCATCATCAAAGATATCGCCTATTTCTCTCTGATCGGAGATATCATTCGATTTGATCCTCTCTTCCAGATTTTTGAGGATCTCGTGCTTCATTTCCGCCAAGATCTCCTTAATCTCAAGGAGCTCATTTTTTCTCAGCATTCTATCCTCCGTTTCGCTTAGGAAGTAGGGTACTTATACTGATAAATCTCAAGCTGTCAACAGGAAATGCTTACCATAGAAGATATTGGCTGCTGCAGCATGTACAAGTATTTTTCGGAGTCTTTAGATGTTCCATCCCGCAAAAGGGATTCTCCGGCATTACCACGAGCTACGGAAGATCTCGCACTCTACATACTCCCCCTTCTCGATGATATTGCTTCCCTGGGGAACGATCATGTAGCAGTTTCCCCTGGCCATGGAGGACAGGATGCCCGAGCCCTGCGGTCCGGTGGGCGAAACACACAGCTCGTCGCCGCACCTCTTGAGTATGGCTCGGACAAACTGCGGACGGTCGCTTGAGCCTCGTATCCCTTCCGTAAGCCTGGCCCGTACCCTGGGAAGCGTGAGGATGGATGCGCCCATGAATTTCAGGATGGCGGGGCGGGCGAACAGATCGAACGAGAGCATGGTTGATACAGGGTTTCCCGGCAGCCCGATGGTGGGGATGTTGTTGATGACACCGAAAGCAAGCGGCCTGCCCGGCTTCATCCGCACCTTCCAGAACTCCATGGAGTTGCCGCCCTCGGTCATGACATCGCGGACCACGTCGTAATCCCCCATGGACACTCCGCCGGATGTCAGGATGAGATCCGCCCGCGAGGCCCGGGCAAACTTGTCCCTGAGGTCCGCCGCCGTGTCTCTGGCGATCCCGAGGTACAGGGGGATCGCCCCGAGCTGCCTCACCCGTGAGATGAGGGACAATGAGTTGGACGACGGGATCTTGCCCTGGGTGAGTTCCTCATCGAGATCCGCCACCTCGTTTCCGGTCGCGATGATCGCCACTACGGGTCTCTGTCGGCAGAACACCATGCTCCGCCTGAGAGAGGCAAGAACGCCGATCTCGGGCGCCTCCAGCAGGGTCCCCTTTTCCAGGACCAGGTCGCCTGTGCGTATGTCTTCTCCTGAGAAACGGATATGGTCGTTCTTCCGGGGAAGGGTACGGATGACGACCGAATCGCCGTACTCCTCGGTATCTTCTCTCTTGACCACGGCATCTGCGCCCGGGGGCACCGGTGCTCCGGTCATGATTTTCACTGCACAGCCTTTGCCGAGAGGCCCTTGAGGCAGGCTGCCGGCGGGGATTTCATAGGAGATCTTCAGGCTCACCCCCTCCTTCGGGACATCTTGGACACGAACCGCATAGCCGTCCATGGCGGAGTTGTCCCAGGGCGGGATATCCATCCCTGAGACGATATCCTCGGCCAAATATCTGCCCAGGGCCTGATCGAGAGCGATTTTTTCAGCGGGGAGGGGCGTAATCCGGCCTACGATGATTTCACGGGCTTGTTCAACTGTGATCATGCTTTGGTCCTTAAGATTTCGATGAAGAGGTATCCTAATGACCCATGTCCTGAAAGTCAAGATTCGATCGGCTCGGGTCGATAGAGAAGGCATTATGGAACACATCGATATCCTTGCCCCGCTGGACATCGAGCTGCAGAAGGTGCGCTCGCTGGGGGGGAGCATGTCCATCGTGGTCATCCCCCAGCGGTATGCGGACAAGGCCCTGGGGTGCAAGAGAGCCGTTGACACTGCGGTGAGCATGAAGGACTACCTCGTAGTTGGACTCTTCAACACGCAGGCCAGCGAGGCTTCAGCCCGGTTTCTCTCTATTCCCAAGGGAATCGCCGTGTATCCCCAGGACGGCCAAGAGATCGAGACCCTGTTCTTCGAGGCGCTGGAGAGGCTCCGATTCATGGGGTCAACCCCCTGGGTGAAGCGATTGTGGGATTCCATCAAGGATGCCCGGACCAGCGGACTCAAGGATGATCCCGAAAGCAGGTTTATCTCATCCACCTTCTATCAGTTCCTGGCCTTACTCGCAAACCATCCGAACGAAATGAAGTACCTTCTCGGAGATTCGGACAATCCCGAGCTCTCCTGGGTGAGGGATTACATCCCCTATGGGCACTGGAACTCCGGAGACAGCCGCAAGAGTGTCAGCGAGGCCGATATCACGGAGCTGGTTCAATCGTGGCGCTATCAGGAAAAGCTGGAGGCCAAAAGCGAAAAGGGAAAGAACACGCTCAGGAAGTTCCGTAACATCGAGCACCTCTTCACCCTGCCGTCCATATCCCGGGAGATCATCGGTCTTGCAGGTGATTCATTGCTGGCTGCCTCAAAGATGGCGGGGATCATCGAAAAGGATCCCGTGCTGACTTCCCGTATTCTGAAGGTGGTAAATTCGGCGTTCTACGGGTTTCACCGGCAGATCGATTCCGTCGAGCAGGCTGTGGTCATCCTGGGCAACGATGAGGTGATCAACCTGGCCTTTTCCATCGCGATCCATAAGATCCTCGAAACCATTTCCCCCGAAGTCGCGAAACGGCTCTGGGAGCACAGCCTCGTAGTGGCGCACCTTTCCCAGTGGCTGGGGCCCCACTTGGGTTATTCCAACAAGCAGCGTCTATATACGGTGGGGCTGCTGCACGATCTGGGCAAGATCGTATTTCTGCAGCGGGGCCATTTCATCGGCGGATCAACCGGGCCCGCCTCGCTGGAAGACCTGGCAGCCGAGGAAATAGACTCGGGCATCTCCCACGCCGAGATGGGGGGATACATTGCCGAGCGATGGAACCTGCCCGAGGCGATCGTCGACGGACTCATGAGCCACCACCTTCCCTCCAAGGCACGGGACATGTCGCTCGCAGTCACGGTGCATCTCGCTGATGTCCTGGCTCATTGCGGGGGCATCGACCTGGCAAAGGTCAACAGTGCGGCGGTGAACTACCTCTCTGAACGAAAAGGACCGGCCATATCTCAGGACGAGCTCTCCCGGAGAGCAGGAGATATTGTGCAGCGGGTCAAGACGATACTGGAAACGTGAACATGAGCAACCCGGATATCGAAACCGTTCTCAAGGAGCGCATTGTATCTCTGGAAGAGGGATACGAACAGAAGATCGCGGAGCTCTCCCTGCTCAAAGAGCTGGGAGACGCACTCAAGGGAGCCAGCCTCGCCCACTGGAACCAGCTCTTTATCGGGCAGCTCGATATCATCAAGCAGGCAACGGGCATTTTCAGCGTCTCGGTGATGCTCGTTGATGAAGAGACCCAGCAGCTCTATGTGGTCAGCGCCTCTATGCGGGGCGATTCGCCCAAGAGGCCCCCTATTCTGCTGAAAAAGGGAGAAGGGGTTGCAGGCAAGGTGCTGGAAACCGGCCGGACTCTCTATATCCCGGATGTCACCAAGGACCCGAATTTTTCCAACCGGGGGACGAACCAGAAGGGGTCGCTCGCCTGCGTGCCCATCATCTCCGAGGGAAGCTGCATCGGGGTGATCAATTTCCGCGACAATGTGGCCGGCTCATTCGGGCCCAACGATCTGCGGTTTTTCGAACTCATCGCCGACCAGCTCTCCATTACGGCATCCTTGGTGAGGACCTATCAGGATCTGCTCGATCTGGAGAAGAAGCGGATGAACCTCGGCAGGTATTTCTCGCCGGGCCTGGCGGAGCGTCTGGTCGCGGATGAGCGCATGACAGGGCTTGGCGGGCAGAGGAAAATGGTGAGCATCGTGTTTGTCGACATCTCGGGATTTACCTCGCTGGTGGAAAAACACACGGTGGAGGACGTGGTGGAGGTCCTGAACCGGTTTTTTGCCACCGTGGTGCCCATCATCTTCAAGCACGGAGGCATGCTCGACAAGTTCCTCGGAGACGGAGTCATGGCCGTTTTCGGGATTCCCGACCCGGACGACAGCGATCCGGTGCGTGCAATCGCGTGTGCGGTGGATATCCAGCTGGGAATGAAGGCCCTGAAGAAGAGGCTTAAGAGCGATGGGCTTTTCCCCATTGATATAGGCATAGGGATCGCTACCGGCGTGGTTCTGGCCGGGAACATCGGAACGAAGAACCAGATGAACTACACCGTGATAGGCGAGCCGGTGAATCTCGCCCAGAGGCTCGAATCCGTGAGCAAACCGGGAGAAATCATCATCTCCAGCATTACCAAGGAGATGATGCCCGAGGGATCAAAGATTGCGGTTCGCTTCGAGCCCATGGGGAAGATCCGTGTTAAAGGCATCGAACGGGATGTAAACCCCATGAGGGTCATCTATCACGACAAGAATCCTCTTCCGGAAGAAGATTCACGATAGCCGGCGCACAGGCAGTCTGCTGAAGCGGCTTCCAGTACCTGCGTGAAAGCTGTGCACACCACTGGCGTGCCGGTGCTGTCCAGTCAGCCTGTCTAGAGGCTAAAAATGAGCCATCATTCAGAAATGCCTTGACACCTGCCTCTTCGGGGAGTATATCACGTAATTACTCACAACAGCTTGAAATAGTCTGATCGTCAGGCTGTCCACAGTCTCTACAGGTATAATGGCAAGGCGGCGCAATATCCTAAGAAGGAGGGTAATATGGATTTAAGAGATGCCTATTTTGTAGACGGCGTACGTACCTGGTTCGGCAAGGCGAGGCCCGATGGGTTCTACTGGACCACCCGTGCCGACGATTTGGTTACCAAGGTCATCAAGGAGCTCATGAGGAGAAACCCCAAGGTACCCTGGGACGAAGTGGACGACAACATCTGGGGTGCGACCACGCAGGTGGGCGATCAGGGAACCACCATGGGCCGCACCACGGTTTTCACCGCAGGGCTTTCCGAGAAGGTGGCCGGATTCTCCGTTGACAGAATGTGTGCGGGCGGGATGACCTGCCAGGCGATAGGCGCTTCGTTCATCAAGACCAACGCAGCCGACATCATCATCGCGGGCGGCGTGGAGCACATGGCTCATCACCCCATGGGCGCCGGGGCAGACCCCAACCCCAGGATCGTTACCGAGAAGATGGTGGAGCCCAAGTACTTCAACATGGGCGTCACCGCCGAGAAGCTGCACGACTGGATGCCCGAGAACGGCGAGCAGCCCGTGTCCAAGGATGAGGCTGACGAGTATGCCCTACGGGTGACAGAGAGATATTTCGAGAACCTGGACAAGGGCTACTACGACAAGCATTGCGTGAACATGGCCGTGTTCACTCCCAACGGCTGGGTCGTGGCCGACAAGGACGAGCAGGCCCGCAGGGGTGCGACGCTGGAGGGCATGAAGAAGCTGAAGACCCCCTTCAAGAAGGCGGGCAGGGTCACGGCGGGCAATTCCTCGGGGCTCAACGACGGCGCCTGCGTATCGCTTCTGATGTCAGGGGCCAAGTGCAAAGAGCTCGGCATCAAACCCAAGATGCGCTTTATCGGAGCCGCCTTTGTGGGCGTGGATCCCACCGTTATGGGATGGGGCCCGGTCCCGGCAACGGAAAAGGTGCTCAAGCGCTTCGGGTTGAAGTTCGAGGATCTCGATTACATCGAGCTCAACGAGGCCTTTGCCGTGCAGGCGGTAGGCTTTATGAAGCACTTCGGGATGAAGGTGCCTGAAGATCCCAGGCTCAATCCCTACGGAGGCACCATTGCGGTGGGGCATCCCCTGGCGAGCTCGGGCGTGCGTCTCAGCATGCAGCTGGCCCAGGACTTCGAGATGAACCCCAAGGCGCGCTACGGCCTCACCACCATGTGCGTGGGCCTGGGCATGGGCGGCTCGATCCTGTGGGAAAATGTCATAGGCAAAGATTTTTAGGAGGTTGATGACATGGCTAAATATATCATGACATGCAAGCTGAATTTCTACCAATCCAAAAAGGCGGGCAAGATCGCCATTGTCACCATGGACAATGGGCAGAGCTATAATGTTCCCAATACCTGGGGCTTTGAGGCCTTTGAATCCCTGAACAAGGTCCTGGATATCGTAGAGAGCGATCCTGACGTGAAAGGCTGGCTCCTGGTGGGCAAGCCCTTCATCTTCAACGTAGGCGCGGACATCATGAGCGTAGACCCCGACATGTCCCGCGAAGACGCGGTGCAGATCGGCAGGATGGGCCACAAATCCTTCAAGCGGATCATGGACCTGAAAATACCCACCCTGGCGGCGATCAATGGCGCGGCTATGGGCGGCGGCGTGGAAGTGGGGCTGTATCACGACTACCGCACCATCTCCAAGAGCCCGGGCGGTTGTGACCACTATGCTCTGCCCGAGTGCTTCCTGGGCCTCGTGCCCGGATGGGGCGGAACCCAGCTCGTCACCAAGCTGGCAGGTCCTGAAGTCGCTATCCAGCTCATCATCACCAATCCGCTGAACATGAACGCCATGATCAACTCCAAGAAGGCCTTCGAGATGGGCCTGGCCGACCGGATCATCCCGCCGGCCGAGTTCGTGGACGACTCCATCAAACTCCTGGAGAACATCATCACGGGCGAAGAGAAGATCGAGCGCAAGAAGGTCGACCCGAGGATGAGCGACGAGCTCTACAACAACACCAAGCTCGCCATCATGGGCAGGGTGCACTCCGGCGCCATGGCCCCCTACCGTGCCCTGGATCTCATCAAAGGCGCGGCGGACTGGTCCCTTGATGAGGGCTTCGAGCAGGAGAACCAGACCCTGGCCGACATGATCAAGTCCCGCCAGTTCCTCAGCAGTGTCTACTCCTTCGATCTCACCCAGAGAAGGGCAAAGAAGCTGCCCGGAAGACCTCCGAAAGAGGTAAAGGGATACAGCATCAACAAAATCGGCATCATCGGCGCAGGCCTCATGGCCTCGCAGATGGCCCTGCTCTTCGCACAGCGCTTCCAGTGCCCCGTGATCATGAAGGACATCAAGCAGGAGTTCGTGGACAAGGGCCTTGCCTATGTGCGCGAGCAGCTCGGCAAGCGGGTGAAGAAGGGCAAAATGAGCGCAGCCGATGCCAAGTGGATGGGCGAGGAGCTTATCACCGGCACAGTCACCTATGACGGGTTCGAAGACTGCGACTTCGTGATCGAGGCGGTGTTCGAGGAAATCGGCATCAAGCAGAAGGTCTTCGGCGAGCTCGAACAGGTCTGCAAGCCCGAGTGCCTGTTCCTCACCAACACCTCGTCGCTCGACATCTCGGAGATGGCCAAGTTCCTCAAGGATCCGTCCCGCGTGGTGGGCTTCCACTTCTTCAACCCCATCGCGGTGCTGCCGCTGGTGGAGATCATCAAGGCCGAGAAGACCAGTGAGGTGGTCCTGGCCACAGCCTTTGACATTGCCAAGAAGATCAAGAAGACCCCGGTTCTCGTGAAGAACGCACCCGCCTTCCTGGTCAACCGGATCCTGCTGGCCTGGATGGACGGCATCTTCCAGTGCATCGACGAAGGCGCCGACTTCATGCAGGTGGACAATGCCGTGGTCGATCTGGGCTTCCCGATGTCACCGTTCACCCTGGCGGGGCTCGTAGGTCCGGCTATCGCCCTGCACGTTCAGGAGACGCTCAATGCCGCGTGGCCCGAGAGGTTCCCGGTGAGCGAGGGCCTGAAGAACCTGGTGGCAAAGGGCAAGAAGCAGATGCTCACCTTCACGGACAAGGGCATCGATGTGGATCCCGAGATCAAGCAGGGCTGGCCTCAGGGCAACAAGAGCTTCACCGATCAGGAGATCAAGGACCGCGTGCTCATGAGGGTCGCCCAGGAGATCGATCTCATCCTGAAAGAGGGCGTTGTGGCAAGCCCGAAGGACGTGGACACCGGTGTGATCATGGGTGCCGGCTGGCCGTTCTTCATGGGCGGCATCACCCCGTACCTCGATCAGATGGGCTACTCCGAGAAGGCCTGCGGCAGGAAGTTCCACCCCCAGGGCCTGCTCGAGAAGGAATAAGGATTCACTAGTGGCGATAAAAGCGGGAAAAGGCAGGTCTGGATTGCTTTTTCCCGCTTTTTTTCTCCTTGACATTATTTATCGATTCATTTAGTTCAGACTGTACCAAACTGTTTGTAGTGTTTCTCACTATTTCGCATCACATCACTCAAATAGCCGAAAGGATACTGATATGCATTTAGAAGACTTGAAGAAGGTGGAGCCCAAAGAGCTTCTTGAAACCGCAAACGCGCTTGATATCGAGGGTTCCGCAACTATGACCAGGCAGGAGCTGATCTTTGCCATCCTCCAGGCCCAGTCGGAAAAGGACATCTATATTTCCGGGCAGGGCACCCTGGAGATACTTCCGGACGGGTTCGGGTTCCTGCGCTCGGCAGACTACAGCTACCTTCCCGGTCCAGACGACATATATGTGTCTCCATCCCAGATCCGCAAGTTCAATCTCAAGAACGGCGACGAGGTACGGGGGCAGATCCGTCCGCCAAAGGACAACGAGCGGTACTTCGCCCTGCTCAAGCTGGAGACCATAAACGGCGAAGATCCCGAAGAGGCCAAGCACCGGGTGCCCTTCGACAACCTCACTCCGCTGTATCCCATGGAGAAGTTCACCCTGGAGACTACGCACGACAATCTGACCGGCCGGACCCTTGACCTGCTTTCACCCATCGGCAAGGGCCAGCGGGGGATCATCGTGTCGCCCCCCAAGGCCGGTAAGACCATGATGCTCCAGAGCATCGCCAACAGCATCACCACCAACCACCCCGAGGTGGTTCTCATGGTCCTGCTCATCGACGAGCGGCCCGAAGAGGTGACCGACATGCAGCGCTCGGTGAAAGGCGAGGTGGTGGCGTCCACCTTCGACGAACCCGCTTCCCGGCACGTTCAGGTAGCCCGGATGGTGATGGAGAAGGCCAAGCGCCTGGTGGAGTACAAGCGCGATGTGGTCATCCTTCTGGATTCGCTCACCAGGCTGGCCCGTGCCCACAACACGGTCTGCCCGCCTTCAGGGAAGCTCCTTTCCGGCGGGATCGACGCCAATGCCCTGCAGAAGCCCAAGCGGTTTTTCGGGACCGCCCGGAACATCGAAGAGGGCGGGAGCATCACCATCATTGCAACGGCCCTGATCGATACGGGCTCGCGCATGGACGAGGTCATTTATGAAGAGTTCAAGGGGACCGGCAATATGGAGATCCACCTCGATCGGTCCATCATGGAGCGGCGGGTGTTCCCGGCGGTCGACATATCCAAGTCGGGCACGCGCAAAGAGGAGCTCCTCCTTCCCAAGGAGCAGCTCGATCGCATCTGGATCTTGAGGAAGCTCCTGAGCCCATTGAATCCTGTAGACAGCATTGAATTTCTGCTGGACAAATTATCAAAGACGGATAATAATGCCGACTTCCTGGAGTCAATGAATAAATAGGAGTAGCGAACGATGAAAAAGGGTATCCATCCGGAATATCACGAAACAACGGTTACCTGCGCATGCGGCAACAGTTTCAAGACGCGTTCCACCAAAAAGGACATCAGGGTGGAAATATGCAGCGCCTGCCATCCCTTCTATACGGGGCAGCAGAGACTGACCACCACCGCAGGCAAGGCGGAGCTGTTCAGGAGAAAATACGGCAACTACCTCAACAAGGCGGAGAAGAAGTAAGACCACAGAACCATCAGTATGCAGGATAAAATCAAGGAGATCGAATCTCGCTACCACGAGCTCTCCGATCTCCTGGCCGATCCGAAGGTCATTCAGAATCATTCCCAGTATTCGGCGCTTGCACGGGAACACGCCTCCCTCGAAGAGCTCATGGGGCCCTACCTGCGCCTCAAGGAAATCAACGAAGAGATCAGCGGGCACGAGTCCATGCTCGACGACCCCGACCCCGAGATAAAGGCTCTGGTGCGGGAGGAGCTCGCAAACTTGAAAGAAAAGAAGCGCGAGCTCGAACACACACTGAAGACCCTCATGATCCCCAAAGACCCCCTGGACGAAAAAGACGTGATCCTGGAGATCAGGGCCGGCACCGGGGGAGAGGAGGCAGGCCTGTTCGCCGCCGATCTCTTCCGGATGTACACCCGGTATGCCGAAGAGCGAAACTGGCGGGTCGAGATCTTGAGCATCAACGAGACCGGCATCGGCGGGATCAAGGAAGTCATCGCCGCAATCACCGGCCGGGGCGCCTACTCCCGCCTCAAGTACGAGAGCGGGGTGCACCGGGTGCAGCGGGTTCCCGCCACCGAGGCGAGCGGCAGGATCCACACCTCGGCGGTCACGGTCGCGGTGCTGCCCGAGGCCGAGGAGGTCGATGTCGATATCGATCCGCAGGACCTGCGCATCGACACCTACCGGTCTTCCGGCGCCGGCGGCCAGCATGTCAATAAGACCGAATCCGCAGTGCGGATCACCCACATTCCTACAGGGATCGTTGTCTCCTGCCAGGACGAGAAATCTCAACACAAGAACAAGGCCAAGGCCATGCGGGTGCTCAGATCCAGGATTCTCCAGAAATATCAGGAGGATCAGGCCGAGGAGATCGCATCCCAGAGACGGCTGCAGGTGGGCACCGGCGATAGGAGTGAGAGGATCCGGACCTATAACTTTCCCCAGGGCCGGGTGACCGACCATCGGATCAACCTGACCCTGCACAAGCTTCCACAGATCCTCGAGGGAAACATCGACGAGATCGTGGACGAGCTTACCGCCCACTACCAGGCAGAGGCTCTGAATCACACCGGGGGCTAAGGGCGTGACATGGACCATCCGGTCGGTTCTCGCCTGGGCAAAGGAATATCTTCAGGATAAGGGAATTGACGCCCCCCGGCTGGATGCAGAGGTTCTCCTGTCTCATGCATTGGGCAAGGAGCGGATCCAGCTCTACCTCGACATGGACAGGCCGCTTTCGCCCGATGAGCTGGCAGCCTACCGCGTTCTCCTGAAGAGACGATCCGGGCGCGAGCCTGTAGCGTACATTCTCGGAAGCAAGGAATTCTACTCCCATACCTTTCTGGTGAACCCCGGTGTCCTCATTCCCCGCGGCGAGACGGAAATCCTCGTGGAAAAGGCGATCGAGCTGGCGCCTTCGGACAGCGCTGTCTTCGAGCTGGGCGTGGGCTCGGGTGCGGTGATCATCTCCATCCTCCTGAGCAGGCCGGACCTCGCCGGATTCGGGAACGACACCAGCAGAAAGGCCTTGGCCACGGCCAGGGAAAACGCGCGCCTCCACGGCGTATCTCCAAGACTCCATCTCTATCTGGGGGCTGATTTCCATGCCCTTTCCGGGGAGTTTTCCACCATTGTCGCAAACCCTCCCTACATCGCCCTGGCCGATGCCGGCAGGCTCCAGGAGGATGTTGTCCGCTTCGAACCAAAGGAGGCCCTTTTTGCTGGCAATGACGGTCTCGATGTAATAAGAGAAATTCTGGCCTCGGTGCACAGGAACCTTAAGCCGGACGGCAGGCTCATACTGGAAACTGGATATGACCAGAGGCATGAGGTAGAGATGATGATAGGGGAAAACAGGGAGCTCAAGAAGCTTCAATGGGTCAGGGACCTGTCCGGGATCGACCGGACCGTGATCGTGGAGAGGATCAATGGATAAATTCATCATCTGCGGCGGCACCCCCTTGCAGGGAGAGGTGAGCGTCTCGGGGTCGAAGAATGCGTCGCTGCCCGTCATGTGCTCTTCCATCCTGGCGGACGGGCCCTGCACATACACCAATGTGCCGAAGCTCCGGGACATCAGCACCATGGGCGAGGTCCTTTCCACCCTGGGGATGAGGGTTGAGCGGACCGGCGACGACACCATCGAGATCGATCCGGCGGGGATCCGATCGTGCGAGGCCCCATACGACCTCGTCAAGAGCATGAGGGCCTCCATCCTGGTGCTCGGCCCGCTCCTGGCAAAATTCGGACGGGCAAAGGTATCGCTGCCGGGCGGGTGTGCTATCGGGGTCAGACCCATCGATATGCATCTCAAGGCCCTGGCCAGGATGGGAGCGGAGATCAATCTCTCCCACGGATATGTCATGGCCAGGACGAACGGACGCCTTAAGGGTGCCACCATCGTGTTCGACAAAACCACGGTGGGCGGCACCGAGAACATCCTCATGGCGGCTGCGCTTGCGGAAGGAACCACGATCATCCAGGGCGCTGCCAAGGAGCCCGAGGTGGTGGACCTCGCTCATGCCCTCAACACCATGGGTGCGCGAATCGAGGGCGCGGGAGAGAGCACCATCACCATCAAGGGGGTGGAGTCGCTTTCCGGAACGAATTACCGGATCATCCCGGATAGGATAGAAACCGGCACCCTGATCGTTGCGGGCGCCATCACAAAAGGCCGGATCGTCTTGAGGAATCACCGGGCAGACCATCTGGTGGCCGTGATCGAGAAGCTCTTCGAGATGGGTGTTTCCATCACTGAGCTCCCCGACGGAGGACTGCTCGTGGACGGCACCGGCGAGCTGAAGCCCGTACAGGTGGAGACGGTGCCCTTCCCCGGTTTTCCCACCGACATGCAGGCCCAGATCATGGCCCTGGCGTGCGTGGCAAAGGGGGTTTCCCGCATCACCGAGAACATCTTCGAGAACCGGTTCATGCACGTACCGGAGCTGATGCGCATGGGCGCCGATCTCCAGGAAGCGGGGAACACCGTGATCGTACAAGGCGTGGAGCGGTTTCAGGGCGCTTCCGTCATGGCAACCGACCTGAGGGCGTCGGCGAGCCTTGTGCTGGCGGCGCTCAATGCCAGGGGATATACCGAGATCAGGAGAATCTATCATCTCGACCGCGGATATGAACGCCTGGACGCGAAGCTGGCAAAGCTCGGCGCCCAGGTTGTGAGGGAGAAGGGGGATCTGTAATGGAGATGCTCTCGACGAACCTGTCCGGCTGGCGTGAGACCCTCGCAGGCATCCTAGACCGGATGACGGGCACCCCGGATGAGGTGGACGATGCGGTCCGGGCGATCATCCGGGACGTCCGAAGCCGCGGGGATGCCGCGCTGGCCGAGTATACGCGGAAGTTCGACGGATTCGACCCCGCTGCCGGGGGTTTCGTGATCGCGCTTCAGGAGATCGAACAGGCGCCGTCCCGGATAGATAAGGCGCTCTTCTCGGCGCTGAGCACCGCTGCATCACGCATCGAGTCCTTTCACGCCCGGCAGATGGAGCGTTCCTGGATCACCACCGATGACAGCGGCATGATCCTCGGCCAGAAGGTCACCCCCTTGGACAGCGTGGGTGTGTACGTGCCGGGAGGGAGAAACGCCTTTCCCTCTACTCTTCTGATGAACGTCATTCCCGCGAAAATTGCGGGCGTGAAAGAGATCGTGGTAGTCTCCCCCACACCGAGAGGCGAGGTGAGCGACGCTCTCCTGGCGGCTGCGCACATCGCCGGGGTGCAGAGGATCTTCCGGATCGGAGGGGCCCAGGCCGTGGCGGCGCTGACCTTCGGCACCGGCACCATCCCCCGGGTCGACAAGATTGTGGGCCCCGGGAACATCTATGTGGCCCACGCCAAGAGGCTCGTCCAGGGCCGGGTGGGGATCGACGCCTTTGCCGGCCCCTCGGAGATCCTGATCATCGCCGATGAGGGGGCTGATCCCGGCACCGTGGCCATGGACCTCCTTTCTCAGGCGGAGCACGATCCCTGTGCATCGGCTATTCTGGTCACGCCCTGTGAAGGATTGGCCCGTGCCGTCATGGAAAAGGTGGACGCTTTGGTGCAATCGCTGCCCCGAAGGGAGGTGCTCAAGGCGTCTGTGGGAGAGCACAGCCTGTGCGTGGTAACGAGAGATCTCGATGAGGCGTTCACCGTTGCCAACATGGTGGCGTCCGAGCATCTGGAGCTGATGGTGGCTGATGCCTTCGATCATCTGGGCAAGGTAAGGAATGCGGGCGCCATTTTCCTGGGGTATCATACCCCGGAGGCGATAGGGGATTACATCGCCGGGCCCAACCATACCCTTCCCACCGGCTCTACGGCCAGGTTCTCCTCCCCTTTGGGGGTCCACGACTTCCTCAAGAGGTCATCGATCCTCTATGCACCCGAGCGCGCCGTCCGCGAGCTCGGTACGATGGCTGTCCAGATCGCACGGGCGGAAGGGCTGGAGGCTCATGCAAGATCTGTCGAGAACCGTCTCAAGCAATGAGATCTTAAAGCAGATCAAAGACCTTCTCCCTCAGAGGACCTACCTCGTGGGGGGATGCATCCGGGATATGCTCCTGGGCAGGGTTCCTCCGGACTTCGATCTCGTCACCTATGAGCCGGTTGAGGATCTGGCCGCGAGGATCGCCGATCGGCTTGGCGCAAGACCATTCTGGATGGATGAACGCCGCAGGGTCATTCGGATCGCCCTGAAATCCTTAAGCGCGAACATCGACGTTTCCGAGCCCAAGGCCTTAAGCATCGAAGAAGACCTGAGATCCCGGGACCTCACCATCAATGCCATGGCATACGATCTATCCCGCCACAGGCTCATCGACCCTCTGGACGGATTTCATGACCTCTCCCGCGGGGTGATCAGGATCATTTCGGAAGAAAACCTGCTGAACGACCCGCTCAGGGGCCTGCGGGCCGTGAGGTTCTCGGTGACGCTCGATTTCGCCGTGCACGAGGAATCATCCCGGATGATCAAACGGCATGCCTGGAGGCTTAATAAGGTTTCCGGCGAGCGCATCAGGCAGGAAATCGTCCAGGCGCTTCGCACCGTTCACGGGGCCGACTTTTTCCGGCAGCTCACCTGGAATGCGCTGGTTCCTGTCCTGTTCGCCCCGTATTTCCCGGAGCAGGATAACGGAGACGATCATCAGCACGCCCTCCTTCTTTCGGTCGTCCCGGTCTGTCAGGAGCTGGACGGGATCATCTATGCCTGCGATGCCCTAATGCCGGACTGCTCGGGCATTCTGGCGCAGGAAACCGAAAGCGGCGTAGAGCGGGGCGCCCTGCTCAGGCTCGCCTCGTTTCTGCTGGGACTGGAGGAGCTGAGATCGGAAAATCACAAGGGCCGGGAGAGCGGAATACCGGCACGGGATCGCTCCGTGGAGGACAGGGCGATGGATTTTTGCTCTTCACTCCGGTTTTCCGCCCGCTCATCCAGGACGATCCGCTCGCTTCTGGGCAGAGTGGAGCGCACCCAGAGGTTTCTCGCACAGCGGGCGCCTTCTCCCCTGGACATCCACCGGTTTTGTGAAGATACCGCAGAACAGCTCCCCGAGGCCCTCCTGCTCTCCCTCTCCCGGGTGAAGACGCAGGAGGCTCTTCCCCGGCAGACCGTGGCCAGGGTCTGGGAGTACTATCGTACCACCTATCAGGAGCACAAGAAGAGCCCGCTGATCTCCGGCAGCGACGTGATCGATGTCCTGGGAGGCGGCGCCGGGCCGGAGGTGGGGAAATGGCTGAGAACCATTGAGGAGGCCCGGGCCAGAGGAGAGATCCGCACGAGAAGCGAAGCCATGGAGTTTCTCCGCCGAAAAATCGGTTAAGCCCCCAAATCCAAGTATATTCTCTTCCCCTGATCCGATCTCCTCGCAGCAGTCCGGTTTTAAGGGACATGGATGATCGAACCCGGAAGGTTCCTGGGCTTTCAACCATATCCTTCTTGATATCCTCTCCGAAACCGGGCCGCTGGGCTTTGCGGAAGGTTCACGGTTTCAATTTCCGATCGGGTTTGTTATACAGATTCATATGAATGTCGAATCGTGGATGGTCACCGACCTCATCACCATAGGGAAAGAAGCGGGAATCAGAGATGCCCTGGCGGTCATGAAGAAGTTTTCCGTGCGCCATCTCCCCGTGGTAGAGGGCGGTCTGTTCATCGGGCTGGTCACCTCCGGAGACCTCAAGCAGGCGGTCCTGGCCTCCATGCTCGAAACCCTGAAGGTCGGCGACGTGATGATCCAGAACCCGGTTACCATTACCCGGGACACCTCTCTGGAAAAGGCGGCCCGGATCATCTACGAAAAGAATATCGGGTGCCTGCCGGTGGTGGAAGATAAAAGGATTGTCGGTATCATCACCATCAAAGACATTCTCAAGGCCTTTATCGAGATCATGGGGGTACTCAGGTCGGGCTCCCGGCTCGATGTGATCCTCAAGAGTGTACACGGGTCCTTTGACGAGGTGGTTTCGATCATCGAGAGCAAGGGCGGTTCTATCATCAGCGCAGGCATGACCATCGACGGCGATGAAAACATCCATCACTTCCGCATCTCCGGCGGCGACACCGCGGCCATTGCCGAAGAGCTCATCCAGCTGGGCTATCGCGGTGTAAAGGTGGTAGACTAAAGCCCCAGAAGCCGGGCCACCTCCTCCGGGGCCATCCCGCTGATAAAGAGCACCTTGGTCCGCGCCTTTTCCCCGATTTTCACAGAGATCTTCGACTTTGCGATATGGAGCCTCTTGGCGAGAAACGCCACCAGGGCCTTGTTTGCCTTGCCTTCCACGGCAGGGGCGCTTAGGTGAACAGACACATGGTCCTCACGGACACCTTCGATCGAGTCCCTGCCGGCATTGGGGCGGACCCTGCACACGAGGACTGTGCCGTCACCTTCCTGACGGATCCACATTCCCCAGCTCTCTGACCCAGTTCTGATAGGAGTCGAGAATCGACTTGAGCTCGTTGAAGAGGTTCGTTCTCTTGGCCTTCAGCTCGGCGAGCTCCTTTTCCAGGGCCGACTTCATCTGCTGGGCCTCGTTTAGTATCTCGCGCGCCCTTTCCTGGGCCTGCTCCTCGATCTCCCGCGCCTTCTGGTCGGCGCTCTCGATCTTCTTCCGGGCCTCTTCCTGCATCGCAGAGACCTTTCGCTGTGCCTCGGCGATCTTCATGTGGGCTTCCTGCTCAGCCAGCCTCTTTTTCTCGTCGGAGAACTGTTTGGCGGAAAGGAAGAGGTCTTCGAGGTCTTTCTGCTTTTCCTTCATGGAATCCAGCTCGCTCTTGAGCAGATTGTTTTCCTCGATGAGCTCTTCCATGTCCTCGGCTATTCCCACCAGGAAGCTGGTGACTTCTTCCTTGTCGAACCCGGACAACCTCCCTCGAAAACGCTGCTCCCGTATCATTTCAGGCGTCAGTTGCATCAGAACACTCCTTTCGCTTTTAAGTTGACCCCCAGACGGATGAGGGTTTGGACCCCATAGGAGTTGATGAGCAGGATCAAGATGATAACCAGTGCCGGGGTGAAGTCGATGCCTCCATAAACCAGCGGCAGTCTCCTTCTGAACCAGGAGAACACGGGATAGGTCAGCGCTGAGATGATGCGAACGATCGGGTTATAGGGGTTGGGGCTCACGAAGCTCAACACCGCAGAGATGATCACCACGATGAGATAAAAGCTCAGCAGCATGGAGATAGACTGCCCGAGCCCGATGAGGACATTCGCCAGGATATTTCCCCCTTCGATCAAGATGGGGACCAGGGAAGCATCGAGGAAGTAGACGAGCGCGATGGCGATGATGGGGGAGAAGTCCACACCTCCCGTGATGAGGGGCATATGGCGTCTGAGCCAGAAGAAGAGCGGATCGGTGGCCCTGCGGAGAAACCGCACCACCGGGTTATAGGGATCGGGATTCACCCAGGATATCAGGGCGCCGATGATAATGATCCACAGATAGACCGTAAGCGCAACGTGAAGCAGCTGCCCGGCAAACGCGAGGGGATTGCTCACTCCGTACATGGTTCCCTCCTGGCACACCCTTGGGAAATATTCCTTCCTGTATTGCCGTTTTCCAGGAGATATTGCAAGGATTTTTCACCCCTCTTCATACAAGTCCTGAGGACACCCTTGTGTTTTTCACAATCAAAGATTCATCCTGGACCTCCTGTTCCCGCGTGCGACAAAGCAGAGGTCAGGCAACTGGGATGGAAAGTATCGCATGAATAAACGGCACTTGAGGAGAACCCCCCTTGCGATCCCAGGGAAGCTCTGGTACACAAAAGATGTGAAATTGAAGAGGATTGAGATCCGGGGCTTCAAATCCATTGCCAGGAAGATCTCGCTGCCGGTTGCCGACGGGGTGACATGCATCGCCGGGCCAAACGGCTGCGGGAAGAGCAACATCATCGATGCCGTCCGGTGGGCCCTGGGTGAACAGTCGAACCGCTCCCTCCGAGCAGGTTCCATGAGCGAGGTGATCTTTTCCGGCACCCAGGATGCGCCTCCCGGGTCCATGGCCGAGGTGGTCATGGAGTTTGTGCGGGACGGAGGATACTTTCCCAAGACCCTGGAGGGGTTTGACGAGGTGTCCATCTCCCGGAGGCTCTACCGGACCGGCGAGAGCATCTACTCCCTGAACGGGGTCAGGTGCAGGCTCAAGGACATCACCGACCTGTTCCTGGACACCGGTCTTAACCGGCACGGGTATGCCATTGTTGAGCAGGGCAAGGTCAAGGACATCATCCAGTCCAAGCCCGAGGATATCCGCTACCTCATCGAAGAGGCGGCAGAGGTGGGGAGGTTCCGCTTCAAGCGGGCCGACGCCATCAAGCGCCTTGAGGCCACTGCAGCGAACCTTGAGCGGGTGCGCGACCTGCTGACCGAGGTCTCCCGGCAGAGAGACGAGCTGAAATCGCAGGCCAACAAGGCCCGCAGATATCAGAGCCTTCGTTCGGAAATCAATTCGCTCACGAAGATGCTCTGGGCCTACGAGATCCTGAAGATCACGGGCAAAAAAGAAAAGCTCGACGAGGTGCTGCAGGAGGTACAGCAGCAGGAGGAGTCATTCCGGAAGCAGCACGAGGAGTATACTCGGGCCATGGCAGGGT
This sequence comes from Candidatus Phosphitivorax anaerolimi, assembly GCA_001896555.1. Taxonomy (GTDB): domain Bacteria; phylum Desulfobacterota; class Desulfomonilia; order UBA1062; family UBA1062; genus Phosphitivorax; species Phosphitivorax anaerolimi. The sequence goes on from MPOS01000034.1 coordinate 253,857, forward strand.
TCGAGGCCAGGCTGTCCGCGGTCCGCGGAAACATGGATAAAATCAGGCGCGCCATGGAAGAGACCCGCTCCTATGAGCTGCTCGCAGAGGGCGAGATCGAGGCGAACACGAACAGGGCCCGCGACATATCCTCGACCATCGAGATGCTTGAGAGCCGCATCGGGCAGATGACCCGGGAAACCGCCGAGCTCCATGAGAGGGGCGAGCAGGAACGCAGCCATCTGGAAAGGCTTTCTCAGGACATCGCGCAGATCGAAGAGGAATTGAATTCCCGGAACCTCCACCTTGAATCCATGGAACAGGAATTCGGGGCTTACGAGAGGGATTACAGCCAGAAGAGGGCGCAGCTTTTCGATGCGATCGGTCATTCCAGGGCAACCCAGCAGCGGATCTCGTCCATGGAGACAAGGCGGCACGAGGCCGAAACCAATGCGAGGAAACGGCGCGCCGATCTGTCCGAGCTCGGAGTGCAAAGGGCATCTCTCGAATCGAGATATGGAGAGATTGAAGAGGAGTATGACCGGGTGAAATCCCGGGCCGGGAGCCTCGGCGAGAAGTCGAAAACACTGGGAGATCAGATGCGCGAGCTCCAGTCCCGAATCGAGGCGACCACACACACCCTGGCCGGGCTGGAGAAGTCCCATGCACAGCTTTTGGCAAAGATATCCATGCTTGAGAGGATCATTCTCGCCGGGGCCATGCCGCCGCCCGGAGATCTCCCCACAAACAACGGCACGAGGCGGGTTGCGGACGCCCTGAAGGCGAAGAGCGGGTTCGAGGAGACCGTGGGTCTCTCCCTGGGAAAGTCGCTCGATTACCTGATCGTTCAGGACCACGAAGATATCCTGAAGCTGGGCCGGATAGAAGACGGGGGCCCGGGGTACATACCGCTCAGGCCGCACCTCAACGGCCGGCAGACAGAGACCGGCCCGCAGGGTGAGGGGGTCGTAGCACGCCTGAAAGATCTCGTAGAGGCTAAGGAGGGGTATGAGGATGTGGTTCATGCCCTGTCCGGAGACATGTGGGTGGTGGAGGATATCCACTGCGCCCTTTCGTTCTGGAAGCAGGGCATGAGGTCCTGTACCTTTGTCACCCGGGACGGCGTCATCATCGAGCCCTCGGGGGTTGTCCGGACCACCGCCGAGATGGCCAAGTATGCCGAAGGGCTCAAGGCAAAGGCCGAGAGGGAAGAGCTCTCCCTGCAGGAGATCGCCCTGGATCGGGAGATCGCCTCGACAAAAGAACTTCTCGCACAGCTCAGGCAGGAGATGCAGCGGATCAGGGAAGACCGGGAGCAGGCCGAGAGCGAGGAACGGTCGCTCAGGGAACAGGCGTCATCCCTCTCAGAAAAAAAGAACGTCGCATCGCGCGAACTGGAGCGCATTTCCGAGCGCGAGCAGTCGTACCGGCGCGACATCGAGATGTGGGAATCGATGTCGGAAAAGGTCGAAAGCGACCTTGCAGATATCCAAAGGCAAAAGCAGGAGCTCGACCAGCAGATCGAATCCATGCAAGATGAGGTTAAGTCCCTCGATGAAAAGAGGGTGGCTGCACGGCAGCGGCTCCAGAGCGCCCGGGAGTCGATCAGTGCCCATACCCAGCGGGCGGGCGAGCTCAAGGTTACCGCTGCGGCTGCACGGCAGCGGCTTCAGGGGATTGAAGAGCAGCTCGAGGGCATATCCCGGCAGATCTCCCGTGATGCAGGCAAAAAGGAAGAGCTCGTCAAGACTCTTGCCTCGGTTCAGGATGATCTGGAGAAGTCCAGGGTCCGGCTCCAGGAGCTTCAGGTTAAAGTCCAAAATCATCGGGAAGCCCTAGAGGCCGCCACCCCCGAACACGAGGAGCTCTTGGACGCGATGGCCTCGCTCACCCGGAACAGGGATGAATGCCGGGAAACCCTGACTTCCCTGGAAAAAAAGCACAACGAGATCCTTCTCAAAATCAAGGAGCAGGAGATCGCCCTGACCATGAGCAACGAGCGATTCGCCTCCCGGTTTTCCGGAGAAGACCTCCCCGCTGTTGCAGAAGACTTCTCTCCCGACGATGCCCGGCAGAAGATCGAGTCCCTGGAGGGCCGGATCGAGAAGATGGGCCAGATCAACTTCGCCTCCCTGGATGCCTTCGAGAACGTACAGGCCAGATGGGACGACCTTCACCGGCAGTATGAGGATATCGTCCAGGCGAGCGCGAGGCTGAAAGAGGTCATCGCCAATATCGAGAAGCAGAGCGTCAAGGCCTTCACCGAGACCTTCGAGCAGGTAAGACACCATTTCCAGGAGCTCTTCGCGGCCATGTTCGGGGGAGGGAAGGCGGACCTGGTGCTCCTCGACGGCAACTCGCCCGATTCCGGGGTCGAGATCCTGGCCTGTCCGCCCTTCAAACGGCTCAAATCCATGAGCCTGCTCTCCGAGGGCGAAAAGACGCTGTGCGCACTGAGCTTCATCTTTGCCCTGTTCAAGGTGCGTCCGTCTCCCTTCTGCATCCTCGACGAGGTGGACGCGCCCCTCGACGATGCCAACGTGGTCCGATTCAATCGCCTGATCCGCACCTTTGCCGGCGATTCCCAGTTCATCATCGTCACACACAACCGGCATACCATGGAGATGTCCGATATTCTCTACGGCGTGACCTTTGATGAGCCGGGGATCAGCAAGGTGGTGTCCATGTCCCTCCAGGAGGCATGAGTAAGAGACAAATAGTTCTCCTTCCGGAGAAATAATTTTCACTTCCCCAGAAAAGGGATTGAAAAACCCATTTATTTCTCATATGCATGTTTTGCACGCATATTGCAGGCTTTTGAAAAACACAGGGAAGTGATTATGGCACGGATCATGGCGGTCACATCGGGAAAGGGAGGCGTGGGTAAGAGCAACTTCACGCTCAATGTCGGGATCTGCCTCGCCATGATGAACCACCGGGTGCGCATCCTCGATGCCGATCTCGGGCTTGCCAATATGGACGTGCTCCTGGGGATCCGCCCCAACAGAACACTCGAAGACGTCATCCTGGGCAGGCTCGGCATCGATGAGATCATCTTCAAGACTGATTACCATGTGGAGCTCATCCCGGGGAGCTCCGGCACGCAGGAAATGGCCGATCTGGGCAGGGAACAGCTTGAAGGTCTGGTGAAGCAGGTTTCCGCCCTGTCCGCTTCCTCTGACTACCTGCTCGTCGACACGGCTTCGGGCATCTCCTCGGGCGTCATTTCCTTTCTCATGGCCGCACCCGAGGTGATCGTGGGTGTAGCGCCAGAGCCCACCAGCCTCACGGATGCATACGCCATGATCAAGGTGCTCAAGAAAAACGATTACCCGGGGAGGATATCCATGTTCTCGAGCATGGTCAAGAACAGCTCCGCCGGGCACAGCCTCTACAAAAAGATCTCGTCGGCCTCCCAGCGTTTCCTTGACACCCACGTGGAATACCTGGGGAGCGTCTACCACGACGACAAGCTCTCCCGGGCCGTTACCGACCAGGTTCCGGCCGTGGTCAGATACCCCACCTCGGATATCGCCCGCTGCTACCGGATCATTGCGTCCACGCTTCTGGGGCAGGAATCAGTGGAGGCGGACCACGAAAAGTTCTGGGCACGGCTCATCACCATGCTCGTAAAGGCCCCGAAACACAAGGTCGCCCCGGCCGGTCCAGACACCGGTGCCCGAAAGAACGGAGACTTGAGGGGCATGCTCAACATGCTGCTGGATGAGCAGCGCAGAACACGCGAGTTGCTGGAGCGGCTGGTCGAGAAGATCGAGCAGAACGATATGAGCATCAGGCCCAAGCCGGGCTCGTTCGTGTGATTGCCGGTCTCGAAACCCCTGGAGGCTGAAGAACAGGAAGCCCGTCCGATCCTTGTTGTATATGCCGCATCATATATTTGACAAAGCATATCCGAAAGGCTAGAAGCAGGACTATGTTCAGCGAGCTCATCAGGGAAGTGCCTGAGACGAAACAGCAGCAGAAGATCTCAAGGGTGGTGCTGGGTCTGGGTTATATCGCAGTCGAGGTGGAAGGCTCGGGAGTCGGGCTGTGCGCCAATATCCTGCCGGAAGAAAAGACGGGGTGCACGGTTTTTCCTCGGGCCGGTTCACTCAAGGGCTCCAGGGTGTCCGATCTACTCGAGCTCGGGCTGAAAGGCGATCTCTTAGGCCGGTCCATTGCCCTGGCCGCGGTCAATGCCGTGAGCAATCAGGAAAAAGACAGCGGCGTTGAACAAGACGTGTTTGAAGCCGTAGCCGTTCATGAAGGCGAGAGGGTGGTCATGGTGGGGTTCATCGCGCCGGTGGCTGCAATGCTCAAGGCAAAGGGATGCACAGTCGACATCTTCGAGCACCGCAGGCTCGACGATGCGCGAATCCGGCCCCAGGAAGCCATGGAAGAATGTTTCTCCCGGGCGGATGTCGCCGTCATCACCGCGACCTCGATCATCAACGGGAGCCTTGGGGACATCCTTGCCTTCAAGAGCAATGCGCGGGCAGTGATTCTCATGGGCCCCTCGACCCCCATGCTTCCCCGGGCGTTTTCGTCCACGCCCGTGACCTTTCTCGCCGGATGCCGGGTGGTCGATGCCGGAAAGGCCATGGATATCGTCATGGAAGGAGGGGGCACCCAAGTCCTGTACAGAAACACAGCAATGAAAAAAATCATCAGGGAGATAAAGCAATGAAACCCCTCATGGACAACTATCAGCGGCAGATCCGGTACTTGAGGATCTCCATCACTGACCGGTGCAACCTGCGGTGCAGATACTGCATGCCCGCAACCGGGGTGAAGTGGATCCCCCACGAGCACATCATGCGGTATGAGGAATTTTTACGCATCGCTCGCATCTGCGTTTCCCGCGGAGTGGACAAGGTCCGGATCACCGGAGGCGAGCCGCTCCTGCGCAAGGGCCTGATCCCGTTCATCCGGGGCCTGAAGGAGCTCGAGGGGCTCAAGGACCTCTCGCTCACCACCAACGGGGTGATGCTGTACTCCATGGCGGAAGATCTCAAAAACGCAGGCCTGGACCGCCTGAACATCAGTCTGGATACCCTCAGCAGGGAAAAGTTTTCGCACATCACCCGGGTGGACGCCTTCGAGCGGGTCAGTGCCGGCATCCGGCGCGCGTTCGATGTCGGGCTGTCGCCGGTGAAGGTCAATGTCGTAGCCATCAGGGGGTTCAACGACGACGAGATACCCGCATTCGCGGAGATGACCCTGAACTCTCCGGTCGAGGTTCGTTTCATCGAACTCATGCCCATGGGCTGCGCAACCAGGTACGGCGAATGCGAGCTCATTGGCGCGCCCGAGATCCGGGACATCATCGAGAAGCGCTTCGGTTCACTTGAGAAGGTCGAATACAAGCACGGCCCCGCACAGGTTTACCGCATAGGAGGGGCACAGGGTACCATCGGTCTCATCGGGGCCTTGAGCGAGCACGCCTTCTGCAGCAGGTGCAACCGCATCAGGATCACAGCCAGCGGGTATTTAAGGCCGTGCCTCTTTTCGGAAAAGGAGCTCGACCTGAGGATCCCCATGAGACAGGGCATCTCCGACCATGAGCTCGAACTCCTCATCGAGAAAGGGGTCGGGATGAAAAACCTGAACCACCGCCTCTGCACGGGAAGCCATCCGGCAGCCGATCAGGGATGCCGGACCCTGATGAGCTCTCTGGGGGGTTAAGAGGCCGCCTGTTTGCGGGCCGACTCGATCAGCCTCACAAACGAGAGCAGATCCTTCCGGAAGAGGATCTTGTTTGTGTTCAGGAGAATAAGCCCTGATTTCTTCTCGGGGTCCTCCTCCTGTGACGCCCAGATAACCTTGCAATACAGAGAGATATCAGGCTCCTCTGCTTGAGAGCCGATAGCAAGGCGCACCACAGAGCCCACCGGAAAATCCGCTCCGCCCACACATACACCCTCTTCCGAGGCGTTGACCACGGAAACGGATTTCACGATATCCATGAGCTCGACGGATCCGCGCAGGTCTTCCAGGTTGATTCTCTCGAATGCACGCTTTTCTTTCTTGATGACCATTTTTCCCTACTACCCCGAAAACACAGTATATGTCAAGCCCTCATTCTCTCAGGAGGCGGTTCCTCCTCTCGTGCGGCTAAAGCGCGGCCCGGGAGTCCGCCAGAGGGCCTCTGCCCTTATGTAAGCTCTCTAGTGATCATTGCCCCGTCTTTTATCCAGTTGACCCATATACGAAAATGAACTAAACTGACTAGTCAGTATGTTATGAATGAGGGAGGATTGTGAAAGGCCCCAGGGTGTCTTCTGAGATCAGGAAGCAGCAGATACTCGCTGCGGCCAAGCGCTGTTTCCAGCGCAAGGGATATGCCCAGACCACGATTGACGAGATCGCAGCCGAATACGGCATGTCCAAGGGCAGCATCTACTGGCACTATCCATCGAAGAAGGCAGTGCTCATCGATCTGTTCCGGGTATTTGTCGAAGAGACCCTGAACAGGATACTCACCGAAATCGGAAGCATCCGCTCGGCAAGAGACAGGATCACTGCCATTGGTGAGCACTTGGCCCGGTCTCTGCAAGAAGACATGGAACTCTACAGCGCGCTGATCGTGTTCTGGGAAAGCTCGTTTGTGGATGAATCCATCCGGGAGATGCTGCTGGATCAGTACCACCTCTACGACCGGATCTTAACCGGACTTCTCGATGACGGTGAACGTGCCGGCGAGTTTGTCGTTCCGGACAAGAAGATCTATTCCGCACTCATGATCGCCATGATGGAGGGGGTCATTGTCAGGCAGGTCCTGAGCAAGGACCTCGATCTGGCGGAGATCTGCCGGAGCGTCGCCGGCGTCATGAACAGGCTCCTGCCGGAAAAGGGAAGTAAAACAGCGCCTGCGGGGTCACTGAACACCGGGAAAGACGAAGGATAATCGAGCAGAGAACTCTGGCAGGCCTTTTTCATGGGCCTGCCGGGGGAACGGCTGCCGTTGCCCGCGACAGTTTTCATCGGGCGGACGTTTTATTCAACTGTTTTGGTACGGGGAGGGATCATGTTGAGAGACAGGCGTTTTCTGAAGAGAGTTTCACTGGCGTGCATCGCCGTCCCCCTGGCGGGTGCGCTGGCGTATCATGTATTCCTTAAGGAAGACGGCAACGCTCTGCCGGCGGGGATTGCATACGGGAACGGGCGGCTGGAGGCGACCGAGGTCGACATTGCCACCAAGACGCCCGGGCGGCTCGCAGAGGTGCTTGTCGATGAAGGAGACCTCGTGGAAGAGGGCCGGATCGTGGCCAAGATGGACACTACGGCCCTCGAGGCACAGCTCAGACAGGCAGAGGCCGAGGTGGCACGGCTCAGGCAGGCACGCCTGACCGCCATCTCCCGCGTTGAGGGGGCGAGGCTCAGGCTCGAGCTGGCCGATAAGGAGCTCAAGCGGTCGAAAAGCCTCTATGACCGGGGCGTTATGTCCGAGCAGCAGTATGACCGCGACCGGCTGGCGCAGCAGACGCTCAAGGTGGAGTACGAGGCGGCGAAATCGTCCGTTGCGGAGATCGAGGCTGCGATCGTATCAGCCGTTGCACAGACCGAACGCCTGAGGGCCGATATCAACGACTGCATGCTGAAATGCCCCATCAATGGACCGGTCCTCATCCGCCTTGCCGAGCCGGGCGAGGTTCTGCCCGTAGGCGGCAAGGTCCTGACCATTGTGAATGTTCAGGACATCTATATGAATGTTTTTCTCTCGGAGCGGCTGGCAGGCATGGTCCCCTTGGGCACCGACGCAAAGGTCGTTCTGGACGCCATTCCGGACAGGCCGTTCGCGGCGCGGGTAGCCTATGTTTCAGAAAAGGCCCAGTTCACACCGAAAGAGGTGGAGGCTGCCGAAGAGCGTCAGAAACTTGTTTTCCGGGTGACCGTGAGCTTGTCAGAGTATGACGATCCCCGTCTGAAGCCCGGCATGCCCGGTGTCGTGTACATACGTATGGATCCTGCAGTCGACTGGCCGGAGAGGCTTAAATGAGCGGTTCTGCCGACGACCGCCGCACCATCGCGCGGATCAGGGGCCTTACGCACCGCTATGGCGGCAAGGTCGCCCTGAACGGGATCGATCTCGACATCCCAGGCGCCTGCCAGGTTGGGTTCATCGGTCCCGACGGAGTGGGAAAATCCACCCTGCTCGGCATCATCGCCGGCCAGAAGAAGATCCAGCAGGGATCGGTGTCGGTCCTGGACGGCGACATGCGCTCCGGCATTCACCGGCGCGGAGTTTGCTCCGACATCGCCTACATCCCTCAGGGCCTGGGCCAGAATCTCTACGCAACCCTTTCGGTAAATGAGAACGTCGATTTTTTCGGCCGCCTCTTCGGTTTTACCTCAACGGAGCGGCTGGAGCGTATACAGCGCCTCCTCGAGGCGACGAACCTCTTGCCCTTTGCAGACAGGCCCGCGGGACAGCTTTCCGGAGGCATGAAGCAGAAGCTGGGCCTGTGCTGCGCCCTGATCCACGATCCTCAGCTGCTCATCATGGACGAGCCCACAACCGGGGTCGATCCGCTGTCACGACGGCAGTTCTGGGAACTCGTCAAGGACATGAGTATGCACTGCGGGGGTATGAGCATTCTCATCGCAACCGCATACATGGAGGAGGCGGAACACCTCGACTGGCTGGTCATGATGGAGGGAGGGCGCGTCCTTGCCAGCGGAACGCCCGCGGAATTGAAGGCGAGGACCGGCACGGCCACCATCGAGGAGGCCTACATCGCCCTGCTGCCCGAAGAGATGCGCTACGGCCACCGTGTCTTCACGGCCCCGCCGCCCATATGTTCCGATAGTGGCTCTGCAATCGAGGCCAGCGGCCTCACCAAACGATTCGGAGATTTCACTGCCGTGGACGATGTCTCCTTTTCCATCCCCCGGGGCGAGATCTTCGGCTTCGTGGGCTCCAACGGGTGCGGAAAGACCACGACCATGAAGATGCTCACCGGGCTGCTGAGGCCGACCGAGGGCGAGGCCTTCCTGTTCGGGCGCCCGGTAGAGGCCGGGAGCATCGAGATCAAGAAACGCATCGGGTACATGTCGCAGACGTTTTCGCTCTACGGCGAGCTGACGGTCCGGCAGAACCTGGATATGCACGCCCACCTCTTCGATCTGCCCATGGACGAGGTGCCTGCCCGGGTCGCAGAGATGGCCGAGCAGTTCGGGCTCACCGAGGTCATAGACGACCGGACCGATCGTCTCCCTCTCGGCATGCGGCAGCGCCTCTCGCTTGCGGTGGCGGCCATTCATTCTCCGGAGATACTCATTCTCGACGAGCCTACCTCGGGCGTCGATCCGGTGGCCCGGGACCACTTCTGGGAGATCCTCATCAGGTTTTCCCGCGAGCACGGTGTGACGATCTTCGTGACCACCCACTACATGAACGAGGCAGCGCGGTGCGACCGGGTGGCGCTCATGAGCATGGGCCGGGTCCTGGCCTGTGCATCCCCTGCCGAGCTCATCGCCAGGCGCGGCTGCACAACCCTCGAGGAGGCGTTCATCAGGTACATGGAGGATGACATCAAGATGCGCTCAAGTATGCCGGAGGCCGATGACGAGCCCAGAAGCATCCCCTTCATGGTCGCATCTGAACGAAAACGCACGCAGGGGGGGCTCTTCGACACGGGCCGGCTTGCAGCCCTTGCCCGGAGAGAAACCATGGAGCTCTTCCGCGACCCGGTGAGGCTCATTACCTCTTTCATCATCACGCCCTTCCTTCTCATCGTGTTCGGATTCGGCATCTCAACGGACATCGAGAACATCAACTTCAACATCCTGGATTATGATCAGAAGCTCTGGGGCCGGGATTATCTTGAGTACTACTTGGGGTCACGCATCTTCAACGAACAGCCCGCCATACGCTCCCATCCGGAGATCGAAAAGGGGTTCCAGGAGAGCGAGTTCACCTTTGTGATCGAGATCCCGCCTGGGTTTGAAAAGGGCATCAAGCGTGGCAGAAGCCCTGAGGTGGGGGTCTGGATCGACGGGACCATGCCGTTTCGTGCCGAGACAGCGAAAAACTATGTCGAGACAGTGCATCTGTCCTATCTCACCGACCTGGCCGATCTGTCCCCGATGCCGGTCGAGTTCTCGCACGCAAACATCGAGCCCCGATACTGGTACAATCCCCGCGTGATGAGCCGCTTTTCCGTCGTGCCCGGGCTCATGGCAGTCGTGCTCCTGCTCGTCCCCTCCATGCTCACGGCAATCGGCGTGGTGAGGGAGAAAGAGCTGGGGTCCATCTCGAACTTCTATTCGAGCCCCATGACACGCCTGGAGTACCTCTGGGGAAAGCAGATCCCCTACATCGTACTGAACTTCATCAGCTTTCTCATCCTGGTGGCCGTGATCCTGTTCCTGTTCCGGATCCCCTTCAAGGGAAGCGCCGCCGCACTGGCGCTGGGCGCGCTGCTGTATATCATCACGAGCACCAGCATCGGTCTTCTGATCTCCACCTTCACCCGGACACAGATAGCGGCGCTCGTGGCTGCCTTTGCCCTCACGCTTGTCCCCTCCTTCGAGTTTTCGGGCCTCACCACACCGGTATCCGCCCTTACGGGCGGTGCGCAGGTCATGTCGTGGATCTTTCCTGCACGATATTTCCTGAGCATCAGTGTCGGGACCTTCACCAAGGGCATCGGGTTTGCGGAGCTCGCCTGGAACTTTGCCTATCTCATCGGGTACTACATCGCCGTACAGTCCCTGACGGTCTATTTATTGAAGAAGCAGGAGCCGTGACATGAAGAGAAAGGTCTGGCACATCTACCGGCTCGGACTCAAGGAGCTCATCAGCTTCCGCTACGACTTTGTGCTGGTCGCCCTGGTCATATACTGCTTCACGGTCATGATCATCGTCCCCTCCAAGGGCACGGGCCTCCAGGTGCGCAACTCCTCGGTGGCCTATGTTGACGAGGATTGCTCCGCCCTGTCTGCACGGATCATAGACGCCATACAAGAGCCGCATTTCAAGAAACCCCGTGCCATTGCATATTCCGAGATCGACCGGGTCCTCGACAACGCCGAGTGCATCTTCGTCATCCATATCCCGCGCGGGTTCCAGCGGGACGTGCTGGCGGGAAAGAACCCAGGGGTCCGCATAGATGTCGACGCCACGGCCATCGGCCATGCCAGGCTCGGGGCAGGCTACCTCATGAGGATCATCGACGATGAGATCAACACCTTCGTGACCGGTGTAAGCACCGAAGCCGACTTGCCCATCCGGCTGGTCACCCGTGTGCTCTACAACCAGAACCGGGAAAGCTCGTGGTATATGAGTGTCGTGTTCCTCACCCAGATGATCACCATGCTGTCCATCGTCCTGCCCACTGCGGCCCTGATCAAGGAGAAGGAGCGCGGCACCGTGGAGCATCTGCTCGTCATGCCGCTGCTCCCTGTGGAGATCACCATCGCAAAGGTCTGGGCCAACAGCTTCATCGTTGCCACCGGGGCCATGTTCTCACTCTTCTTTGCCGTAAAGGGGGTCATCGGAGCGCCGATCCACGGCTCCACCGCCCTCTTTCTCTTCGGCACCGTCGTGTTTCTCTATGCAGCCACCGAGCTCGGGGTGTTCCTTGCGACCATTGCCAAGAACATGCCCCAGGCAGGGCTCTTGAGCATGCCCATCATTGTTCCCATAGGAATGCTGCACGGCGGGACCACACCCTTGGAGTCCATGCCGCCGCTTTTGCAGAACATCATGCAGTTCGCGCCGACCACCCACTACATGGAGTTCTGTGCGCGGGTCCTGTTCAAGGATGCCGGGCTCGGCACAGTCTGGCAGCAGCTCGTTGCCATGGCTCTCATCGGCACGGTGCTGTTCATCGGGGCCATGTACCGGTTCAAGGCCACATTCCGGTAAGGGCGCTTCTTGAGTTTCCTGAACAGGGCTTGGAATGGTTCGTCTTTCTTGGCGGCATCTCGCTCACGGTAAAAAAGAGCCCGCTCGATTCCCCTGCAATGGCTTGCCATCCATGAAGCGGCAGAGGTAGGATAGCTACTGCCCCGCAGTATCGGAAAACATGACAGGCGAGGCTAAAGGGACGGCAAGACATGAAGGGAAAACGGGTGCTCCTGGTCAACCCATGGATCTATGACTTTGCAGCGTACGACCTGTGGGCAAAGCCGCTGGGGCTCCTCTATCTGGGGTCGCTCCTCAAGCTCAACGGGTGCGAGGTGTCCTTTGTGGACTGCCTCAAGGCGCCCCACGAACAGATGAGCGGGAAGCCTCCCAAGGTGCATCCGGGCGGGCGCGGCAAGTTCTATCGCCAGATCGTGGATTCTCCTGCTCCCCTGAAAGGATTTCACCGGCGATACGGCAGGTACGGCATCAGCCGGGAGGCGTTTTTCCATGATCTCGAACTGATAGAAGAGCCGAATGCGGTCCTGATCACCTCGGGGATGACCTACTGGTATCCGGGAGTGCACGAGACGATTACGTGCGTGCGGGAGGCCTTTCCCGGGGCCGTGATCCTGCTGGGAGGAATCTATGCGACCCTGTGCAGCAACCACGCCCGGGAACACTCAGGCGCCGACCATGTCCTGTGCGGGGAGGGCGAGCTTGAGGTCCTGCAGGCACTCGGCAGGCTCTGGGGGACAAGCCCGGAGTTTTATCCTGACATGGCGAATCTCGACAGCCTCCCCTATCCCCTGTTCGACCTCGTTGAGCCCTTGAGGTATGTCTGCATCCAGACCTCACGGGGGTGCCCGTTTCGCTGCACCTACTGCGCCTCACACCTGCTCGCATCCGGCCTGCGCACGAGAGATCCGCTCAAGGCGGCCGATGAGGTCGAGCACTGGCACCGGCGACACCGGGTAGCTGATTTCGCCCTGTATGACGACGCCTTTCTCTTCCAGAGCAGGAGGCTCGCCCTGCCGTTCATGAGAGAAATCATCCGGAGGCGGCTTGACGTCCGGTTCCACTGCCCCAATGCCCTGCACGCTCGATACCTGAGCCGGGAGGTGGCTTCAGCCATGAAGGAAAGCGGGTTTGCCACCATACGGCTCGGCCTGGAGACCTCGGACCCCGCCCTGCAGGAAGCTACCGGCGGGAAGATCTCCAACGATGAGTTCTTGAGGGCGCTGGAAAACCTCACCCGCGCGGGATTCGACCCCTCGGACATCGGGGTGTATATCCTCTGCGGCCTGCCGGGCCAGCATGCGCGGGAGGTCCTCGATGCCGTCGAGTTTGTCAGGAGTTCGGGCGCCAGACCGGTCATCGCCGAGTATTCGCCTCTGCCCGGCACCGGCATGTGGGATGAGGCCCTACGGATGAGCAGATATCCTCTGGACGAAGACCCCCTGTTCCACAACAACACGCTGCTTCCCTGCGCCTGGGAGGGGCTCGATCTGTCCATGTACCGGGATATCAGGCTCGCAGCCGCGCGCGGCGCATCCTCTGCAGAGGTGGCGGGAGAGGAAACCGGCACGGAATGATCCGGCGTCCGGTCAGGTAATTCCCCTGGCCTCAAGGGGTTTTCCGTCCGCCCATGGCGATAAGCCAAAGCCGGACAAACGCCGCGGCCGGGAGAGGCGCTTGTCATACGTCTTCCCGGATGCCGGGCTTCCCGGGGTTTTCACGGGAGGTGATCAGACCACCGCGCCCCGCGCCTCGATGCCCTTGATGATGGCCGTGATGACCTCGTTTACGGGCGTGGGCACCGAGAGATCCTTTCCATAGCGCACGATGGCGCCGTTTAGGGCATCGATCTCGGTCAGGTTCCCCCGGTCCAGGTCCTGGAGCATGGACGACCGGTGGGCAGCGGTGGGCGGGAGCTGCTCTTCCATGAGAAACCGGTAGTATTCCTCAGGCCCTGCATGGGGAAGCGCAACCCCCTTGGCCTTGGCTACGGCGAAGATCTCGGAAATGATCCGACGCAGGGTTTCGCGCAGCTCGGGCACGGTCTCAAGATGTCCGTACGGTACGTTCAGTATGGCACCCAGGGCATTCAGCGAGCAGTTGTAGAGGACCTTGCCCCACAGGGACGATTCGATGTGGTCGCTCAACGCGGTCGGGATGCCGGCCTGGTTGAAGTCGTCGGCAACCTGACGGATCCTCTCTTCGGGCACGTCGCCCGAGGGGCTCCCCAGCAGCACCTTGTCCGCATAGACCGTGACGCGCGCAATGCCCGGCTCCTCGATTTCGGCCCCGAAGATCACCCGGGCCCCCACGGTCCGTTTCCACTCCACGACCCGAGCGATCGCCTCCCAGTTCCCCAGGCCATTTTGGATAGAGAACACCAGGGTGTGGTCATGCATGAAGGGCAGGGCCTGCTGAATCACCCGGCAGGTGTTATAGGACTTCACGCTCAGGAGTATGATATCGAATTTCCCTTGGAGCCCCTGCACGCCGTAGAAGGCTCTGACCTCCGGGATCACGTGATCCCCCCAGATACCTTTGATGGTGAGGCCGCGGTCCTGCATGGCCTTCAGATGATCGTCGAGGCCTACGAAGACGACCTCGTGCCCCTTCTCGGCCAGCAGGCCTCCGAAGACACTCCCCAGGGCGCCTGCGCCCATGACGAGGTAGTTCATCCCTTGCCTCCCTCTGCGAGCTGCGGCCTGGGTGAGGGTGCATCGCCGGATACGACCCGTCCGACATATCTCTTCCATCCGAGAATACCGCTTATGGATGCAATGGCGTCCTGCGGGGTGTTGTACACCGCGAGTCCGGCCTTGCGGAACAGCTCGGTGATCCGGATGCGGACCTTTTCGACGTCGACCATGTTCTCGGTAAACCGGGAAAGGATGGGCACCACGGGCTTGTCCGTCTTCCGGGAAGCCTCCACGATAGCATGGGGGCCGCTTTCCACCTGGTCGTTCTGGAACGAGGTGATGAAATCGAGAGAGAAGTAGGGGATGATGACATCGATGGCTTCATCCTGGGCCATTGCCTCGATGGTATAACCCATAATGGTGAAATCGAAGCCGTAGAAGCCCAGATCGACGGGGTTTGCGGTGTTCGTGTTCACGTTGCTGATCTTCAGCCCGATCTTCTCCTGAACCCGGCTCTCAAGCTCCGGGAGAACGAGTCCGTGCCGGGCGGCGAAATCCGTAAAGAGCACCGAGGTCCCCCCGCCTGCGCCCAGGAAGCCGAGGCGGTTTCCTCCGGGAACCCGAGAGGCGACGGCCATCATGGTCAGATCGACCATGTGCTCGAAATTATTCGCCTCGATGCAGCCGTACTGCCGCATGACCGCAGACCACAAGTCCTGGCGTGCGGCCATGGCCCCGGTATGGGATGCGGCCGCGCGGGCCCCCTGCTCGGTGGTCCCCCCTTTGAGAATGATGACGGGCTTGCGGGCGGTCGTCTTCCGGAGGACCGTGAGAAACCGGTTCATATCCTTGATGTCTTCGATATAGGCGGCTACCACACTGATGGTGTCGTCGTGCGCGAAGTATTCGAGATAGTCTTCCACCCTCAGGTCGATCTGATTGCCATAGGACACCACCTTGTTCAGCTCAAGATAGCGCGAGTGGGCCATGCGCATGAAATTGTGGGTCATGCCCCCCGACTGTCCGAGGAAGGCGACGTTTCCCACCCCTTTCATGGGGCTTTTGGGCAGGTCGCAGGTTATCCCGGACTGCGTGCAGTGGATTCCGATGCAGTTGGGGCCGATGATCCTGGTTCCGCCCTTGCGGGCCGCCTCGAGCATGTCCTCTTCGAGCTTCCGGTTGCCGACCTCGGAGAATCCTGAGGTGAAGAAATGGAGGAACTTGACCTTGTTCCGGGCTGCGGCCTCCACGGTCTCGAGCGCAAGCTTGGCCGGAACGGATGCAATGGCCAGATCGACAGGCTCGGGAATATCATCGAGCGAGGCATAGACCTTTGCCCCGTTGATGTCCTGGTATTTCGGGTTTACCGGATAGAGCCTGCCCGTGTATCCGGCGAGCTGGATGACCTGATAATAGGGGAGCTTCCCTCCCCCCAGATGGGGAGATGCTCCGATCACCGCAATCGTGCGTGGAAAAAAAAGCCTCGTAAGATCCATGCGAACCCCCGGTTTTCAATACACAGAGTGTGTTATGATGTTATCATAAGACAAACAAGTTACCAAGATATTTTCCTTGTCCCATCAGTGATTTGCCAATCGATCCTTCCGAAAAACAGATACAGGACACCGGAAATCAGGGCAAGGAATTTTTAACCCGATCTTGAGGTAAAATGGCGCACAGGGAAAAAGAATGGCTTGAAACTTGGGCGATTTCTGACTAGATCTGTGCAGATGGTGAAAGATCCGGTTTTTTTCCATGCCATCCATCTGGATATGCCTGTCGAAGCGGTCTACCGCCGCCTGGGCTACCGCAGGGCGCACACGCAACTCGGGCCCGGGCAACAGCGGGAGATGGAGGCTGTTCTGGAAGATGCCGCCGGCATGATCGAGCTCAAGGGTTCAGCCCTCATCCTCTCGGCGGACATGAGGCGGGACGGTGAGATCGCGCTTGAGACAGGTGATGTGCTCAGGAGCAAAGGACTTGCCCGGATGCTCTCCCTGTCCCGCTGGGTCCTTCTCATGGGGGCGACGGCCGGCAACCGGATCATGGACGAGATCCGCTCGTGCTCAGCAGGAGGAAATCTTGCCCGGGCCGTGGTGCTCGATGCAGCGGCGAGCGAGATGACGGACAGCGCGCTGGACTGGATATCCGCCTGGATCGGTCAGCAGGTGAGGCGTGAGGGCCTGGAGGTGACCCCCAAGCGTTTCTCCGCAGGGTACGGGGATTTCGATCTGGAGAATCAGAAGGTCATGTACGAGCGGCTGAGGCTGGGTGAAATCGGCGTGAGTATTACCGATGCATGCATTCTTCTGCCTGAGAAATCCGTGACAGCGGTTGCGGGGATCAGGAAGGTGGAGCGGGAAGACGGAGGCAAGGGCCAGTGAAAAACATTAAGAAAATAGAGGCAGCAGCAGCGAAGCTCATAATCCTGGACGGGGCGACCGGGACCCAGCTGCAGGCCAGAGGGATGCCCGGAGGCGCCTGCCCTGAGCTGTGGTGTCTGCAGAACCCGGAGAGCATCAAGGCAGTGCACCGGGACTATCGGGATGCAGGGGCGGATATCGTCTACGCGGCCACCTTCGGGGCAAACCGGTACAAGCTCGCCCAGTACGGGGCCGGGGAGAACGTCTATCAGATCAACAGGGACCTGGCCCGGCTGGCCCGGCAGGCGGTGGGAGAGTCCTGCCTTGTGGCCGGGGACATAGGACCGACGGGGAGATTCGTGGAGCCCTTCGGGGACCTCGGCTTCGAGGAGGCGGTGGATGCGTACAAGGAACAGGTCCGCGGCCTTCTGGACGGCGGGGTTGATCTCCTGGTGATCGAGACCATGGTCGATATTCAGGAGACCCGGGCTGCGCTGATCGCGGTTCGGGAGCTGACCGACGCCTACACCATGGTCACCATGACCTTTGAACCGGCCGGCCGGACCCTAAGCGGCACGGACCCGGTCTCGGCCATCGTTACGCTCCAGGCCCTGGGGGCCGATGCGGTAGGATGCAACTGCTCCACGGGTCCCGAGGGGATGATCCCCCTGATCAGGGCCATGGCGCCGTACGCCAAAGTCCCCCTGGCGGCAAAACCCAATGCGGGCCTGCCCGTCCTCCGCGAGGGGAAGACCTTCTTTCCCATGTCCGCCGAGGAGTTTGCGGGCTTTGCCAAAGAGTTCGCATCAGCGGGCGTGAAGTTTCTGGGAGGATGCTGCGGCACCACCCCGGAACATATCCGCATGCTCCATGCAAGGGCCCAAGGCCTGAAGCCCGGTGAAATACGCGATCGCGTGCCCGCGGCTTTAAGCTCTTCACGCAGATCCGTGTGTCTGGACCGTCAAGGCCCGCTCCTTGTCATCGGTGAGCGCATCAACCCCACCGGCAAGAAAGACCTCCAGGAAGAGCTGCTCTCGGGCCGGATGGCCCTGGTCAAGAAGTTCGCCCAGGAGCAGGTCAAAAAGGGCGCTGCACTGCTTGATGTGAACGTGGGCATGCCCGGGATCGACGAGGCGCTCACCCTAAAGGATGTGGTCAAGACACTGTCGGTATCGACCGATGCCCCTCTCTGCATCGACTCCTCGGTACCCGAGGCCATCGAGAAGGCGCTCAGGATCTACCCCGGCCGGGCGCTCATCAATTCCATCTCGGGCGAGGAGCACAAGCTCGAAAGGCTCCTGAAGACAGCAGCCCGTTACGGGGCCATGTTCATCCTTCTCCCCCTGACCGGGAAGAAGCTCCCCCGAAGCTCTTTAGAGCGGCAGAAGATTGTCCGTGACATCTATGCACGGGCTCAGGACTATGGGTTCACGAAAGACGACATCGTGGTGGATGCGCTCACCCTTGCGGTGTCGGCCGATCCCGGCGCGGCAAAGGAAACGCTGGCCACCCTCAAGTGGTGCTCGGAAGAATTCGGTGTACGCACCGTCCTGGGGCTGTCCAACGTGTCCTTCGGACTGCCGGAGCGGAAGTGGATCAATTCGGCCTTTCTGGCCATGGCCTCGTCCTGCGGGCTTAGCCTGGCGATCGCCAACCCCATGGGTGAAGAGTTCATGCAGATCAAGCGTGCCTCCGACGTGCTCATGAACCGTGACCCCCAGGCCAGGGAGTACATCGCTTACGCTTCCAGCCCGGAGGAAAAGGGCGGGGGAGCGGCCCGCCCGGATGCCCCCGTCAGGGCGCAGGTTAATGGCCGGTCGCCCGGTCAGCGGGTGTACGATGCCGTGATCGACGGGTCCCGGGACGAGATCAGAGGCCTGATCGACAAGGCCGTGGCGGGAGGCGTCTCTCCCCAGCAGATCGTCAACGAGGCCATGGTGCCTGCCATCCAGGAGGTGGGCGCGCTCTACGAGAAGAAAATCTACTTCCTGCCCCAGCTCATTGCGAGCGCAGAGGCCATGAAGGAAGGGTTCGAGCACCTTTCACCGCTGCTCGAGGCCGCGGATGCGTGTCTGAAAAAAAGGGGCACCGTGATCCTGGCCACCGTCAAGGACGACATCCACGACATCGGCAAAAACATCGTCTCGCTCATGCTGAAGAACTATGGGTTTCAGGTGATCGACTTGGGCAAGGACGTCCCTGACCGGGAGATCATCGACGCGGCCATCCGTCACAATCCCCAGGTGGTGGGCCTCTCGGCGCTCATGACCACGACCATGGTGCGCATGAAGGACGTCATCCGGCAGGCCCGCGAGGCCGGGCTCTCGTGTCCTTTCCTGGTGGGCGGGGCCGTGGTGACCAAGGCCTATGCGGAATCCATCGGAGCCCACTATGCAAAGGACGGCGTGGAGGCGGTAAAGGTGGTTCAGGCCCTCACCGGGCAGGGGACGTAAAAGAGCTATCCCTGCCCGAGCAGCCTGTCCACGATCTTTTCCACATCCCCGCACATCCAGCATACGATGGACCCGTCCGGGGCGATGATCACCTTGGTGGGAACGCCCCTGATCCCGTAGCGGGTGGAGACGAAACCCTCGGTGTCCAGGAGCACGGGATAGGGGAGCTCGTATTTCCGGGCAAAGGACGAGACCTTTTCCCGGCTCTCCTGGATGTAGACGGACAGGAGCTCGAAATTCCGGCCCCGGTAGCGGTCGTATATCCTCTTGAGGTCCGGGATTTCCTTTTTGCAGTAAGGGCACCAGGTCGAGGTGAAGTTCACCAGCACCACCTTGCCCCGGTAGTCTTCGAGGTGGAAGGTTTTCCCGGAGAGGTCCTGGAGGCTGAACCCTGGCGCCTGGCCCAGACTGGCTGTGATTGCCCCGGTCTTTTCACGGGAGGTTCCCTCATCACAGGAGGCGA
The DNA here is from genome assembly GCA_001896555.1 of Candidatus Phosphitivorax anaerolimi. Classification (GTDB taxonomy): domain Bacteria; phylum Desulfobacterota; class Desulfomonilia; order UBA1062; family UBA1062; genus Phosphitivorax; species Phosphitivorax anaerolimi. The sequence goes on from MPOS01000034.1 coordinate 273,620, forward strand.
TGGGGAGGAACAAGACAAGCAGCAGCACGGAACAAGCCAATATTTTTCGCATCATGGATACCTCCCTGTTTTAGATCATGAATTGCCCTGCAGTGATCAGAAAATACTCGCCCAAGGCGATGAGCGCCCAGCCGAAGGCCTTCTGGATGGTCACCATCCATCCTCCCGCTCTGGGAAGGTTGGCGAGGAGCCCGGTGAACGTCCCCAGGATGATCAGGAGCGTGCCTATGCCGAAGGCGAAGACAAACAGCAGGCTGGTGCCGAAGATCGGGTTCTGCTGTGTTGCCACATAGCTCAGGAGCACCCCGAGAACCGGGGCCGAACACGGCCCCAGGACAAGGCCCATGGTCGCGCCCAGAATAAAGGCGCCCAGAAATCCGCTTCCAGGCCGTGCCGATCGCCGGGTGAGAAATCCGGGCATCGGCAGGGAGAACACCCCGAGCATGGAAAGACCCATCAGGATGCTGATGTTCGCCACTACGAGATACGTCCAGGGGCTGGTCTGGATCTGCCCGAAGAGCCGGCCGGTCACGGCAGCTGCATATCCCAGGACCGTGTAGGTAAAGGACGTTCCCAGGACGTAGAACAGTGAGAGCACGAAACCCCTGGCTCTGGAGCCCGCGCTCTGGGACGCGATATATGCCACGGTCACCGGGATCACCGGATAGATGCAGGGCGTAAAGCTCACCAGCACGCCTGCGACATAGGCGATCACATACGCCATGGGAGACGTACCGGAGAGATATGCCTGAAAGCTCGCCAGGATATCCCCGTTCATAGGTGAGCTTCCAGGGCCTTCGTCACTGCCCTCTCCGAGAGGGAGCCCTGAAGGCGCTCCACCTCACGACCGTCCTTGAAGATGATCACGGTGGGTACGCTGAACACCTGCATCCGGGAAGGGATTGAGGGGCTGGTGCTGATGTCGCATATCCCCAGGCAGAACCGGTCATCGCGCTTGTGCGAGAGCCCCTCCAGGGAGGCCGATATCTTTTTGCACGACGTGCACCAGGGGGAGGAAAAAATCAGCACTGAGACCTGGTGCCGTAAAAATTCAGCAAAATTTGTTTCATTTATCTCTTTCAAAGTGCCACCCCTAACCGTATATTGATTATCATAAGAGATTTGGGCGCATTTTGCATGCGGTTTTTTCAGAGGAGCACCGCCGCATTCAGGCGGAGGCCAGAGAGGAATTTTAGACAAAGGGTTTTCAAAAAGGGAGAAATTATCATAAATTGGGCCCATGCATGGCCTTAGAGAGAATAAACAATGGAGAGGAGAGAGTGTCATGAAGATTCTGGTTACCTACTACACGAAAACCGGCAATACGAAAAAGGTTGCAGAGGGCATCTATCAGGCCTTGGACAAGAATGACAAAGAGCTGAAACCCATGAAGGAAGTCGAGGGCATAGAGGGCTATGATCTCATCTTCTGCGGGTTTCCTGTCCACGCTCACAGTGTGCCCGTTGCCGCGCAGAACTTTCTGAAAAAGATCCCGTCTTCGACAAAGGTCGCCCTGTTTTCCACCCATGGCGCCCAGAGAGAAGGTCAGATGCCCAAAGAGGCCATTCGCAACGCCATCGGCCTGGTCAAGGGCGAGGTTCTCGGATCGTTCACCTGCAGGGGAGAGGTCGAACAAGCGATCATCGACGAGCTGATGAACAAGCCTGAGCACCGGGCATGGGCCATGGAGGCCGGCTCGGCCCAGTCGCATCCGGACAGCGCAGACCTGGAAGACGCCCAGTTTTTTGCAAAGAACATTGTCAGAAAGGCGATGAGCTTCGCTGATTTCGGAAAGAAATGAACTTTTAGCGGCCTTTCGCCTGGAGGATCACGCCCACTGCCAAAAAGGCGGGACGGCGGCTGCACGTATGTGCGGGGAGTGGGCTAAAAAGTTTTTTACAGGGCTCTTGACTGTCCGTCGACACTTGATAATAATTGTTAGTTCCCAATCGGGTGAGGGACCTGCGGAAGGGTCGAGGCACATTTCGGGGCCTCTTCCCCCGGAAGCAGGTCTTAAAAGAGCGGGGGAGAAACTACGGATCTTTCCCGGCCCTCTTCGGCATCCGCGCAGGTAACTCCAGGGATGCAGAAGAGGCATTCTTGCCAAGACTGTGAAACGAAAACAGATAAAAGGAGAGGAGATGTTATGGGAAAATTGACGGGAACCCAGACTGAGAAAAACCTGCTCACATCGTTCGCGGGTGAGTCACAGGCTCGCAACCGTTACACCTACTTTGCAAGTCAGGCCCGCAAAGAAGGCTATATGCAGATTGCAGACATCTTCGAGGAGACCGCGAACCAGGAAAAGGAGCATGCAAAACGGTTTTTCAAGTTTCTCGAAGGAGGAGAGGTCGAGGTTAGGGCAAGCTTTCCTGCCGGTGTTATCGGCACGACTCTGGAGAATCTGAAAGAAGCGGCTGCAGGTGAGAATTACGAACACACTACCATGTATCCGGGTTTTGCAAAGGTCGCGCGTGAGGAAGGCTTCGAGGCCATTGCCAAGGTGTGGGAGGCGGTGTCCGTGGCGGAAAAGCAGCACGAAAAGCGCTATAAGGATCTGGCTGATAACATCGAGGCAGGCAGAGTCTTTGCGAGGGATGGCGAGGTGGTGTGGAGATGCCGGAACTGCGGATATCTTCACAGGGGCAAAGAAGCACCCGCAGCCTGTGCCGCGTGCGCCCACCCCAGAGACTACTTCGAGCTGCTGGGCGAGAACTGGTAAGAAAAGAGCCGGCTTTTTTAAGGATAGGACATCCCCTGGGGCTTGACGGATCCCCAGGGGATGTGTCTTTTTAAGGCCGGAAGCAAAAGGAGGTGCGCTATGAGGCGTACATTCACGGCCGGTCTGGGAATGCTGTCGCTTCTTCTTGTTCTTTTCGCCGCCCCCCTCGGGGCGCAGGACAGCCGGGAAGAGCATTTGCGTGCACTGAACAGCCTCAGCCTGTACACACCCGAAGGTGCCGGTGAAAGGCACTATCTCGGGCTTAAGAACGCACCGGAGAAGATCACCCTGGGGCAGATCGATGCAGAGGTTCTCATCGTGGAGATCTTCAGCATGTACTGTCCCCATTGCCAGCGGCATGCTCCCGACGCCGAGAAGCTCTATCGTGCACTTGACAGCAGGGAAGAGTTCAGGAATAAGATAAAAATGATTGGAATCGGGATCGGGAATTCTCCGTATGAAGTGGGGTTGTTCAGAGAGAAGTACGCTCTTTCCTTCCCGTTGTTTGATGACAGAAGCTCCACGGTGGTGGGATCTCTCAGCGGAATATACACGCCCCACTACTTCGGGCTCAAGATGAAGGACGGTTCGATCCGGGAAATTTTTTATTCGAAATCCGGTGCTTTTCCCGATGCCGAAGCGTTTCTTGAAATGATTGTGGAAGAATCGGGTATCCAGCGAGGAGGAAATTCATGAAGATAACGATCCGGGCGGCTCTTTTGGGGCTGGTATTCGCAGTACTGGCGGCAACGGCTGCGCATGCCGCATCCGATGCGCTCAAGGGGATGATCTATGACACCGGGCCGCTCAAGGCAACCGACAGCAAGCTCAAGGTGCGGGTCGGCGAGCAGGCCCCCGATTTCACCCTGAAGTCTGTATCGGGCAAGATGGTCTCCCTGTCCGACTACAAGGGAAAGAGCAATGTGGTCATCTCGTTCATTCCTGCTGCGTGGACGCCTGTGTGCTCCGACCAGTGGCCCGGGTATGCTCTTGCCCAGGATGTTTTCAAGAAAAACGATGCAGTGGTCCTGGGCATCAGTACGGACAATATCCCCACGCTGTATGCCTGGACCTCGCAGATGAACGGGGTGTGGTTCCCGGTCCTCTCCGACTTCTGGCCCCATGGAGAGGTGGCACGGAAATACGGGGTGCTCCGCTCCGACGGCACAGCCGACCGTACGATCCTCATCGTGGACAAGAAGGGCAGAATACGCTACATCGGGCTGCACAGCATCAACACCAGGCCCCCTCTGGAGGAGATCATCAAGGAGCTGGAGAGGATCAGATAGCGGGCAGGATGGTCCCTGCACCGTCTAGAGCCCGGATTGGATCTTCCGTCAGTGTTTCCCGCGAGGTTGTGCGGCTGCCTGGAATCAGTCCGAGCCCGGCTGCTTGAGAAGGGTGAGAGACGACCGGTACCGGGCGGTCAGATCGACATACATCTGCTTGCCCAGGAGCATGATCTCGCGGTACTCCTGTGTGATGTCCCCCTTCTCCACGGCAGGCGAGCCCGCGTAGAGCTTGTTTGGGGGGACCACCTGATTTTTCTTTACCAGCGAATGCTCGGCCACGATGCACCAGTCTCCCACTACGGAATTGTCTCCCAGTGTGGCATGCATGCCCACAACGGCATAATCGCCCACCCGTCTCCCGTGTATCAGGGCCAGGTGCCCGATGGTGACAGACCTGCCGATCTCCACCGTAGCCGGGGTATGGATGACCACCCCGTCCTCTACGGCGGTTTCATCACCGATGATGATGGACCCGAAATCCCCTCTGATCACCGCCCCGGGACCTATCCAGCACCGGCTGCCGATGGTGACGTCCCCGATAATGTACGCACTGGGAGCGATCCAAGTCCCCTCGCCGATAACCGGTTGTTTGCCGTTGAATGCGTAGATTGCCACAGTTCCTCCCTTGAATTCGCTTTTCAAGCCCGCACAATAAGTATTTGAAAAAGTTGGGCCATTCTCCTTTTAGTAGTTCGTCCTCGATAGGGCCGAATGACCTGCCCTGCACAGTCCCATGCCGTTGATATCATGGCCGGGTCTTTCTGCCCTTTTTACCCTCTCTTAAGGCATCTGTCCACCAGCAGAGGGATGAAGGTCGTGAGGTCCTCCACGATGCCGTAGTGGGCGGTGCGGAAGATTGCGGCATGGGGATCGGTGTTGATGGCAACGATCATGCCGGAATTCCTCATCCCGGCGAGGTGCTGGATCGCGCCGGAAATCCCGCAGGCCAGATAGAGCCTGGGCGAAACAGTATTCCCGGTCGAACCGATCTGATGGCTGTAGTCCAGCCATCCCTGATCGCATACCGCCCGGGTTGCGCCGAGAGCCGATTTCGGGAAGAGTGAAGAGAGCATGGTGAGGAGCCGGATGTTCTCACTGCCGCCCAGGCCCCTGCCCGCTGAAACAATGACCTCCGCCCTGGTCAGGCCCATGTTCGCATGAACCGGAGCTCTGGTTCCGCGGCTGCGGGTGGACAGGGAGATATCACCTGCCGGTACGATCCTGATCCTTCCCGGTTTCCCGGGCTCGATATCCTCCGGGGCGAACGCACCGGGCAACACGGTTATGACCACCTTCGCCCGGTCTGCGCGCACCTCGGCCCGGAACCTCCCATGGTGCAGAGAGCGGATGAAGGACCCTTCGCCCACATCTTCGACTGCGGTGATGCAGCAGGCATCGATCCCAATGGAGAGCTGCGGGACGAAATCGATGCCCCGGGAGGTGTGAGCCGCGGCGATATGAACCTCCTCTTCCTCGGATGCATCCCGGAAGAACGGCACAAGGGTTCGGATATACGCCTCAGCCGAGTACTCCCGGAGATGGCTGCCGGCAAGGCCGACGACATCGAGTCCGGTGCGGTGCGCGAGCTCACCGGCAAGCCGCTCGATAGAACCCTCGTCCGAGAGCACCATCATGACTGGACCGGCTGCACCGCATCTGCGGGCAAAGGAGACCAGCTCCCAGGTTTCTTCCTGGATTCTGCCGCCCTCGTGAAGGGCAATGATGAAAAACCGCCCGCTCATTTTTATGCTCCCTGCCTTGGCAGCAGCGAATGCTCGCGGAGGATGTGGATGAGCTTGTCGGCCTTCTCCACGGCGGTGCCCTCGATGATCTCCCCCTTTCTGCCTTGGGCCGGAGGAAGGATGCGAACGAGGCTCTGAGCCGGGGGAGGGACGGCAAGGCTTGATGCCGCGATGCATTCCAGCTCGGATGATCGCGCCCTGAGCACGTGCGAGAGAGCGGGATACCGGGGTGTATTGATTCCCGACTGGATCGTGAGCACGCAGGGCAGGGCGAGTGTCAGACATTCCCGAGAGCCTCCTTCGACCTCGCGCTCTACAGCGATCTCGCGCCCATTGCCGGATATCTCTTCGAAGATGACCCCGGTGGCGCATCCGTATTCCAGTACCGCAGCCAGAAGCGGGCCCACCTGGGATTCCATATCGTCCTCGGCCATGACCCCGGCGAGAACGAGATCATAGCCCCGGCCGCGCGCCGCCGCTGCGATGAGATGGGCTCGCTCGAACGCACCGGGACTGTCGATGTCACCGGTCTGTACATGGATTCCATGGTCCGCTCCGAGCTCCATGGCGCGCCGGATGGTTTTGGCCGCCCGGGCGGGGCCCACGGAGATTGCGTCGATCACAGCGCCGCCCAAGCGCTCCCGGATGCGCAGCGCCTCCTCGAGCGCATACTCGTCGTAGCGGTTCATCCTGAAGACTGTGTGCGGACCGAAGGTCACCTGCCCGGTGGACTCGTCGAATACGAGGGTCTCGGGACTGTCGTACACCTGCTTGACGCAGACAAGGATCTTCATGGCCAGGGTCCCTGCGTTTCTGTTTTTTTCAGCGCATACCATATCCAAAAGACGAGGCCTTTGCAATGGCAAAAACCGAACGATCGTTCGTTTATGGTTGACAGGGCTCTCCGCCCCTTGATATAAATTCATTATATGAGTGTGCTGTATCTGATCCGTCACGGACAGGCATCGTTCGGTTCGGAGGACTACGACCGGCTCTCACCCATGGGCAGGCAGCAGGCATTCATTCTCGGAGAGCATCTCGTCGAAGCCTCGGTGGTGCCCGACGCCGTCTATTCGGGGAGCATGGTCCGCCAGAGGGACACGGAAAAAGAGGTGCGGGCGTGCTACCGGAGGCACGGGCACGTGCTTCCCGAGGCTGCGGTCTTAAGCGGGCTCGATGAGTTCGATTCCTCGGCCATCATCCTCTCTCAGCTCCCCGGCATGCAGGCCGAAGATCCCTCGATCCAGGAACATCTCTCGCGCATGTACGAGATCAGGGAATCGTTCAAGCGCGTCTTCGAGGGTGCCATGCTCAGGTGGGTCTCCGGCAGGTTCGATAACGGCGGGGTTCAAACGTGGAGCGATTTCTGCGCGCGGGTTGCAGGCTCGCTCAAGCAGATCATGGAGGAGCAGGGAAGGGGCAAGGTCATCCTGGTCTTCACCTCGGGAGGTCCCATTGCGGCGGCCCTGCAGCATGTGCTGTCGCTCACGCCCGAAGCGGCCATCCGGCTCAACTGGCAGGTGATCAATACGTCATACACCAAGCTCATGTACAACGACGAGCGGATCACCCTGGCGGGCTTCAACTGCTCCAGCCACCTGGATCTGCACACCGACCGGCTCAGGCTCGTCAGCTACCGGTGAAGAAACTCCAAAAAGGAGGGTAGTGATATGGATTTTGAAATCCCGGACAAGATAAAAGCGATCACGGATATGATCGATGAGTTTGTAGACAAAGAGCTCATCCCCATGGAAAGGGAGTTTCTGGGCAAGGACTTCAGGGCCATGCTACCGGCTCTTCAGGAAAAACGCGAGATGGTCAAGAAGATGGAGCTGTGGGCCCCGAACCACCCGAAGGAATACGGCGGGATGGGCCTGAATCTGGTGGAGCACGCCTTTGTCTCCGAGTCCCTCGGACGGACCCCCATCGGCCACTATGTGTTCGGCTGCCAGGCGCCCGATGCCGGGAACATCGAGATCCTCCACCTGCACGGAACCGAAGAGCAGAAGGAAAAATATCTGCGGCCCCTGGTCGAGGGCAAGATCCGGAGCTGCTTCTCAATGACTGAGGTGGAGATGCCGGGTTCGAACCCGGTTATGATGGAGACCACGGCGGTCAAGGACGGCGACGACTATGTCATCAACGGCCAGAAGTGGTACAGCTCGTCCTCGGACGGGGCCGAATTCGCCATCGTCATGGCGGTCACCAACCCGGATGCGCCCACCTACCTTAAGGCGAGCATGATCATCGTGCCCTGCAACACGCCCGGCTTCAACCAGGTCAGGAACATCCCGGTCATGGGTGAGCCGGGCACGGACTACACGGGACACGGCGAGATCCTCTACCAGAACTGCCGCGTGCCGCAGAAGAATCTTCTGGGTCCCGAGGGGCACGGTTTCGTCATCGCCCAGGAGCGCCTCGGCCCAGGCAGGATCCACCACTGCATGCGCTGGATCGGCATCTGCAAACGCTGCTTCGACCTCATGTGCTCCCGTGCGTCCAAGCGGGTCATCTCGCCCAACGGCAAGACCCTGGCCACCCGGCAGATCATCCAGGCGTGGATCTCCGAGTGCGCCGCCAATATCCAGGCCGCACGGCTCATGATCCTGAACACGGCCTGGAAGATGGAGAAGTACGGGAACAAAGTCGCCCGGCAGGATGTCTCCATGATCAAATTCTTCACCGCGAACGTAATGCAGGATGTGATCGACAAGGCCCTGCAGGTCCACGGCGGGCTGGGTATGACCGACGACATCATCATCCCCTTCTTCTATCGCCACGAGCGGGCGGCCAGGATCTACGACGGGGCCGACGAGGTGCACAAGGTGTCGCTTGCCAGGAGGATTCTCAAGGAGTACGAAGGGCGGGAGATACGCTGAGCAGGCAAAGAAAGGGGCGGGCGTGAAGTTCGAGTCGTTCAGGAAATTGATCCGGCTCTCCAAGGAGGATATCTCCCGCGGCCTTCTGGAAGAGAACAGGGACCGCATCAAGATCAAGAAGGAAAAGGTTGCGGTGAGGAACCTGGTGAAGATCCTGGACGCCGCGCTTGCCATCAGCAATATCAAGGGCTTCGCCTCCATGAGCCTGCGCGATCTGAGCAGCGAGGCAAGCTTGAGCATGGGGGCCCTGTACTCGTACATCTCCAGCAAGGAAGAGCTCCTGGACATGATTCAGCAGCAGGGAAGGATCGTGGTGGCCAGGGTCATGAGCGAGAACCTTGAGGGTATCGACGAGCCGGCGGAGAAGCTGCAAAAGGCCATCCAGGTCCATCTCTACCTGAGCGAGGTCCTGCAGCCCTGGTTCTACTTTTCCTACATGGAAACCAAGAACCTGCCCAGGGAGGCCCACAGAAAGGCGATCGAGTCCGAGCTCTTCACCGAGGGGATATTCGCCGGCATCATCGAGGCAGGCGTGGCCAAGGGGGTGTTCCGGCAGGTCGACCCCCGGTTGAGCGCGGCGCTGATCAAGGCCATGCTCCAGGACTGGTATCTCAAGAGATGGAAGTATGAGCGCCGCAAGGTCACGGTAGAAGAGTACGGCGAGTTCCTGGTGGATTTCGTTTTGACATATTTATTGATCGGGGATGAGAAAAACACCTGTTCTTGAAGCCGGGGTTCCCGAAGAAAGCATGCCGAGATCAGGCTTTTGCGCCCCGATTCGTGGATGGGCTTCAAGGGGGGAGGCAGGCGATGGATATTACCGACAGGGCGACAGGTATCAGACAGGGAGAAGAGCTCGATACGGATAAGGTGGGAGAGTACCTTCGGGGCTCTCTGGCCGGGCTTTCGGGCGAGATGGTGGTCGAGCAGTTTCCCAGCGGGTTTTCCAACCTCACCTACCTGATCCGCGTGGGCGATACCGAGCTGGTCTTGAGGAGGCCGCCCTTTGGCACAAAGGCAAAGAGCGCCCACGACATGGGCAGGGAATATCGGATCCTGAGCGCGCTCAAAGACGTCTACCCCTATTGCCCCAGGCCTCTTATCTACTGCGGGGATGAGTCGGTGATGGGCTGCCCGTTCTATGTGATGGAGCGCATCAAGGGTATCATCTTGAGGAAAGACCCGCCCAAGGGCCTGGAGTTCAGCCCGTCCGACATGCGGACCCTGTGCGAGAACCTGCTCGACGTGCACTACCGGCTCCACGCCATCGACTATAAGGCCATCGGCCTGGCCGACTTCGGCAGGCCCGAAGGCTATGTGAAGAGGCAGGTTCAGGGCTGGTCCGAGCGCTATCGCGCAGCTCGCACGCCTGATGCCCCCGACTTTGAAAACGTCATGCTGTGGCTCGCCGAGAGGATGCCGCCCGACTTTCCCAAGCCTGGCATCATCCACAACGACTACAAGTTCGACAACGTGGTGCTCAATCCGGACAACCCGCTTGAGATCATCGGGGTGCTCGACTGGGAGATGGCCACGATCGGCGACCCGCTCATGGACCTGGGCAGCTCGCTCGGCTACTGGGTCCAGGCGGACGATCCGCAGGATTTCCAGGCCGCGCGGATGCTCCCCACCACACTGCCCGGGGCCTTGACCCGTGCGGAGATGGTTCAGCGTTATGCCGATCTCGCCGGTGTCCGGATCGACAATTTCGATTTCTATCTGTGCTTCGGGCTCTTCCGCCTGGCCGTCATCGCCCAGCAGATCTACTACCGGTTCTATCACGGCCAGACAAAGGATGAGCGGTTCAAGATGCTCATCTTTGCCGTGCACATCCTCGAGCAGGCGGCCTTGAGAACGATGAAGGAAAGCCGGGCTTAAGGGGCGGGCAGAGGGGAGATTCCATCAATGGAAACGAGCTCGGGCGACAAGGTTGTTTCCCGTTTTTCTCCGAATCCCCTTTCTTTGTTCCGCCCTTTATTCAGGAACCTGGAGGCGGGGACGCATTCGCGGTAAAAGCCTTTGGCTCTAAGCAGGGTTGGAGGAAGTATTCATCAAAGGTCCATACCCTTTGATGAAGGATGGCTTCCGGAAGGCTGCTGCAGGGAAAACGAGATGGAATAATGAGTTTTTTCAAGGAGGGTTTATGGATAAGATAGATTTCCGGCTCGATGGAAAGATCGCCCTGGTGACCGGCGCAAGCAGAGGCATCGGCGAGGCCATTGCCGTGACGCTGGCGGACTACGGGGCGCATTGCATCCTGACGAGCAGAAAGGCGGACGCGCTTAAAGGGGTAGCCGAAAAGATCGCCTCCCGGGGAGGGAAGGCCGACGTGATGGCATGCCACGTGGGCGATCTCAAGCAGATCGAAGAGCTCTTCAAGAACATACGCGAGCACTTCGGCACGCTGAACATCCTCATCAACAACGCGGCCACCAACCCCTATTTCGGCGAGATGATCGGCGCCGACGAGGGGGTATGGAACAAGACCTTCGACGTGAACCTCAAAGGCCCCTTCTTCATGATCCAGCACGCGGCAAAGCTCATGATCGAGGCCGGAGGGGGCTCCATCGTGAACGTGTCCTCGATCAACGGCATCAAGCCCGCGCCCTTCCAGGGGGTGTACTCCATCACCAAGGCGGGCCTCATCTCCATGACCCGGGCATTTGCCAAGGAGCTCGCCGGCAGGAACATCCGGGTCAACGCCCTGCTGCCCGGACTGGTGGAGACCAACTTCTCGAAGGCCATCATGGAAAACGAGATGTTCTACGACTACGCGATCAAGATGATTCCCCTGGGGAGGCACGCCCAGCCGAGCGAGATTGCGGGCGCGGTGCTCTATCTGGTTTCGGACGCCGCACCCTTCACTACGGGAGCGTCTCTGGTGGTGGATGGCGGGGTACTGGCGTGAGCAGGGGGCTTTTCGCCGCTGAATCCTCACTTGATGAAAACATCACCGCTGCAGGCAGCGGGGTAAATAAGACCCTGGTATGTGTAATGGGACATTCGCAAGCAATATTATAGGGAGATCAACCCGAAGTGATTGAAGGAGGGGCATATGAAACTTTCCGATATCAAACGCGTTCTCATCCTCGGGGCAGGGACCATGGGTCAGCAGATCGGGTTTATCTGCGCCATGCACGGCTACACCGTGGTGATGCACGACCTCTCTGAGGAGATCCTGGACAAGGCCATCCGGCGCATGGAAAAGCTCGGGTCGTGGTTCGTCTCGGCGGGCAGGATCACCCCGGATCAGCTCGGCGAGATCATGGCGCGCATCTCCGGCACTGCAGACCCGGCTCTAGCTGCCCGCGACGCGGATTTCGTCAGCGAGTCCGTTCCCGAGGACCCTGCGATCAAGGCCCGTACATTCAGCCGTTTCAACGAGCTCTGCCCGGAGCACACGATTTTTACCACCAACACCTCCATGCTGGTCCCCTCCATGATCGCAAAAGAGACCGGCAGGCCGGAAAAATTCGCGGCGCTCCATTTCCACGACGTCCGGATCTCCAATGTGGTGGACGTCATGCCCCATCCGGGCACCGCCCCTGAGGTGATCGAGCTCGTCAGCGGGTTTGCAAAGAGCATCGGCCAGATCGTGATCATGCTCAACCGGGAAAACAACGGCTACGTGTTCAACACCATGCTCTCAAGCCTGTTCTTTTCCGCGCTTACCTTGGCATCGAAGGGAGTGGCCTCGATCGAGGACATCGACCGCTCGTGGATGGGCGTCATGCACATCCCGATCGGTCCTTTCGGCATCATGGATCAGGTAGGGCTCTCCACGGTCCATACCATCACCGACTACTGGGCCAAGAAGACCGGCGATGCCCAGGCACAGGCGAACGCCGATTTTCTGAAAATCTATGTTGACAAGGGCCTGCTCGGTTTCAAGACCGGAGAGGGCTTCTATACGTATCCGAACCCCGCATACGCCGATCCGGGGTTTCTCACAGGGGAGGTCAAGGCGAAGTAAAGAGAGGGGATAATCGCTTACCTCCTGCACGGCAACCATCCCTTCGACTCATCGTAGAGCAGCAGGAGGTCTTCGGCGTCCGTCTATTACGCCCGTCGAGGAGCCGCAGGAGTCCATGATGGACCTAAGGTGCAGGATCCGGCACAGAGAACTCGTGACGGAAATGAGCTTGCGGACATCATATGGGGCCGGTACAAGGATACATACCTTCTTGAAATGACAAGCCATTGCAGGGCAATGGATAATCGAGGAAACTCCAGAAAATCAAAGATAACGTCAATGATCGCTTCTCTCTAGACGCACACTGGGAAAGGATGTATAAAGAAGGAGTGAAAAGGCAACAACGAGCTGTTTTTGCACTGTTTTCAGTGCCGGAGTCAAGGGCAGTACCTCTGGTCGCATCGATGGATCATCGGTTCCTCCCCGTTCCCTTCCTTTTCCGGGGCACCCATATTTTTTGCAATCACCGGGAAAGATCAAACACCAAGGAGTTGCACCATGAATACACCCTATGCAGATCTTATGAAATTCTTTCTGACCGCCTCCTCGCGAGGCAAACCCGAATTCATCACCCCGAACAGGAAAATATTTGAAGATCGAGCGGTTATTTTAAGGAGATTCGATGAGGACCGTACAGGCGATCCGATTCTGATCGTTCCTCCCCAGGCCGGCCACCATTCCAGCATTGCCGACTATGCCCCGAACCAGAGCCTGGTGCAGACCTGCCTTAGGCAGACGACTCATCCGGTGTATGTCATCGAGTGGAAATCGAGCACCTTAAGCAGGAAAGATGAGACCATCGACGACCTGGTGAAGCAGACCATGATGTGCGTGAAAAAGGCAGGCCCTCCCGTCATCCTCGCAGGCCTGTGCCAGGGCGGGTGGCTCTCGGCGATCTATACCGCCCTGTTCCCCGATGATGTGCGCGCCCTCGTGCTGGCTGCCGCACCCATCGACTTCGCGGCCGGCGGCGGGAAGATACAGGACATGGTCCACACCCTGCCGCTCATGTACTACCAGTATCTCGTGGGATGCGGCGGGGGCAACATGTCGGGAGATCTCATGCTCATGGGATGGAAGATGATGAACGCCTACGACCGGTTCGTCAGGGATTATCTGAACCTCTGGATCAACGTGCAGGACAAGAGCTACCTGAAGAGGGCCCGGAATTTCAGCCGGTGGTACGAGTATACCCAGGACATTTCCGGGCGGTGGTATCTAGAGGTCGTCGAAAAACTCTTCAAGCAGAACAGGCTGATCAAGGGCACCCTGGAGGTGCTCTGTGAATACGTCGACCTGCAGAACATTTCGTGCCCCCTTGCGCTGCTCGCGGGCGAGCGGGACGATATCACCCTCGTGCCCCAGGTGCACAATCTCGAACACTACGTCTCGACGCCCCGGGACCAGATCTTCAAGGCCGTGATCCCTCAGGCGGGGCATATTTCCGTATTCATGGGCAAAAGGGCTCTGCAGCACGAGTGGCCCTCGGCCCTGGCCTTTATCGACGAGGCCGCCTATGCGCCGGGAGCGAGGATCACCTCTGCCGACCTGAAGGATATGGCGGTAAGCGCCTGAAAACCGCAATCTTGCGCAGGTGCTGTCTCTAGCCCTTGTCTTTTTTCGTCCCCGGTGAACCCGGGGGCGGGCTGAAGATATTCGGGAAACGGGTGAGTCCTGATAGGGTCTTATGGGCCATGTCCGAGTAGTTGAGCTGCATGTCGATCCATTTGCTGAACTGCTCGTCCATGGCCTTCTTGAACTGGATGTAGCCGTGGATGGTCTGCTCCAGGTATTTCTGAAAAAATTCCTGGAGCAGGTCCTCGCCGTAGCGGATGATCAGGTGGAGGAGTTCCGCCGGCAGCAGCGCGTTCTTTCTCCGGGCCTGTTCCAGAACGATCTGGGTGAGGATGAATGCGGTTACGTCCTCCTGCGTCTTCGCATCAACAACCTCAACGTCCACACCCTGTTTGATGATGTCGGCAACCTGACTCAGGGTGACATAGGCGCTCCGTTTTGTGTCGTACAAACGCCGGTTCCCGTATTTTTTTAAGAGCAGCTTTTCTCTCTCAGTCATCTTGGCCACCCGAACCGCCATTTTCCAAATGTAAAGGGGTTTCAATCAAATCCCCTCACATCGGCGCGGCAGTCCTCTGTCCTCGCGTGATACACCTGATTCATAACACGAGACAGAGAGAAAAGCCATGAGAAATGATACAACGCAACAAAATATCCATAGTCCCTGGGCAACAGGCTCGCATATGAACATAATAAACATATAATAAATTTGATATTAATGATGTTAACAGGCTAGCATGGAATCTCTGGTTCCAGCATGTTGCATTGCAATAATTCCCTTGACAAATGACCGGAGGGACCTATTATTGGTTTGAGATTAAAGCCATCAAAAGAAAAGGGGGAGTGAATCATGGATATGAAGACCATGGCCCTACAGATAATCGATTTGCAGAAGGTGGCCTTTGACAACGGTTATGAAACCATCGTCACCCTGCAGGATCAGGCCGAGAAGGTGCTCAATGCATTCATGGACCAGACAGGCTGGTTTCCTGCCGAGGGCAAGGGTGCTCTGCTCGAATGGACAACCATGTACAAGAAGGGCAGGGATGATTTCAAGAAAGCGATAGACGATGGGTTCGATCAGCTCCAAAGATATATCTCCTCTTCTTCACTGGGAGTTGTGCAGTAGGCGCGGTGCCCGGATGCGGGGAAGAGAGAAAAGGGGGACTGGAGATGGATCAGAAAGCCATGATAAAGCAGGCCTTCGACTTTCATAAAGCCGCCCTGGATAATGCATATAGAAACCTGGTCGCCATCCAGGATCAGGCCGAAAAATCGGTCGGCCTGTTCCTGGACAGGATTCCCTGGATGCCTGAAAAAAGCAGGCAGATCATCATGGAATGGGGAAACTTGTACAAAAAAGGCAGGGACGACCTCAAGAGGGTGATGGACGACGGGTACGACAAGATGGAATCGTATCTCATATCCGCCGCCGAGGCTACCCAGAGGGCCTCAAGCCAGGCTCAGGAGGCAGGACAGAGGGCCGCGCAGCAGGCCCGGCAGACAACCCGGCGCACCTCCCAGCAGACATCCAGAACCGCGACTAAGGCGAGAAAGGCTGCCGCAAAGAGCACGGGGAAATCGTGAAAGGGCATTTCTTAAAAAAGCGGCGCTTGTTTATTCATGAATTCTGACGGCTCCGTCTGACCGTACGACCCTTTGGAAACAAGGCACAGATCCGGCTAAAAGCCTGCCGGTACAGGGCGGAGCCGGTTGTCTTGGGGTATGCCGAACTTGAGAGAATCAGCGTGGGTCGTATTAAATCAATGATATGGATCTTTGAAGGGCAATCTCCACGGCCCTGCTTCAGGCAAAAAGCTTGAGAGGGAACGTGCCTCCATCTTCAGGGCTCTTCATTTCGGGCAGACTCGACAAAGGAGGATTCAAGAAGGATCTGATAATGGATTCACGAAAAACATTGCGTCAAAGGCAGCCGGGAGCGCTGATGCCTCCAAGGACGATGAGACGCGCGCCTCTATTTAAGGAAAGAAGGGCTCTTAGCCGGGGCGTCCCCTTGAAGGGGAATGAAAAATATCCCAAAAGGAGGAATGGGCATGGACCAAAAACAGGCGGTGCGGCAGTTGATCGATTTTCAGAAATCCTCTTTTGACAACAGCTTCAATGCAATGGTGATGATCCAGGAACAGGCGGAAAAAATGGCAAAAACATTTCTTGACCAGGCGAACTGGCTCCCTGATGACGGCAAGAACGTTCTGAATCAATGGATAGGTGCCTACAAAAAGGGAAGGGCCGAGTTCAAGAAGTCGGTAGACGAGAATTTTCAGAAGGTGGATGAATATTTCAGCACATTAGAAAAAGAAAAAAGTAAGTGACCTCCATGCGGTCGCTCCACAGGAGAAAAGAATGCTTTCGAACGAGGCTCAAAGCCTTGATGAGCCGGTTTTCCCGATAGATACCCTCACGCATGTCGACGAGCTTTCGGAAAAGGTATGGACCGCCTCTCTGGCACAGGCAAAAGATTCTCAGGTCTATGCCAACGGCCTGTTGCGATATTCCCATGACTTTATCGACGCCTTCGTCATATCGCTCAGCTATTTCATGAACGTGGAAAGCCGGAGGATCCTGGAATACCCTCCAGCCCAGACCATCATGGACTATACCACGCTGCTTCTCCTGAACCAGCAGCTTGCCCTGAAGGCCCTGAAGTCCAGCATCTCCACGATAGGACAGTACTATATACCCCGGTACCACGAGATTACCGATTCCTGGCTCAACACAGTACTTTTCCGGGACGGCAGAGATATAGCCGAGCTGTTCATGGAGCGGGAAAGGCTCATGGAAAAGGTCGTGTACGAGTATCCCGAGGCCATACGCAATATCCGGAGCGAGTACGGGTTCCATTTCGATCAGCCGGGATACCGCAAGGCCGGCGAGACGGATCGGTTTCTGCTCTACCAGGTGCTCCCTTCTCATGGAGACGTCTCGGTCAAACAGGATGCGAAACCGATGATCATCGTCCCGCCTTTCGTACTGGGGACCAATATCCTCGCCTTCCTTCCCGGCGAAAACAAGAGCTTTGTGCATGCCTTTGCCAACAAGGGGATCCCGACCTATATCCGCATCGCCAAGAATATCTGGACGACCCCGGCCTTTCAGGTCATGACCGGTGAGGATGACGTGCGAGATAATGTCTATTTCGCCGAGATCGTCAAGAACAACCACGGCAAACCCATAACCCTGTGCGGGTACTGCCAGGGCGGGTTCACCTCCCTGTGCGGGCTCCTCTCGGGCGAACTCGACGGTCTGGTGGATACCCTCATCACCTGTGTCTCGCCCATGGACGGAACCAGGAGCCCGGGGCTCGCACGCTTTCTGAACAGCCTTCCGCCCAGATTCAACGATCTCGCCTATGGAACGAAAACGCTTCCGAACGGAAACAAGGTCGGCGACGGCAAGCTCATGGGGTGGGTCTACAAGCTCAGGGCCATTGAAGACGAATTCCCGCTCATCAGCTTCTACCGGGACATGGTGATGCTCTCGACCAATGGCAGGCCGAGGGAGAAGTTCAACAAGACAGCGCTGGCCATCAACTACTGGCTCTCGTACGAGCGGACCGATCTCCCCCTGGAGATCACCAAGATGAGCTTCCGGTCGTACAACATCCCCATCACGAGCGACGGGACGCTGCCGGTCAGGCTCTTCGGCAGAAAGCTCAATCTGCATCGCATGCAGGAAAAGGGCTACCGCTGGCTGATCTGCTATGGTGAACGGGACGATCTGGTGGAGAGGGAAACCGCGCTTGCACCCATGGATTTCATCGATGTCGAGGTGACAGGATTTCCGAAGGGACACCTTGCCATAGCCACGTCCTGGTCCAATCCGAAATCGGAGTTTTCGCTGGACAAGCGATTCGGTGAAAACAACGCCCGCGGCCCGGTTCTGTTTCAGCTGGAGATCGACCAGACATAAAAACAAAGGGGAACGAGTATGGATACACAGGCGCTGGAGCTCTGGGGAAACACCTTCCTGAACGCCGCACGGGGACAGAAGCTCATGGAAGAATATTCGCGGATGATGGCCGAGGGGTTCGGGAGTTTTCAGGATATATTCGGGATGTTTCGCAAGTACTGGGGCCTGGATTTCTTTCTCCAGGAAATGCCGAGATACTTCACCGCCTATCTCAAGGCCGCGGAAGACATTCAGAGGATGTTCATAGGAGGGGTCTTCTCGCTGATGAGCAACCCGATGGGCTACCCTTCTCCCGCGGGTTACCAGGCCCTGCGGAAGGACTATGAGGAGCTTAGGGAAAAAACCCTGCGCCAGGAAGAGGATATCCGCCGTCTCCGCACCATCCTGGATGAGAAGCTCTCTGCCCAGAGCGAGGGGATCGCCGCATTCCAGAACCTGATGAAGAGCCAGGCTGAGCAGTTTCAGGATATGATGGTCAACTTTTCGAAACTCTTCAGCCGCTCGGGTAGTACAGAGGCTGCGGGCGGGCAAGAGAAGCAGGCCCGGGAACCGGCCCCGAAAAAAAGGTCTCCTTCGAGTCGCAAGACATAAATCCGCAGCAGAGGTCAGGCGATGTTCGCCCGGCCGGTCATTGGCGGCAAAGCCTGTTCGCAAAGGAAGGAACGAGGCGGCACTCTCTTATGCTGCTTCTCCGGGCAGACTCCCCCATCGGACACTCCGCCTCGCTGAGACGCTTGAGGGCATTCCGCGCTCTCAAGGGAGTGGTGGATATTGCTTAGGGGCCTTGGGAGGGCTTACCAGGGCCTGCCCGTCGAGTACTGTTTCCTGGTTCTGATTTTGGCAGGTGGTCTTGAGGATGACGCGATTCTTCTCAAGGTTTATTTCCGCCACCTCCACCCGGGCGGTAATCGTGTCGCCGATCCGGACAGGCACCAGGAAATTGAGCTCCTGCCGGATATAGATGGTGCCCGGCCCCGGAAGCTGCATGCCGATGGTTGCTGAAATGAATCCGGCCTGGAGGATCCCATGGGCGATGCGTGTCTTGAAAAAGGTGTTTTTTGCATATTCTTCGTTGATATGAGCCGGGTTGAGATCGCCGGTCACGCCGGCAAACAGATAAATATCAGCCTCAGAGATTGTTTTTGTGAATTCTGCAAAATCCCCAACTTGAAGTTCCGATATAGTTTTTCCGGGCATGTTTGCCCTCCTTCTCTTTTTGTCGATAGAATCCTTTTTCCGTCCAGATAAAAATTTCGGCCCAATGATGGTTGATGTCCCAGCGAAACGACGGGTGCTTACCTTATGTCATCTGATAGTCTCCTCCTTTTTCAATCCCCTTTGTTTGAGGCGTTTTTCGCGGGCATTTCTTCATCGCCGGCCAGATCCCGCACATCATGCTGGAATGGGAGAGATGACGGCGTCCGGCTGCATATCTCATCCGGCGATCTGTATTCCAGCGACTGTTGCGGCCTTTTTAGATATGGTGGAATTTGAATTTCCGGGATATCTCCTGTACCGCATGCTCGACCCGCCCATATTCGTTGCTGCAGCTTCTCCTCTTGTTGTTCATGGCGTACCGGTTTATCACGTCTGTCCCGGACCTTTGATCAAAGCGTCTGACACCCTGTGGGCTATCCGCCGGGGTTGTCTTAATAAGCGAATTCCATTATACCTCTTTGGCTCGTCACTCGGCAAGAAGACGAAAGGATTACTATTGCGCATCTGCTATACTAAAACCACATCCGGTGGCTCCAGATGTCCTGTTTGAGATCCTGCATGTCTTCCTTGAGCATGAGGTACAGCGAAGCATTGCGAATAGCGAGCCCGCCCTGATGGGCAATGGCCGTGGCGAGCTTGATCTCGTCTTCGGTAAACTCCCTGCGTATGCCGCTGTAAAGACGGAGCACGCCGATCACCTCATCCATTGCTTTTATTGGAACACAGAGGATGGATACGATTCCTTCAGCCTTCTTCTCCTTCTTGTACTGCACGCCCGCTGCCTGGGATGCATCGCAGATCGCGACCACCTTGCCCTGAAGTGCTTCGGCAATGCTCTCTTCCGCATAGACCGGGCCCTTGTTGAGGTAGGCCTCGCTCAGTCCATAGCTGGTGACCAGCTTTAAGACCTTTTTTTCCCTGTCCAGAAGCCTGACCGATACGGCCTTTACCCCGAACGTGCGCGCCACGTCCACGGTCAGGATCTCCATGATGTTCTTGATATCCAGGCTGGAATTGATACTCGCCGAGAGATCGAGGAAGAGTTCGGTATTCTTCCGGATCTGCTCCACCAGCCGGGCGCGTTCGATGGCCATGCCTCCCTGTTCGGCCAGAGCGGTGAGGAACTCGATCTCATCGCTTGAGAACCTGCGGTGCTTGGCGGTGTACAGGCCGAGAACGCCAATCACCAGATCTCTGGCCATGACCGGCACTACCAGGATGGAGGCGATTCCCTCGGCCTTTTTCAGCTCGTGATGGTGGACGCGCGGGTCCTTCGTGGCATCGTATATGGCGATGTAGCCTTTTGTGAGAATCTCCTCGGCAGCCCGCTTTGCCTCGCTGGGCTCCATATGGAGATAGTCTTTGGACAGGCCCCTCTGCGCTATGGGGAAGTACAGCGAGTCTTTCCTGGTTTCATCCTGCATGAACAGGCTCGCGGCCTTGCCATCCATGGTTTCGATAGCGCTTCGGACGATCAGATCCAGCAGACCCTCCTTCTCAAGGGTGGTCCCGAATGCCCTGCTTACCCTGCAAATTGTCGAAAAAAAGTTCCTTTTTTCCGGCATGACTCGACTCCTCGCTCCTTTTGAGGCTGGGAGACATATTTTTCGCGGAGGTACGCATCCTCCTGGAGGCGCTCTCCGTATGATCTTTTCCGGCAGGCTCATATCGATCTTCGCGCGCTTTAAGCCAGTTGACGATCTTGGGGGCGAATTCCTTCTGGGTCTTGGAACTCACATAGATGCCGATATGGCCGGTATCGAGGCACACATTTTCGGTGTCCCTGCTGCCCACTACGCTGGTGATCTTCTCGGCTGCTTCCGGAGGCACCAGATGGTCATACTGAGCATAGATGTTGAGCATGGGCATGGTGATTTTCCGCAGGTCGACATGCCTCCCTCCGATCATCAGCCCGTTCTCGATCAGGAGGTTTTTCTGGTACAGATCCTTGATGAACTGCCTGAACGTCTCACCCGGAACGTCCGGGCTGTCGAAAATCCATTTTTCCATCCTCACGAAGTTTTCGACAAAGGGCTTGTTGTCCATGTTTTCCATAAACCCGATATACTTGTCTATCATCAGGCGCGCCGGGTTGAGCAGGAGAAAGCCGAAGTTCATGAGGTCTCCGGGCATATTGCCGAAGGTGTCGATCATCTTGTCCACATCCAGCCATTTCATCCAGATATGCAGCAGCCCCTGACGGGTGTCGAAGTTGGTCGGACAGACCGTGGTCACCAGGTTTTTAACCTTGTGGGGATGCAGAGCAGAGTAGATCACGCAGAACGTACCCCCCATGCAGATGCCCATGAGATTTATCTGCTCGACCTTTTCCCGCTCCAGAACGAAATCGACGATATTGTCCATATAGCCGTTCACGTGGTCGTCGATGGTAAGGAACTTGTCTTTATAGGTGGGGTACCCCCAGTCCACCATATACAGATTGATCCCGTTGGCCAGAAAGTTTTTCACCACACTCCGCTGAGGCTGCAGATCAAGCATGGTCTCGCGGTTGATGAGGGCGTAGACGACCAGCAGGGGTGTTTTCATGGTCTGTTCTGTTGATTGGGCGGCGCGATAGTGCTTGAGTTTTACACGGTCTTCTTCATACACCACCTCGTAGGGGGTCGTGGCGATCTCGGTATCGAGATTGCTCAGCAGGACATCCGTTGCCTTCTGCACCCGCATCTGGTGCACTTCCGCCTGCTCGGCAAGGTGCTTCAGGATCATGTCGACCGGGATTTTCGGTTTCTCCATAGCGTCTCCTTTCCTGCTATTCCTTGCTTTTCGCCTTTTCGAGAGAGCGGACTTTCTTTTTCAGCAGATAGACCTCCTTGCAGAGGTCTTCCATCTCTCTCCTTGAGGGAACCGGCAGGGACTGAAGCATGTCCTGGAGAATTCTGCTGCGTGCTGAAAGATAGTCTTCCAGGGCATCCACTGTCTCCTTAAGTGTTTTGTTGTACTCGGGCGACTGAAAGAGCGTCATGAAGTGCCCTTCGAGGGTCTTGACCCACATCTGATAGTAGGCCCGGGAGTCTTCGGGCAGATTGCCCGAACGGGTAAGCTCCTCGATCTTCTCATGCATCATGCGATAGGTCTTTTCAAACGGCAGCCTGAGAAGATGGAGAAACTCCGCCAGGGACGTGCTGAAAATATTGAGCTTATCCAGGGCCTGGTTGACTCTCTCCTGGTAGAACCTGCTCAGCCCGAGCTGCGGTATATTGAAAAACTGCCTGATTTCCTTCTGATAAATCTCGGACCATGCCCGAAGGGTTTCCTGATCGATAGCATCGAAGTGGTAAGAATCCACGCTGTTTCCTATTCTCCCGATCTTATCGATGATCTGCTGTTGCAGAGCGAAATATCCCTTCATTCCCGTGATAAGGAGGGTTGTCGTGATGTCGGGGAGAATCCTTGCGGTGCGCAGAATCGAATCCATTGCCGATGGCTCGCTCATGGCCGACGAGAGGGCATGGTAGGTTTTCATCATCGCGGTGTATGCCTCTACGGAGATGCGCTCGGTCTGCTTCGACCGCCTGTCATCATCAGCCGGACCGCCGTCTTCCCGTCCTGTTTCGCCCCAGAACCTGCCGGCGGCCTTGAGCCACTCCGTGACCATGGTCTGCAGATCGGGCCCAGTGTGTTCGTTCTCGCTCATGAACCACCTCGTTCCTTTGTCATTTGAATGGGCAGGCAGCTTCCTCTTGCAGGGGTAAAACGCAAGCCTCCTAAGGGAAAACCATAAGAGTGAAAGTAAGAGGATGGGAAAAATTGTCAATGGATCCCGGCTGAGGGAAACGAATGGACCCTGACCGGCATCGGCCCAGGAAGGGCATATATCGGATGGAAAGGATACAGGCTTAAAGGCCCGATCTGTGATAGGGAAAAGTGCCTTGACAATGAAAAAGGAGTTGCTTATAAGGTGGTTTGTTTTTGGGCGGGAATAACTCAGTGGTAGAGTGTAACCTTGCCAAGGTTAAAGTCGCGGGTTCGAATCCCGTTTCCCGCTCCAACCTTTTCTTTTCCACCATCCCTGTTTTCCCTTATCCTCAAAACCGGTGTACAGGATCGAGGTCGAGTCTCAACATACGGCATGACTCCATGATGACCTGGCTTCCTGCCCCTATCTGCGAGGAGCTGGTTTGTTCGCTCCCATAGGTCTTTTTTAATATGATACCTGCTTGATTCGCGGGTGTTGCTTTTGGGAAGCTTTAAAGATGGGGGCGAGAATAGTGCTTGGGGAGTGTGGGTTCGAGGGGATTGACGGGCGAACTGGAATCATCTCCTGATGCAGTCACGTATGCCGGCAGGGCGATCCCATCGACTCGCTAAAGCTCAAACAGATGGGATCGCTTTTCCTGCCGGCA
>MPOS01000031.1 GCA_001896555.1 Candidatus Phosphitivorax anaerolimi
CATCCTGTTTCTCTACCGCGACGTGCTCGAGATCGATCTCATGCAAGATCTCAATGCCGTGCGCGCAAAGAAGCAGACCCGCATACCTGTCGTTCTGAGTCATAAAGAAGCCATGAAGGTGATCAACTCTCTCACGGGGGTACATCAGACCATGGCAAAGCTGCTCTACGGCTGTGGACTCAGGCTCATGGAGTGCCTTCGCCTGCGAGTCAAGGACATCGACTTCGAGACGAACTGCATAACCATATTCGACGGCAAGGGAAAAAAAGACCGGGTCGTCATGCTGCCGGAAACGATCAAACCCTTCATGAGAGAGCAGATAGACCTTGTCCGGTCCATACATGAGTATGATCTCGGAAGAGGGTGCGGAGAGGTTCATATCCCATTCGCCCTGGAAAGGAAATATCCGGGTTCTTCGAAAAAACTCGGCTGGCAGTATGTATTCCCTTCAGGCGATGTCTCACGAGACCCGATAACCGGAAAAACCATGCGGCACCATGTCAGTCCGACCACCCTGCAAAGGGCCGTGAAGAAAGCGGTCGCTGTAGCCGGCATCCACAAGCATGTCGGCTGCCACACCTTCCGGCACAGCTTTGCCACCCGTCTGCTGGAAAACGGATACGATATCCGCACCGTGCAAGAGCTGCTCGGGCATAAGGACATTAGTACGACCATGGTCTACACCCACGTGATGAATAAAGGACCCCTTGCGGTGAAAAGTCCTCTGGACATCTGAGAAAGGTTGATAGGCGGCCTCAGACATTAAGCTTGGACAAACGGCAGACTCCGTCCGTGGCGGGTGAAACAGCCGGGGAACAATCATGCCTCCTCTTTAGCTTCATGACTTTTCAACACAGGTATGGTGCGGAAATCATGCTGCACGTGCATTCCAATACGGGCAATGATAGCGTAATAACGGGCTGAAATCCAGAATATTATGAACTGCATACCGGAAATGCTGCAGCTTCGGGGGCTGCCTTCCGTCTTCCTATCCTTCAGCTTTCTTCAGCTCCTGAGCCTGGGGTCGATCGCGTCGCGGATGCCTTCACCCAGCAGGTTGTAGCCCAGCACTGTGATCAGGATGGCCATGCCCGGGAAGAGCGAGAGCCACCACGCCACGCCGAGCGTGCTCTGGCCGAGGGTGAGGATGTTGCCCCAGCTGGGCGTGGGCGGCTGCACCCCGATGCCCAGGAAGGACAGCGCCGACTCCACCAGCACGGCCGAGGCGACGCCCAAGGTGGCGGCCACCAGCACGGGCGCCATGGCGTTGGGCAGGATGTGCAGGAAGATGATTCGCGGGCTCTTGGCGCCCATGGCCTTCACCGCGAGCACGAAGTCGCGCTCTTTCAGGCTCAAAAACTCCGCGCGCACCAGCCTGGTGATACCCATCCACGAGGTGAGCCCGATCACGGCCATGATGTTGAAGATGCTCGGCTCAAGGAAGGCGATCACGGCCAGGATCAGGAAGAACGAAGGGAAGCAGAGCATGATGTCTACGAAGCGCATGATGATCAGGTCGATCACGCCGCCGTAATAGCCTGCGATCGACCCCAGGAGCACGCCGATGATCGTGGCGATCCCCACGGCCACAAAGCCTACCTTCAGCGAGATGCCCGCTCCGTAGAGCATCCGGGTGAACACGTCTCTGCCCAGGTCGTCCGTGCCGAAGAGGTGCTGGGCGGACGGCGGCATGAGGATGTTGTCCACGTCGATGGCGCTCGGGTCGTAGGGCGCGATCACGGGTGTGAGGATCGAAAGCGCGAAAAGCGCCAGCACGATCACGAGCCCCGCCACTGCCAGCTTGTCTCTGAAGAAGCGCGACCAGAAACCCATGATCAGCCCGTCCGTATCCTGGGGTCGGCCACGCTGTAGGCAATGTCCGCGATGAGGTTGCCCAGCAGCGTGAGCACCGCGCCGATGGTAAGGCTCCCCATGATGAGGTTGTAGTCACGCATCATGATACCGTCGTAAAAGAGCTTGCCCAGCCCGGGTATGGAGAAGATGCTCTCGAAGATCACGCTGCCGCCGATGAGCCCGGGAATGGAGAGACCCAGGATCGTGATCACCGGCAGCAGGGCGTTGCGCATGGCGTGCTTGTAGATCACGGTCCGCTCGGGCAGCCCCTTGGCCCGGGCCGTGAGGATGTAGTCCTGCCGGATGATCTCCAGCATGCTCGATCGCATGTAGCGGCTCAGGCCCGCCAGGGCTCCGAATGCCGAGATGATCACGGGCAGCGCCAGGTGCCTCGCGAGGTCCCAGGCCCGCTCGAAAAAGCCCATATACTGATACCCCTGCGAATGCAGGCCCGAGATGGGCAGCCACCCCAGGCGCACGCCCAGATAGTCCATGCAGATCAGCGCGAGCCAGAACCCGGGGATGGAAAACCCCACAAACACAAACACCGTGATCGATCGGTCGAGGATCGAGCCCCTGCGCACCGCCGATATCACCCCCAGCGGGATGGCCGTGAGAAAGATGATCACCATCGAGGCCACGTTGATGGAGATGGTTACGGGCAGACGCTCCTTGATCTTGTCCCACACGGGCCTGGCGTCGGACGAGATCGACCGGCCGAAATCGAGCTTGGCAAGGTTCTTCATCCACACCAGATACTGCACCGGCAGGGGCTTGTCCAAGCCGTAGTGGCGCTTGAGCTGCTCGATGGCCTCGGGCGTGATGTTCGGGTTGAGCTCGGCCTGCATGCTCGTGGGCTCGCCCGGGGCAAGGTGAATCACCAGGAAACACACGATGGTGATCCCGATAAAGGTCGGTATGAGGATGGCGAATCGTTTCAGCAGATACTTCAGCATGGTTCTCGTTATTTCCCTTGATTTCTCTTAGACTTCCGCCCGTTTCGCAGGGCATCACCTAAATTAGGTGTGACCCCGACTGACACCGATCCTTACTCCAATCTTGTACCAATACCTGTCGCTGTAGAGTTAGGGCACCACCTGATACTTCTGCAGCTCCTTGGGCACAAACCACTTTTCCATGTTATAAGCGATCCCTGCGGGCGCGGGCTCGATCCCGTGAATCCGGGAGCTCACCACGGGCAGGCTGTAAGGCACATAGAGAAACACATAGGGCTGCTCCTCGGCCAGGATCTCCTGGATGCGGTGGTAGCACCGCTTGCGTTCCTGCTCGTCAAAGGTGTGCCTGCCCCTCACCAGGAGCTCGTCCACCTCGGCGTTTCTATACATCACGAAGTTCAGCCCGCCCTTCCTCGCATTGTCCGAATGCCACACGTTGTGGATGTCAGGGTCCTGGAGGATGTTCCAACCCAGGATCACGGCGTCGAAGTTGCCCCTGTCAACATATTCCTTCAGAAACACCGTCCACTCGATCACGCGGATACTGGCTTGGATGCCCACGGTCTTGAGCCGCTCTTGGATGATCTGTGCGGTCTTCTCGCGCAGGGGGTTGCCCTGGTTCGTGACGATCGTGAAGGAAAGGGGCCTGCCGTCCTTGTCCACGACGCCGTCGCCGTCGGTGTCCTCATAACCGGCCTCTTTCAGGACGGCAAGGGCCTTTTGCGGGTCGTACGCATACCGGCGCACGTCAGGGTTGTACCACCGGGTTCCCGGCTTGTACGGGCCGGTCGCGACTTCTCCCAGGCCCATGAGCACGCCCTTGATGATCTCTTCCTTGTCGATGGCGTGGGCGATGGCCTGCCTCACCCTCACATCGTCAAAGGGCGGCCTGGTGAGATTGAAACCCAGGAAGGTGTAGCCGTCGGCCAGATACTTGTACTTGGTGTAGCGGCTCTTGAAATCCGCGTTGTCCGTCTGCCGCAGATACTGCAGGGGGGTGAGCCCCATGATGTCGATGTTGCCTGCCCTGAGCTCCATGAACTGCGTGTTCTGGTCCGGAATCACCCGCAGGAGCACGGCCAGCAGGCTCGGCGGGCCGTCGAAGTAGCGCTCGTTGCGCTCCAGGACTATCCGCGAGCCTGTCTCCCAGGTCTTGAACTTGAACGGTCCGGTGCCCACGGGCCTGCGGGTGAGCTCCGAGGTGGAGATGTCCTTGCCCTTGAGCAGGTGCTCGGGCAGCATCTGCAGCGCCCCCCAGCTGATCAGCGCCGGGGCCAGAGGTTTTTCATACGTGAATTCGATGGTGTAGTCGTCGATGATCCGGGCATCCTTCACCAGCTTGTACTTCTCGGCATAGGCCGTGGGGGTGTTCGGATCGATCATGACCTTATAGGTGAACATCACATCGTGCGCATCGAACTTCTCACCGTCGTGCCAGTAGACGTCTTTTCTTAAGTGAAAGCGCAGCATCTTGCCGCCGTCTTCGATATCCCACCTTTCCGCCAGGTCGGGCACGATGGTGTAATTCTTGTCGTACTTCACCAGACCGTTGTAGATGAAATTCGCCACCTCGTGCGAGGCACCGTCCGAGGCGAGCATGGGAATGAGGTTCGACGCGTCACCGATCGATGAGCTCACCAGCACATCGCCGGGAACAGGCGCCGATGATACCGCGGCCTTAACAGGCGGAATCTGCTCCTTGTTATTCTCCTGTGAGCATGCTACTATGACTGCCATCACTATGATGCATAGTATGAGCCGATGCAAGACGTTCATGTCGTGTCGTAATAGCAGAACGAACCGTGAAGGACAATACGTCATATTTTCCCCATGCAAAATGAGCAGAGAGCAGCAGAGAGGCAAATGAAATTCTTTGCCGATCTCCACATCCACTCTCGCTTCTCCCGAGCCACAAGCAAGAGCCTCGATCTCCACGCCCTGGCGCGCGGCGCGCGCGACAAGGGCATTGCCGTGCTGGGCACCGGCGACTTCACCCACCCGGCGTGGTTCGCCGAGATAGAAAACGAGCTTCAAGAAGCCGAGCCCGGCCTGTTCAGGTTGAAGCAGG
Source organism: Candidatus Phosphitivorax anaerolimi (assembly GCA_001896555.1). Lineage (GTDB taxonomy): Bacteria > Desulfobacterota > Desulfomonilia > UBA1062 > UBA1062 > Phosphitivorax > Phosphitivorax anaerolimi. The sequence goes on from MPOS01000031.1 coordinate 4,879, forward strand.
ACGGTGAGACAGTGCGGTTCATGCTCACCGCCGAGATCAGCACCATCTACAAACAGGGCGACAAGGTCCGCAAGGTCCACCACCTCATCGGTGCCCCGGACCTCAAGAGCGCCCGCAAGATCTCCACCTCGCTCGCCCGGGTGGGCAACATCCTCTCAGACGGCAGGCCCATCCTCGGCATCACCTCGCGCAACCTGTTGGAGATCGTGCTCGAAGCGAGCGAGCAGGCCTTTCTCATCCCGGCCCACATCTGGACGCCCTGGTTCTCGGCCCTGGGGTCCAAGTCGGGGTACGACACCATTGCCGAGTGCTACGGCGACCTGGCCTCACACATCTTCGCGGTGGAGACCGGCCTTTCGTCAGACCCGCCCATGAACTGGATGGTGAGCAGCCTTGACGGCTACCGCCTGGTGTCCAACTCCGACGCCCACTCGGCCGAGAAGCTCGGCAGGGAGGCCACGATCTTCGAGACGGACATCGACTATTTCGCCATGCTCCAGGCCATGAAGACGGGCGACGGCCTTGCGGGCACGGTGGAGTTCTTTCCCGAAGAGGGCAAGTACCATCTCGACGGCCACCGCGACTGCGGCGTGGTGCTCACCCCCGAAGAGACAGTCGCTCTGGGCGGTATCTGCCCGGTGTGCGGCAGAAAGCTCACCGTGGGTGTCTTGAGCCGGGTTGAGGAGCTGGCCGACCGGCACGACGGCGCCATGCCTCCTTCGGCGCGGCCATTTTTCTCGCTGATCCCCCTGGAGGAGATCCTGGGAGAGATCATGCAGACCGGCAGCGCCTCAAAGCGAGTCAGGCAGGTCTATGAAAGGCTCGTCTCCCGGCTGGGGGGCGAGCTGCATCTGCTTCTGAATACCGGCCTGGACGAGGTGCGGTCCGTGGCAGGCGATGTGCTGGCCCTGGCGCTCGCCCGGATGAGAAGCGGCGAGGTCTGCAAGGAGCCCGGATACGACGGTAGGTTCGGGCGCGTTCGTGTGTTCCGCGACAACGAAGAAGGCCTGCTTTTTTCAGGCAGCTTGTTGGATGCGCCGCTCAAGCGCACGCGAAGGCGTGCGGCGCCGGCAGGCAAGGCGCCAGCGGAAAAAGCCGGCGCCGGTGAGCTCAAGATGAGCCCGGTCCAGCAGGAGATCGCGGCCTGCCACGAGGGCCGGCTCGTGGTCAGGGCAGGGCCGGGCACCGGTAAGACCCGCACCCTGGTGGAACGCGCCCGCTCGCTGCTGGCTGCGGGACAGTCGCCTGTGCTCGCTGTCACCTTCACGGTCAAGGCTGCAGACGAGATCCGCGAGAGGCTGGGCCGCGATGAGCGCGTCGAGGTGTCGACCTTTCACGCCCTGGCGGCGCGTATCCTGCGCGAGAGCGGGGTTGTGTTCCGGATCGCCGACGAAGACATGCTCGAGGAGACGGCGCTTCGGTGGGGGCTGGGCGGTGACGGCTCGTTCGTGCGAGACCTGCTGCTGCGCCTGAGCACCGGGCGTACTCTGGAGCCCGAGCAGTCCTTCCTGATGGAAACGCTCCAGGCGGAAGGTTATTATACCTTCGAGGGCATGATCCGCGAGGCGATCAGGCTGGTGGGCTCGGGCCGGTTTACGCCGGCCTGGGAGCATGTGATGGTGGACGAGTTCCAAGACATCAACCCGGTTCAGTACGAGTTTCTCAAGGCGCTCACCCCCCGAGTGAAGAGCCTGATGGTCATCGGCGACCCGAACCAGGCCATCTACGGCTTCCGGGGCAGCAACCCGGCGAGCTTCGATGATTTTCTCCGCGACCATCCGGACGCGCGCTGTCTCGATCTCACGCAGACCTACCGGTTCAGCAGCAGCATCGCGGCCGGATCGAATGCATTCATCGGCCGGGAAGCGGTGGTGAGCCGCCGTGCGGGCGCTCCCATCACAGTGGTCCGCACATCGTCCGGCCCGGAGTTCATGGCACGCGAGATCGAGTCTCTGGCAGGCGGCCTTTCCCACCGGACCGCCGGCAGGGCGCGGGCCGACTACCCTTTGAGCGAGATCGCTGTCATCGTGCGCACCCGGCAGCAGGCCAGGCCCGTCATGGAGGCCCTGGCGCGGGCGTCCATCCCGTTCGACACAGCCTATGCCAAGCCCTTGGCGTCTCTGCCCGGAGTCCGGGAGCGCCTCGCCCTGCTGGAGCTCAAAGGTTGGCAGACCCTGGTCAGGGGAGTGGGGGAGCGCACGGCTGTAAAGGCCGCGATTTCCGGACAGGCCGATTCAGCCGCAGCCCGCAGGCTCAAGGAAGCAGACCGTCTGCTGACATCGCTTGACGGCCCGGTCCTGGAAAGACTGCGCCTGTTGGAGGAGTCGTCTCTGTTCAAGCTCCCCGTACTTAAGAGCGACCATGTGCTCTATCGCTATGCACAGATGTTCGGCGACGATACAGACGGGTTTGTCCGTTTTTTAAGTCTGAGCAATGACCAGGACGCTCTCGCCGAGGAAAAGGTGCGCGTGATCACAGCGCATGCGGCAAAGGGTCTGGAATTCGGGTGTGTGTTCATTCCGGGCATCTCCTCGGGCATGTACCCGATGGAGGGCTGTCCCGAGGACGAAGAGCGCAACCTGTTCTATGTGGCCATGACCCGGGCGGTCGATCGCCTGTATCTGGTTTGCTCGAACGGCGGCCCGGCCCCCTTTCTTTCGCGGATCCCCCGCGAATGCTGCGAATATCGGGAAGATGCGAGGAGGGAAAGGAAAGAGCAGCTTCTGCTGTTCTGAGAACCAGACAGGGAGCAGCCGGCTGTATTTTTCCGGGCACATTGCCGATGGTGCTTGAAATAAGAAATAAGGATGAAGAGATGATATCCGGCAAACACAGAGCAGGCTCGCGGCCGCTGTTTTCAATCCAGGCAAAAAAGGCGGCGGAGACATGATGTTCGGTCCCAGAGAAATCGCATACAGCCTCATCTTGGTGGTGGTCATCATTCTCTCGGCATTTTTCTCCGGCAGCGAGACCGCCTTCATGCGGGCGAACCGGTTCCGGATCAGGAGCCTCTCCGAGAAGGGAAACCGCGAGGCCAGGCGGGTGGAGACCATCCTGGAGAACCCCGACCGGCTCATCAGTGTTATCTTATTGGGCAACAACTTCGTCAATATCCTGGGCTCGGCCATTGCCACGGCGCTCTTCCTGTCCATCTTCGGAGACCGGGGCATCCTGCTGGCCTCCCTGGCCATGACCGTTATCCTGCTCATATTCTCCGAGATCACGCCCAAGACCATCGCCGCCTACCGGGCCGACACCATCGCCATGATCGTGGCCTACCCCGTGAGTCTGATCATCAGGCTACTGGGCCCCATAGCACGCCTCATGAGCCTGGCTGCACACGGAATTCTGTCGGTGTTCCGGTTCAAGCAGGAAGGCGCAGACAAGATTACCGAAGAGGACGTGGAGTCCGTTATCACCATGGGGCACAAGGAGGGGTTCATTGAAGAGCCCAAGGCACGGATGCTGGTGGCGGTCATGGACCTGGACAATGTGCCGGTCAAGAAGATCATGATGCCCCTTTCCGACATGGAATTCCTCCCGATCGATGTCTCCTTCGAGGATATCCGCAAAACCATCGCCGCGAAAAACTACAGCAGATATCCGGTGTACGAGGGCGAGCGGGACAACATCGTCGGCTATCTCCACATCCGCGATCTGTGGCGCTACGTGGACAATCCGGAGGCCTTCCAGATCAGGGACTGCCTGCGCGAGGCCCACTTCATCCCGGAGACCAAGCCCATCCTCAAGCAGCTCATCGATTTCCAGCAGATGCACCTGCACATCGCCTTCGTCGTGGACGAATACGGCACGGTCAAGGGCGGCATCACGCTCGAGGACATCATCGAGGAGATCACCGGCGACATCATCGACGAGCACGACATCATCCTGGCCCATGTCATCCCGGTGGGGGAGCGGAGCTTCATCATCACCGGCAACATCAGCCTGCGCGACCTGGGCAGGTATATCGACCGGGAGTTCCCCGAGGAGTACGACACCCTCTCAGGCCTGATCTACGAGCTGCTCGACCGCATTCCCGAGGAGGGGGACAAGGTGACCTGGCAGGACATGCAGTTCCGGATAGAGCGCATGCGGGGAAACCGCATCTCCCGCGTCCGCGTCACGATCAAGCAAGAAGAGGAATAGGAATAAACACAGGTTCACACTCTTTTGATGCGCATGAAAAGAGGGCCACGCCGCCCTCTGAAAGCCTGGAGAATGAGCGGATGGGCCTGCCTGCCACCCCCCAACGCCTGTTCGTGCGCCCCATGACCGCCATATCACTTAAGATCCGGTGCAGAATGTCCCGATCCTCTTCCAGAGCCCGTATCCCAGCGTGTCGGAAAACTTTACAGCAACCCCGGAGGCCTGTACGAATCATATCAGCAGGTTGCTTCTCCTGAGACGCCTTCCTGTCCTGTACTGGTGTCGATTTAATTTACAGTCTGTATGCTCCGCAAGGATGCAAGGCACTATCTCATTGTTTCAATTTCGTAATTTCTGCTGGCCTGTATGTTGCACTCCCTGGGGCGTTCGAGTGAAAAATTGAATTTCTGGAGGTCTGATATGAGAGTTCTGTTCAAGGTTTTCTGTAGCAGTCTCCTGGTTCTGATCCTCTCGGCATCCCCGTTGTACGCCCTGATTCTCGGAAGTGTGACCGGCGAATGGATCAACCCCGAAGGCGGGTACCAGCCTGCGCTGAGCTATTCCGATGGCGCCGTTTCATATGGCTCCGGAATCGAGCACCGGGTCTGGTTCGGCGTTGCTGCGAACAGCGAGCAGTCGGGTCTCGGCTTTACCGGGGTAGGGACCCCCTATGCCTTCGAGTCGGGGGACGTCTTTGAGCTCGGCCGGTTGAGGCATCTCAACTCCCCAACGTTGATTGGGTCTTCCATCACCGGTGTCGACCTGCTGGTGAGCATGTCGTTCATCGATCCTGAAGGACTGGCAGGGCAGGTCGGGTTCACCCTCTCGCTGACCAACACACCCAACATCAACAGCGTGAGCGACGACTTTGTCTTTTTCCCCACATCCTTTGCGCCGGTGGTGTTCGGTACGGACAGCGTATGGTACACCTTCGAGTTGCTCGGCCTGGGGCCTGATCCATACAATCTCGTCAGCAGTCTGCAGACTCCGGAGGGCAGCCTGAACAACACCTATCTGTGGGGGAGAATCACTGCGGGCGATGCCGTGAAGCCCGTGCCCGAGCCCGTCATGCTGATCCTGTTCGGATCGGGGTTCCTGGTCCTGGCCGGCGCCAGGATAAGGGCGAAAGGATAGACGAGGGCTGCCCCCTGGCCGGAATGGAGCAGGGAGGGCAATGCCCCTTTAGGCCGTCAAGGGGGAAGGGGGCATAAGGCGAAAACGCGCCGGAAAGGTCGTTGCAGAAGGTGCTCCTTGTTAGCTTGGCTAAAAGGAGCACCATTTTTCTTTAACTTATGATGCCGAGATGTCCTTCGGGCTTGCGGTGCGGAGCGGTTCTTTTCATGCCCCCGGCTTCATCCTCTCGAGGGCGAGCGCCGCATCCGAGGGCCGCACATACAGCGGCTGCACCGGCTCGATCACCCCCCGGGACACCTGAGACAGGGCCATGCGGGCCAGAACGGACGCACGGGGATACCACAGGTGTTCCGGACCCTCGCGGAATCTCCGGCCCAGGGTGCGTCTCAACACCTCACGGTAGAGCCGCACTCCGTTTCCGATAAACAGCGTTTCTTCCTGAACGATCTCCCCTACGGCCTCGGGCCTGAGGTTCATGGAGGGTGTCCGGGGATTGCCGTCAGGGGCGTAGAGGCGGCAGAACACCTCGGATTTCCTCGCATCGATCACGGGCACGACAGGGATTGCAGAGGGCAGGGCGCCCATGGCGATTGTATCCAGGGTGTTTACGCCGGCAAGTGTGCAGCCCAGGGCCAGAGAGAGTCCTCGGGCCGTGGCCGCGGCGATCCTGATACCCGTGAACGAGCCCGGCCCGACCCCCACTGCGATGAGCTCCACGTCCGTCTTGGAGAACGGGCTTAAGGAAAACAGGGTGTCGATCACCGGCAGCAGGCTCCCGCCGTGACCTGTCCTGACCGGGAAGCTGATCTCCCAGGCAGGCCTCTGTTCGTCCATCAGCGCAACAGAGCATACTTCCGTGGAGGTGTCGACCGCCAGGACCACCATGCGTCTTTACCCCCCCTGGAACAAACGCGCGAGGTCGTTGTAGAAGGCGAGGACCATCAGCATGATCAGCAGAAACAGCCCGATCTGCTGGGCGATCTCACGGGGTCTCCCCTCGACCGGCTTCCCGGTCACCGCCTCGATGCCGAAGAGGAACAGATGCCCGCCGTCCAGCACCGGTATGGGCAGCAGGTTGATGAGAAAGAGGTTGATGCTCACAAACGCGATCATGGAAAAGAAGGGGAGCATGCCCGCCCTGAATGTTTCGCCCGAGACCTGGGCGATGAGGATGGGGCCGCCCAGGCTGTCTCTGATGTTCAGCGTGCCGTCGATCATCTTCCATACCCCGATCCCGGTGAGCTCGATGACCTTCCAGGTCTGGGAAAAGCCGTAGCCGATCCCCGAAAAGAACCCCAGAGGCTTCATTACGATTTCTTCCGACCGGCTGATGCCGATCATGGGACGCTCGATCTCCTCTCCGAACAGGTTTTTGTCCTTGATCATGACCGGGGTCGCATTGACCGTGAAATCTGTGCCGTCCCGCTCGATGACGAACTGGATGTTCTCGCCCGCCTTGCTTTTCTGCATGATGAGCGAGATGTCTTCCCACGACTGTACCGGGGAGTCCTGGATAGAGACGATCCGGTCTCCCGGCATGAGCCCTGCGGCCTCTGCAGGAGTGTCCTCCATCACCTCGCCCACCACCGGCGGGATGGTGGGGATGCCGGTCCAGCCGATAATTATGTAGATCACGATCGCGAGCAGGAGGTTGAACACCGGCCCTGCCGCAACGATGAGCGCGCGGGCGCCCAGGCTCTTCTTGGCGAAGGACTTCTCCGGGTCTATGGGGGTGAGATCTTCTTCCTCGGCGGCGGGTCCTTCTCCGAGCATCTTGACGTACCCGCCCAGGGGGATGGCCGAGATCCGGTACTCGGTCTCGCCCACGCGTTTCTTGACGAGCGAGGGGCCGAATCCCAGGGAAAACTTCAGCACACCCACGCCGTTGAACTTTGCAAAGAGGAAGTGCCCGAGCTCGTGGATAAAGATCAGGATGCCGAGCACGATAATGAAAGCGAAAAGAGTAGTCATGGTATCATGTTCTCCGCTATTTTTCTCGATTCACGATCGAGTTCGATCAGGTCTTCGGGGGAGCTTACCCGCGATCCGGCAAGCTTGTCCATAGTTTTTCGAATGATATCAGTGATCTCATCGAAACGGATGCGCCGCTTCAGAAAGCCCTCCACTGCTATTTCATCTGCAGCGTTCATGATGCAGGGCAGGGTGCGGGGCTGCTCCATGGCCTCCCGCGCGATGCCAAGCGCCGGGAACTTGTCCTCGTCGGGCGGGAAGAATTCGAGCGTCTTCATGGCGGCAAAGTCCATGGGTGTGAGGCTCAGCTCCATGCGCGAGGGCCAGGAAAGTGCATAGGCGATGGCCACACGCATGTCAGGTATGCCCATCTGGGCCTTGATGCTCATATCGCGGAACTCCACCATGGAGTGGACGATGCTCTGGGGGTGGACCACCACCCGGATGCGGCTCAGCTCCACGCCGAAGAGCCAGTAGGCCTCGATGATCTCGAGCCCCTTGTTCATCATGGTGGCCGAATCGATGGTGATCCTGCGACCCATGGACCAGGTCGGGTGGCTCAGTGCCTCTTCGGGCGTGATGCCGGCGAAGCTCTCCTTCGGCCGGGTGCGGAAAGGGCCTCCGGATGCCGTGAGAAGGATGCGGCTGACCTCTTCGGGACGCTCGCCGGCAAGGCACTGGAATATGGCTGAGTGCTCCGAGTCAACGGGGACGATGCGGGCCCCGTTCAGCTGAATCTCCCGGGTAATGAAGTCTCCGCCGATCACCAGCGACTCCTTGTTGGCAAGGGCCAGGACCGCCCCCTGACGCAGGGCCTGCAGCGAGGGCAGGAATCCGGCCGCGCCGGATATCCCGTTCACCACGATGTCGGGTTTCGTGAGGGCTACGAGCTCTGCGGCCGACCTTTCCCCCGAGAGGATCTGCACGCCTTCAGAAGAGCGGCCCGAAAAGGCGTTCAGCGCCACCAGACCCACCCCGAACTCACGGGCCTGCTCCAGAAGAGTCTGGGAATCGGCGCCTGCCGAGAGACCTGTGATGGTGAACGCATCGGGTTTGCGTCTGATGACATCGAGGGTGGAGCGTCCGATCGAGCCTGTAGAGCCGAGAACGACGACTTTCTTCATTTACTGCATTACCTGCATGACGAAGTAGAGAAAGATCCCGACCGGTACGACGCCGTCCATGCGGTCGAGCATGCCGCCGTGCCCGGGTATGAGGGTGCCCAGATCCTTGACCTGGAAATCTCGCTTATACATGGAGGCGCTCAAGTCTCCCACGAGATCGAGCAGGCTGATGACCCCGGCGAGGATCGGAAACACCCAGAAGGGATACGACGCCTCGAGCGGGAAGAAACGGGAGTAGAGGACGAAGAACAGGCTCGCCCCCAGGACGCTCAAGGCGATACCTCCGAACAGGCCTTCGACGGTCTTCTTGGGGCTCAGACGCTTCGCCAGGGCGTGTCTGCCCAGGTTCTTGCCCGTATAGTATGCGCCGACATCCGCCAGAAAAGTTGCCAGAAGCCCGAAAATCATCCAGAATCTGCCGTCGGTTCCGCCCCGCACCAGGATCCAGAAGCTCAACAGTGCCAGAGGATAGATGAGGCCGGCCAGGGCGAAACTGACCTGCCGGGCCGTGGCCTTGCCCTTTTCGAACAGGTAGAGTCCTGCCGCCAGGATGGCCAGGCCGGTGCCGCAGATGGTCAGCAGCGCTGCGGTGAAGGAACCCATATATATAGTATAGAGGTATGGGAACGAGCCCACCAGCCCGATCAGGCCCAAGGGTCGTGCGCCGGCGTCAAGCCCCACCCGGTAGAGCTCGTGGAGGCTTATGGGCAGGACGATGAGTACGATGATGAAAAAGGCCCATGCAGGTCCGAACACCGCGGGGACGGCAAAGATGACCAGGAGAATGAGGGCGCCGAGGATGCGGGTCATGGCAGAGGGATGCCTTCGACCTGCTCGGGTGTCATGCCGAAGCGGCGCTGCCGGGTGTTGAACCAGGAAATGGCCGCGTCGAGGGCGTTCTCGTCGAAGTCGGGCCACAGGGTGTCGGTAAAATAGATCTCCGTATATGCAAGCTGCCACAGCAGGAAATTGCTGATGCGCCGCTCTCCGCCCGTCCTGACGAGCAGGTCCGGGTCGGGCATGAACGAGGTGTCGAGACAGCGGGAGAAGGCCTCTTCGTCGAGCTCCTCGGCGGAGACCCCGGAGCGGGCCGCCCGGCGGAACCCCCGGAGGATCTCATCCCTTCCGCCGTAGTTCAGGGCCACGCTCAGGTGCAATTCGCTGTTGGCCTGAGTTTTCTCTATAGTCATGTTGATCTTCTGCCCGAGGCTAGAAGGGAATCTCGACAGGTCGCCGATGGTGTACAAACGGATGCCGCTTTCAACGAGGCGCTCAACCTCCCGGTCGATGAACCCCTCCAGGAGCCTGAACAGTCCTTCGACTTCATCCCCGGGACGCCTCCAGTTCTCGGATGAAAATGCATAGAGGGTGAGAAACCTGATTTGCCGCTCCTTGGCAGCCTCAACTACCTTCCTTGCTGCCTGGGCGCCTGCCTCGTGACCCTTGAGGCGGGAAAGCCCGCGACCTTTCGCCCATCGGCCGTTTCCGTCCATGATGATCGCGAGGTGATCGATCTTATTTGCCATATTGCGGCATTGTTAGCACACGCTCATCCGGAGGGTCAACCACGAGCTTTTGTAAGAAAAAAGCAGCATGTACAACCCGGTCGATTTTGATTCTTGACAGATTGTTGAACACTGATGTAGAGCTCTCATCCTGCGCAGGCCGCATAGATGGGAAAACATACGCGCACGAATCGAAACAGCAGATGGATCATCTAAAAAGTCAAACACGTATACCATGTATTCAGAAATGCATCTCTTCGTCAGAGATATGCACGAATTTCATTTCAACTGCGATTAACCCTTGACTTTTGTGTGATCCTTGAGATACAGACACTTTCTGCGCAAGCTATTCGTGCGCTGACAGGGCTGGAGTAGCTCAATCGGTAGAGCAGCTGATTTGTAATCAGCAGGTTGCGGGTTCGAGTCCCATCTCCAGCTCCAAGAAGAGTGTTGGGAGGGGTTCCCGAGCGGCCAAAGGGAGCAGACTGTAAATCTGCCGGCTCAGCCTTCGGAGGTTCGAATCCTCCCCCCTCCACCAAAGATGTGAGGGACGCAGGAGACGTAAGTCGTAAAGACTGCGCTTCCTTGTTGATGCGGGAGTAGCTCAGTTGGCAGAGCGTCAGCCTTCCAAGCTGAGGGTCGCGGGTTCGAATCCCGTTTCCCGCTCCATACCCCTCTTTTATAAAGGATACGTGCCCACGTAGCTCAGCAGGTAGAGCACTTCCTTGGTAAGGAAGAGGTGCCCGGTTCAATCCCGGGCGTGGGCTTCATCTATGGGCTTGTGCAGAGAAAAAAACTATTAAGGGGGACTGCCGATGGCTAAGGAGACATTCAAGAGGACGAAGCCGCACGTGAACGTGGGGACGATTGGGCACATAGATCATGGGAAGACGACGTTGACGGCAGCGATAACG
>MPOS01000045.1 GCA_001896555.1 Candidatus Phosphitivorax anaerolimi
ATTCAATGATACCAATATATCACATAACACATTATAATTACATGGCTAATCATCGCTAATGAAACATTATTATGAACTGATTCGATGGCTTACTTGTGATTTCCGGGAACTTTTTCAACAGCCTCTTTACATATCTGAATAGCGGTCTTGACCGCGATCTCGAACCGCTCCGCCAGGGTGACGGCATTGGGATGCCAGCCCTTTCTGACCTGGTGGTGAAACCAGAGAAACCGTTCGAATGTCACCTTTGACGGCACAGGAGCTCCTCCTTTCCTTCACTGATAAGCCTTTTCCGGAAGATCCGGACGGCGATGCAGCCCTCGCCCTTCACGCCATTATGAGGCAATCCGGGCGAAAGGCAAGCTGTGGAAGCCCGTGCCTTGATTTGGACTGCCGGGTAGGCAACATGAGTAATGAGAAAAAACAGCTTCCCTGCGGATAGTGGCATCTACAGGGAAAAATGCATTGATCGAGGTCATACATTCAATCAGACCGGATATGCCCATCCATGAAAAAACCAGCGCCGGCAGCAGCGGGGTACCGCCGCCTCGATATCCTTGACCTCGGGCTTAGTATGGCATATCACCCCGATGAATAGAGATCGAGGACACACGCAAGGGAGAACGTGACCATGAGCTTCACCTATCTCAGGCCCATTCCCGGCCCGGATGAGATTCGGGACGCCATCCCTCTGCCGGAGAACCTTAAGGGAGTGAAGGAACAGCGCGACCGTGAGATCCGCGCGATCTTCGAGCGTAAGATCGACCGGTTCTTCCTGGTGATCGGGCCCTGCTCGGCGGACAACGAGGACGCGGTGTGCGAGTATGTCTCGCGGCTGGCCGGGCTGCAGGACGAGGTGAAGGACCGCATCCTCATCATCCCGCGGATCTACACCAACAAACCCCGGACCACGGGCGAGGGCTACAAGGGCATGGTCCACCAGCCTGACCCGCACAAGCAGCCCAATATCGTTGACGGCATCCGCGCCATACGATCCATGCACGTACGCGCCCTGCGGGAGTCCGGCCTGCCGGCCGCAGACGAGATGCTCTATCCCGGCAACCTGCCCTACCTGGAAGACCTGCTGAGTTATGTGGCCGTGGGCGCCCGGTCGGTGGAGAATCAGCAGCACCGGCTCACGGTGAGCGGCATGGCCGTGCCCGCAGGGATGAAGAACCCCACCAGCGGCGACATGTCCGTGATGTTCAACTCCATCCACGCGGGCCAGCACTCCCACGTGTTCATCTATAACGGCTGGGAGGTGAAGACCTCGGGCAACCCCTTCACCCACGCGATCCTTAGGGGATCGGTGGATATCTCGGGCAGGAACATCCCGAACTATCACTACGAAAACCTCCTGGCCGTGACCCGCGAGTACATGGCGCGCCCGCTCGTCCACCCCGTGATCGTGGTGGACACCAACCATTCCAACTCGGGCAAGAACTTCCGCGAGCAGCCGAGGATCGGCATGGAGGTGATGCAGAGCCGCCGGCACTCGCCCCTGCTCAAGGACATGATCAAAGGCCTCATGATCGAGAGCTACCTGGTGGAAGGCTCCCAGAAGATCGACGAGAACACCTTTGGCAAGTCCATCACCGACCCCTGCCTGGGCTGGGATGAAACCGCGGACTTCGTGAGGAGACTGGCCGAGGTGGTGTAGAACCGCACTCCGCAGCCGGACGATACCCGAGAAGCTTAAAAGAAAGCGTCACGGAGCCCCCAATCCGCACTCCCCTGCGCGCAGTGCCTCCATTTCCTGTGCCCCTCATACCTTGAACAGACGGCAAGCGGCTCCCTTGCGGGCAACGGGTGAGCCGGTGCTGAATGGAGGCGACGTGGGCCCCAGCTCCCTCAGGAGCCCCAGCGGGCAAAGGAAAGGGCCTCACGCCCGCTTACACAATGGAGACGCCCAGGGAATGGCCTGCCTCCTTGTGCTGCAAGCTTTTTTCTGTTAAGATTCAGGTATGTTCATCCGATGTAGTATACGAAAATCCATATGGAGGTGTGCTGTCCATGCTCCATACCGTCCGGGCAGAGCAATCGATCGGGAACGTGCTGTTTCCATCGCTTAGGAGAAGACCGGCAACCAGGCGGCACATTTTTTTTTGGTAATGAGTAATGGTGCGGGGCTCCAGGAGCCGTGACGCAAGAATAGGACAATTCGAGTCAGAAAGGGGCATTCATGGAAAACAGACCTGAATCTTTCACGGCGGCACAGGGTAAGGCGTCTCATTTCTTTCCAGAAACAGCAGGGCCCGGAGGTGGGAGCACGCGCCGTTCTCCGGCAATGCACCCGAGCTGCCGGCCGAAGTCCGGAGGAGCCTCGCGGTTTTCGCTGATCCTGTGCATCCTGGCCGCGGTTGTTCTGCTCGGAACAGCCGGGTGCAGCGACTCGGACAGCGACGACCTGGTGCTGACCGACGCGTTCTGGGTGGCCTTCCAGGACGGCGACGGGCCATGGCAGGAGCTCGATATCACGCAGGACTTGGTCTTCGATGCTGAAGAGCTGGTGAACGACCCCGAGGGCCGCTTCGGCCTGGCCATGGTATTTGCCTCTGCTGAGGGAGACGCCGAGGACAACGACAGCGTGCGGACGATCGCCCTGAAGACCACCACGGCAGAGGTCCCGAGTATCGACTTCAGAGAATTTTTCAATCCGGGAAGCACCTCGCTTGAGGTCACCCTGGATGCAGAATCCCTCGATTACGGCAGCTCCTATCTGTATGTCGGCGGTGAAGACGTGGTGCCATCGAACACGGACCCGGTGACCCTTTATCCGTCCACCGCGCCCTACGACCTCGTGGCGACCCTAAACTCAGGCGGGCTGAAATACCCCTCGAAGATCTTCTTTCAAACCTTCGATGAATCCGCTCAGGGCCAGGTGAAAACGCTCGATATCGCATTCGGGGAGTTCAATGATCTTTCAGGGCCGTATACCGTCACCTTCAATCCATCCGCAGACGAGACCCTGTACGGGTCCAAGGTATACCTGGTGACCGGTAGCGGCACCGCGGCGAAGCTGGGTGAAGAGACTGATGGAGCAGCTTCTTTCGAGTATACCGCCCCCGCAGCATTGCCCGAGGGAGGGTCCTACGTGCTCGAGCTCTTAATCGACCTCGATGATGACTCTTCTATCATGCATTACCAGGGATTTGTAACTCCCGATGACCTTGAAATCTTTGGAACTGACTTACCATACGTCTTCGACGGCCTGTACGCTGCCGACACCTCCACCGGCTCACTGCTGCCGGGCATGAGATGGACCGAGGTGGATGATGACATGGACGATGTTGCAGCCTATGTATCCATATTCAACGGCGAGGCGAACCGCATCGACTATCATGTCATGACCCTGGTGACGGCGGGCCGTGTGGGAGCGGATGATACCTCCATCACCACGCCGGACCTGAGCTCGGCACCGGGCTGGTACCCGCTCTGGTCCGTCCCGGGCAATGCAGAGATGCAAAGCGCCGGCTCCTGGGCGGTGCTGTCTTCAGGGGATATCGACGACCTCTTCACATCGAATATGAGGATGATAGAGCAAGCCGGCTGTCCCCGACTGGGAGACGGTTCCCGGGTCACGGTCATCGAGAACTGGGAGAGGAATAATAGCGGCTTGTATTAAAACACGGATGAAAACAGGAGGCAAAGAACCGCCCGGAGCACGGCGTACAGCCATCTGATCGAACCGATGCCCAGAGATCTGTCGATGGTCGCCGGCTGAACGGCGGTGCCCCCATCCGGCAAACAGGAATCCCATGTCAGAAGGCTCACCGGTGCAGCAGTAGACACACCGGTGAGCCTTTCCGTTTCAGTACCCGCGATCCCGGGGCCAAGGCTCTCTTTGGCACCGCCCTTATCTGCATACATTGTAACCCGTGTACAATTATGAACAATCTCTCCACAGCCCGCCACATGTGCGTTCGGCGGTATATCGTCTGCTCTAGCCCTCCCCTGGAGTGGGAAAGAAAAATCTTCATAGGAAGGAATGGGACTTGCAGAGAGATGCCAAACCATCAGCATAACAACACGGGAAAGGAGAATGTTCCATGAAAGGTATATTGATCGGTATACTGGCATTGCTGGTTTTGTCACTGACAGGCTGCGCCGAGCTCAAGGAGCTGCGTGTGGAGACATCCGAGCAGAAGGCATTGATCGATCGGCTCCACGAGGACAACCAGGCTTGTACAGACTCCCTTGAAGCCACCCGGGAGCAGCTGAGGCAGGCGGGGCTCGAGCTCCAGGCCAAGGAGGAGAAAGTCAAGGAGCAGAGCGAGGCATTCACCCGGATGCAGCAGGCCATGAAGGCCGAGCTCGAATCAAAGCAGGTGGCGCTTAAGGAGCTCGAAGGCAAGCTCACCCTGACCATGGTGGAGGCCATCCTCTTCGACTCGGGCAAGGCAGAGGTGAAGCAGGAGGGCCGCGACGCGCTCCAGAAGGTCGCCGATGTGCTCAAGACGATCGAAGGCCAGGAGATCGTGGTGGCCGGGTATACCGACAACGTCCAGATCGGTGAAAGGCTCGCAAAGGTCTATCCCAGCAACTGGGAGCTCTCGGCCGCCCGGGCCATATCCGTGGTCAAGATCCTGGTCGCCGACGGGGTGAACCCGGAAAACATCAGCGCCGCGGGCTACGGCGAGTACCGCCCCGTGGCCGACAACGACACAACGGAAGGCCGAGCGCAGAACCGGCGCATGGAGATCATCCTCATGCCCGTGCGTAAGTAGCGTGAAGCACGCATCCCGCGCCTGTTGAGACTCCCGCACCTCATGCTCATGCGCGGGCAGCGGTTCAACGTCATCTGTTCCAGAGACAGCGGGCATCCTGTTCCTGCATGCAGGATGCGGCTTTGACGGACAGGCGGGAGTCAGTGTAAAAGGGCGCGCCGCGTATGTTTATTTTTCCGGCGCGCCCTTTCTTGTCCCCGCCTGGGAAAGCCCCGTTCCGGCGCCGCTCTTTATCCCCCGTCTGTCTGAGGGAACGCGGCATTTGCATAGAGATACTCGACCTTCTCCTTGTGCTTGAGCTCCTCATTCGCTATCCGGAGAAAGATCCGCTTGAGCTCGCCTTCGGGGTGAAGCCCGGCAAGGCCCGTGTAGAAGTTGTACGAGTCGAGCTCCCTGTGGGCGGCCACGAGAAAGACATCCGGTGATTTCATGTCCTTATCGATGGCAGGTCTGTCCATGTGCTCGGCGATACGGTAGTCGATGGCCTGGTCCATGCGGAGCGCTTCCTCTCCATACCCGCCGTCGCGGTACCGCTCGAGAAACGCCTTGTGCTGCTTTTCCTCGCCTGCCAGGAGAAACAGGGCATCCTTGGCGCTCCTGTCCCGGAGCCGTGTGCTCAGGTCCATGTACAGGGCGTACGACTCCTCCTCCCGCTGGATTGCAATGTCGATATACGCGCCGATGCGCTTAAGCTCCATACATCTTCCTCCGTGATAGGATATACCGATCAGATACGGGTGCCCGGCCGGAAGTCAAGAGGGAGACGGCCTTGATGACAAGGTCCCACTCTTCCCGTGAGCAGTTCGTCTCGAACTCCCTGCGGCCATGCCATGCCCGGGGTTGATTGTTGCACCCCTGTATTACTCCATATCCTAGGCACATGAGGCAATGCGCCTCAGGCACCGCCCCGTTAGCCCCGCCATTGCCCGGGCTGAGGTATTCCCGGGTATGGCCCCTCTGACTGGGGCATACCGGGCTGCCTTTATATCGCATCAGCCGTTATGAAAGGCCTGGAGGTGTTTCATGAAAACCGGCAGATATATGGTGAAGAAAGATGGACCTCTGACAAAAACAGTGGTGATAACCGGGGCTGCCAGCGGGATAGGAAAGGCCGCCGCACTGGAGTTTGCCAGGCGGCACTATCATGTCGTGGCAACGGCGCGCAGCGATGCCGGCCTGCAGGAGCTCATACCGGAGTGTGTGTCGCTTGGGGCGGAGATCCTGGTCCAGCCCGCCGACGTGTCAGACAGCTCCAGCATGGAATCCCTTGCCCAGACCGTCATGGACCGGTTCGGCGGGATAGACGTCTGGGTCAACAACGCCGCGGTGTCCCTGTTCGGACGGTTCGAGGAAGTGCCTCTGGAGCTCGTCAGGAGGGTGATCGAGACCAACCTCTTCGGCTATATCAACGGGGCCCGGGCCGTGATCCCTCATTTCCGGAAGCAGGGCACAGGCACCCTCATCAATGTCTCGTCCGTTGTGGGCAAGCTCGGACAGCCCTATACCGGGGCATACACGATCAGCAAGTTCGCGATCAACGGCCTCTCGGCGACCTTGCGCATGGAACTGCGGGATGCGCCGGGGGTTCATGTTTGCACTGTGCTGCCTGCCTCCATAGACACTCCCCTCTATCAGACTGCTGCAAACTACTCGGGAAGGGCGATCAAACCCATGGAGCCCGTGTACCGGGCCGAGAAGGTAGCGAAAGTGATCGTCCGGCTCGCCCAGAGACCGAAAAGAGAGGCCTTTGTAGGGACCTCGGGCAGAATGGGATATCTCGCGAGCCTGATCGCCCCCTCGCTGACCGAGAAGGTCATGACCGGAATGGTCCTTAAGCACCACTTCCAGCAACGGGAGGCCCCGGTAAGCAACGGAAACCTGTTCGAGCCGGACAACCGGCTAACCTCAGTGAGCGGGGGCTGGATCAGCCCGAAAGAAAAGCCTGGTTTTATGAAAAGGGCACTGGCAGGCTCCGGAGCCCTGGCCCTGGGCGCAGGAGCCATGGCCCTGCTCTCCAGGCGGTATCTGTAGCTTAAAAGCGAGGGGGAAGGACATCCTGTTGTTCGAATCCAATCCTATTTAGCGAAGATTATAGAAACACGAACCATTATAGGTTATAATAATTTTAACGGAGGAGCTATGGGATCATTCGCGAAGAAGGATATTTTAGATCTCAGCGTTTCTGAGCGGATTCAGTTGGTTCAGGATATATGGGATAGTATCGCTCAGGTCCCTGAATCAGTATCGCTTACAGAAGAAGAAAAAGCAGAACTTGATCGCAGACTCGATGCATATCACAACGATTCAAACGCAGGTTCACCTTGGTTAACGGTCCGAGAGCGTATTAAGAGCCGTGCATGAGTCTTGAACTGATTATCCGTCCCGAGGCTGAAGCTGATATTGCAGGTGCCTTTGATTGGTATGAGTCTCGTGTTCGAGGTCTTGGTTTTGAATTCTTGCTTGTATTGGATGCTGTTTCCAATTCAATCTTAAGAAATCATCTCGTTTATCCAATTGTGCATAGAAATGTTCATCGTGCACTCACCAGGAGATTTCCTTATGCCGTTTTCTTTATTGTTGAAGAGAGTAGAATTGTTGTTCTTTCTGTATTTCATGTAAAGCGCAATCCTAGAATCTGGATGGGGAGAGTCTAAAGGATTCGAGCAAATCAATCCAGGCTGACCGGGGCTGCCGCCCCGGCAGCTGATCTCAGTCGTTCGGTGCTTCCTTATCTAAGGCTGATCGACCTTAAAGATGTCACAGCGGAATCTCATCCGAGTTGTCGATCGGAACCACTGTGGATGGATCGCGTCTCGCTGTCCAGCCCTTCCCTTCGGACTGTCCGTCAGGGTTATGGATGACGCCTTGGATGGTATCCCCGTTCACCCGCCCCTCGTACCTGACGCCTGCTGCCTTGCCTCCTGCCGCCTGATCCACGGTGAAGCTCACCTGATCGCCTGAAATCTTCACATCGCGTACGGGCATCTCAGAAGACCCGGCTGTGAGCGTGCCCCGGGCATTCTGGAACTCCTGCTCGATCTTAAGCACGAAACGCTCTTTGCCTGTACTCCCGGGCATGGTCCATTCCCAGGTGCCCGAGACGTTCGCAGGCATGACCCAGAAATACACCATGCTGCCGTCGACCTCGGCGATCTGGTCCGCTGTCCACTCTCCCATGTCGAAGTCGTGCGACACCACCCGGGTCCCGGGTTTAAGCTCCTTGAACAGCTTGGGCCTGATCTCCAGATTCACCGACGGGAGAAGGTACAGGGTGACCACGGTGGCATCGCGCAGATCGGTGTTGTAGAGATCCTGGCGCACGAACATAACCCGGTCGGTGACCCGGGCTTCCCGCGCATTTTCCTTGCTCTCACGGATCCGCTCGGGGTCGAGGTCGATCCCGACACCGCGCGCACCCCGCTCTTTTGCGGCTGCGATCACGATCCTTCCGTCGCCACAGCCCAGGTCATAGACTAGGTCGCTCCCGGTCACCGCCGCCATGTCCAGCATCTTCTCCACCACGCTCTCGGGCGTCGGCACATAGGGCACATCGAGCTCGTCAGGCCCGCCCAGGGCATAGGTCCGCTCGATGAGCCCATGAAGAGACACCCCGGCTGTGGAGATGCCTGCAACCATGATCAGAAGGGCGATCAGCCGCCCGGTTTGGATCCTTCTCATGACTTTTTCTCCTTTGATCTGTTCTTACATCCCGTCTTTCCGAGCAGCAGCAAAGGTATACCGGTCAGCAGAACGGCCACGCCCAGAAGCGAGCCCCTGCCGGTGTAAACCAGGCTCGAATGGAGCATGTAGATGCAGACCGCACAGAACACAAGCGGAGTGAGCGGATACAGCGGCACCCGGAACGGCCGCTCCCTGTGCGCGTCCCTGCGGCGCAGCACGAAGACCGAAATCCCCACCAGAAGCAGGAAGAACCAGAACACCGGGGCCGTGTACTCCACCATCATGGCAAAGCTGTTGCGGCTCCCTGTTCCTATGGCGACCAACAGCAGCGCCACGGCGCCCTGCAGGAGAAGCGCATTGACAGGGGTTTCCCTCAGCTGCTCCCAGCGGCCCATGAAGCGAAACGGCGAGAAGTTTCTGCCCAGGGCGAAGTTTGTCCGGGCACCGGTGATGATGGCCGCATTCATGGTGCTGAGCGCGGCCAGGATGACCAGCCCGCTGATGAATCTCGCGCCGCCCGCCCCGAGCGCCTTGTCCATAAGATCAGCCGCAATGGCCTGGGAGCTCGACATTCCTGCCATTCCGAGGCTGTTCACGAACACCATGTTGATGACGAGGTAGATCGCAGTGATCACACCGATGCTCACGAGCAGGATGCGGATCATGCTCCTGCCCGGGTCGTGCACCTCGGCTGAGAGATATCCGGCCTCGTTCCACCCGCCATAGGTGAGCAGCACGAAGATCATGGCCCGCCCCAGGGAAGGGGCTTCGTGGAGAGAGGACTGTCCGGCCGGAACATCCGGGTGCGGCGGGGTGAGGCCATATCCTGCCACTGCAACGAACACCAACCCCAGCAGAATCGCGCAGAAGAGCACCCTCTGGGTCAATGTTCCCTGCCGGATACCTATCACATTGAGGGCGGTCAGCAGGACGATGATGCCAGCGGCGTAATACGATGATGAAAACTCGCCCAGCCGGTAAATCTCGGATGCATAGTCCCCGAGAAGGAAAGCAACCATGGCGATGGAGCCGGTCTGGATGACCGTCATGCGGGCCCAGGCGAAGAGAAACCCCGGCGCGTCTCCGAAGGCCCGGGTGAGGTAGTGATAGTCTCCCCCCGCATGCGGATAAGAGGTGGCAAGCTCCGCGTAACACAGTGCCCCCAGGAGCGAGATTGCACCACCAAGGAGCCAGACGAGCAGGAGCATGCCCTCGCTGCCTGCACTGGACGCAACGAGCGAGGGGGTCTTGAAGATGCCCACGCCGACGACAATTCCCACGATGATGGCTATGCCGTCGGTTACGGTCAGCGTTCTTCGCGGTTCGGCATATGACATGAAAATCCTCTTTTCGTCAGCTCCCCTCGGCGGTCCGGGACATTCTAATACCCGGGCATGCAGGATGTACCCCGGAATCGGCGCGAGATCAAAGCTGATGGTCTTCCCTCAGGGGCGCAATTATCTAAAAGGCATCAACCCGCTGGATGCCTATCTTCGGGGGGAATCGTGCTCATGGGCATCCCAGGAACTCCGGTTGCAGATGAGACGCCTGCCCGGAGGTGTCTTGACAGAACTTGTCCCGCTCCCCGATGATAGCACCCTGCCCGGAGCGGTTCTCGCCTATACGCCACTGCTCGAATCGTGTTCATGCAGGTAATAATATCCCGAAGGACTCAACCGGCAAACCAGGCAGGGACCGGCTTTCTGGGCACAATTACAGGTGACTGCCAGGGATTTTCCGGAAGATGACCAAGCAGGTTATTCTTAAGCGTCAGGACCACGGCGATCGAATGCAGCTTCGGAAGCGACGATAATGCCCGCAATCCCGCCACTTACCCTCTCTTTGCCTTAGTGGAGATAGACCGATTCGACATCGAGCGTGGAACGCCTGCCCAGATGCCGGTAGTTTTCCTGAAGCCAGGTATCTGTAATGCGATACCCAACATCGTGGAGGTGCTCAAGGAAGGCCCACTCGGAATTGACCTTGCTGGACACGCTCAAGTCCCTCAGCTCGACATCGGCATTGATACGGTGGAAGAGCGCATCCTTGTATCGTTCGTCTTTATGATTGCTCACCTCGATGAGCTTTTTCAGAAGCGAGATGGTACGCACCTCCTTGATGAGGCTCGCGTTGAAGGTGATCTCGTTGATGCGGTTCAGGATGTCGTTGGCCCTGCGGGGTATTTCCGAGCGGACAATGGGATTGATCTGTACAATCACCAGATCGCGGGCCTGGCATTCCTCAACCAGGGGGAACAGTGCAGGATTGCCCATGTATCCCCCGTCCCAGTACGCCTCCCCGTCGATCTCCACCGCCTGGAACATGAACGGCAGGCAGGCGGAGGCCATGACCATGTCGGCGGTCATCTCTTCGCGCCGGAAGCTCTTGAGCTTTCCAGTGCGGACATTGGTGGCCGAAACGAACAGCTTGATGCCCTCGGCATGACGGACATGATCGAAATCCACCAGCTCGGCGATGAGATCCCGCAGCGGATTGATGTTGAGCGGATTGAGCTGATAGGGGGATACCAGCCGTGCGGCCAGGTCGAAGATCACGTAGCCCGGGGAGAAGTCCAGGGTCCATCTCCCGATCAGCCGGTCGAGCAGTGTCCGCTGGAAGGGAGAGAACCGTCCGGCCCTGCTCACCTCGAACCAGAATTTTCTCAACGCCTCCCTTGCGCCTTCCTTCCCCTTGCGGTCGAGCCCGTCGGCCACGACCACGGCGTTCATGGCCCCGGCGCTGGTGCCCGAGATGCCCTCGATACGGATCCGGTCGTCTTCGAGAATGCGGTCGAGCACCCCCCAGGTGAATGCACCGTGTGCACCCCCTCCCTGTAGGGCCAGCTCGATCATCTTGGGCTTTGCCATGGGTGCTTCAACTCCCCGTTCTCCCGGCAGCAGGGCCACGTCATTGCCGGCCGGTACGTTTCCATGGAAACCGGTATCCTTCACTGCAGTCAGCGGAGCTGCCGAGCCAAATTCCTCTGGATTACCATCTTATGGATAACAATATTGTGAGAGGTGGATATCTCCAGACAGGCTATGGCAGGGATTCCTGCCGGGAAACCCTGTGTCCGGATACTCTGGCCTGCCGGATCCAATCATTCCCCTTGCTCTCTCATCTCTTGACTTATGGATGGCATAGCCTAGTAAGATATCAGGACCCCGCTATTCACTCAAAGGCATACCGGGGAGACGGTGAAGGAGTGAAGCCATGCTCAGGATCGAAGGATTGCAGGTAAGGCTCGGAGACAGAGAGATACTCAAAGGCGTGGATCTTGAGATCCATGAGGGAGAGGTGCACATCCTCTTTGGCCCCAACGGCTCCGGTAAGACCTCTCTGCTCATGACCCTCATGGGATATCCCCAGTACCGGGTGACGGCGGGCAAGATCATGTTCAAGGGGATCGACATCACCCATATGCCGGTGCACGAGCGGGCACGGCTCGGCATGGGCATGTCGTACCAGAGGCCGCCCACCATCCATGGGCTCAAGACCCGGGACATGATCTCCATATGCGCCGGAAACGGGGAGCAGGACGTAGAGGCCCTGGCCTCGCAGGTCAACATGGCCGATTTTCTCAACCGGGACCTCAATGCGGGATTCTCCGGAGGCGAGATCAAACGCTCCGAGCTCCTGCAGCTCATGGCGCAGAACCCGGACCTCCTGCTCTTCGACGAGCCTGAGTCGGGTGTAGACATGGAGAACATCGCGCTCATCGGCAACACCATTGCTTCCCTGCTCGAGCGCAGCTCCACCGGCTTGAACGATACCTGCCGGAAAAGGTCTCACCCCGGCCGCAGGAAGATGGGCCTCATCATCACCCACACCGGGTACATTCTCAATTATGTTCCGGCTGACAGGGGGCAGGTGCTCTTCGACGGCGTGATCGCCTGCCGCGGCAACCCGCAGGAGATCTTTCAAACAATCAGCCGGTCCGGATACAAGGAGTGCATCGAATGCATGATGTAGACGAAAAAGCAAGAAAGGCACAGGAGGCAAAGGAAAAAAAGGCCGCCTACGGCCGGGACATCGACCTGGACACCTTTTGCGTGGAGGGCGAGTGCCTCGAGCCGCTCCCCGGTCTGGATCAGCTCTCACAGGAGGAACGGTCCATAATGCTCAAGGCAGGGGTCGACGCCACCGAGCAGGACCGCTCCGGATCATACATCCAGAAAGACACCTCGGCGATCTATGCGACCTCGCTGATGGACGGGCTCGAAGTCCTGCCCATCAAGGATGCATTGAAGCTCGACTGGATCAACGAGTACTACTGGAAGCTCGCGGACGTAGGCCAGGACAAGTACACGTCCCGGGCATACACCGACCTGCACAACGGCTATGTCATCCGGTCGCTGCCCGGCGCGCGCGTGACCTTCCCGGTGCAGGCGTGCCTGTATCTCCATCAGGATGCCTTGAGCCAGAACGTGCACAACATCATCATCGCCTCAGAAGACTCGGAGCTGCATGTCATCACGGGGTGCGTGTCCGGGTCCCACGTGGTCAAGGGTCTGCACGTGGGGGTGTCCGAGTTTTTCGTGAAGAAGAACGCCAAGCTAAGCTTCACCATGATCCACCACTGGGCCGAAGGCATGCTGGTCAGGCCGCGCTCGGTGGGCGTGGTGGAGGAAGGCGGGCTCTTCCTCAATAACTACGTATGCATGAAACCGGTCAAGTCGCTCCAGATGTACCCCACAACACGTCTGATCGGTAAAGGCGCGGTCGCCCGGTTCTACAGCCTGCTCGTGGGCCATCCGGGCAGCGAGCTCGACGTGGGGGGCAGAATCCTCCTGAATGCACCCGAGACGCGGGCCGAGATCATCGCCCGGGCCATCAGCAACGGCGGGACCATCATTTCCCGGGGGCACCTCGCAGGAGACATCCCCGGGATCAAGGCCCACCTCGAATGCCGCGGGCTCATCCTCAACGGCGGCGATATCCTGGCCATTCCCGAGCTCCACGGCAAGGCCGAAGGGGTGGACATGTCGCATGAGGCCGCGGTGGGCAAGATAAATCAGGACGAGATTCTCTACCTCATGTCGCGGGGGCTCTCAGAGGACGAGGCTACCGCGACCATCGTGCGCGGGTTCATGAGCGTCGATATCCCGGGCCTGCCGCCCGATCTTAAAAACCAGATCGACGCGGCCGTGGCCCAGACCAATCAGGAGGTGATGTAGCGGACTCCGGGTGTAAGAGCCGGACGGAACTGTTACGGGCAGGCCGGCTCCGATCTGGCCAACTGACGGCAACCTATTGGAGGAGGGTAATATGGTCGTGTATCAGATGCCAGATCGGAGCAATCCTGTCATACGCAGCCGGATCACCCGGGATCCAGGAGTGAATTCCCCGGGCGACCCCGTGCCACTGGTAATCCGGATATCCGCTTGCGGTATATTGGACCGGAATGGGTGCAACTTCCGAAGGGCAACTGCCGCAACCCAAGAAGTCCCATGCTCCAGGGCCGGGGAAGATATGCTGAAGCTCCCCTTCCCTGCAGACCGGGTTCGCCGGAAGCGCTGCCAGGCTCACCTTTGCCAGGGCATGAAATTACGATGGCCCGGTCTGATGACCCGGGCGTCATCGATACGCAGAAATCAAACAAGCCTCTTTCCTTCGTGATTCTCACTGGGATTTCTTCCTCTCAGCGACCCAGTTGTCTGCCTCTTTCCGGCTGGTGATAATCCATATCCGTTTGCCCTTGAAGGCGCTCAAGTCTGCACAGGCGGTCTCGCACCCCATGACCGCCAAGATGGAGTCGATGCCGGAATTATCGGGCGGCACAAAACACACCGTGCCGCCCAGCTCGTCCCTGATACGTCTGACCGTCTCGACCCGGTCATAACGGGGATTGCACCCCCCGCAGTATTTCAGGCCGACGGAACGGATTGTCTTCATTCTCCTTCTATGCCGCAGAGCCTCTTGGCCACCTTCTTCTTCATATCCATGTTCACCTCTCGAGCGATCATGATGCGCTGGGCCTGCGGCGAGCCTGCCCCGTGCATGGACTCGGTGAGATACCCGACTGCGGCGGTGCCCATGGTGATGTTCTCGATGAGCCTGAGCATGCGCATCCTTGTCTCGGTCGAGACATCCGGATTTCCCCGGTAATACTTTTCGATCCACTTGCCCACCTCGGGCGATCGCAGATCGTCCTCGGAGGGAAGCGTCACCATGAGCCCGCCTGCGATATCCTGTGCCAGACGGGCGATCTCGTAGGGAAACCGCGTCACATTCTGTTTGCAGACGTTGGCGAGAAGGGTGTTCACGTAATAGGTTCCGCTGGGCTCCCTGTGACCTTCGGCCGCACAGGCGATCGAACCGCAGAACAGGGTCTCGTTGAGGTGATTCATCTCGATGATCTTGTCCTTTATGTGTGATGCCTTGTGCGCCCCGTTATATTCCGCGATACACTGGGTCGCGCCGATGAGAACGTCGCCTACGCCGGCCTTGCACGCATAGCTCTGGCGGTGGTAGGAGGCGAACCGCTCCACAAGGTGGCCTGCGAAATCCCATTCCTTGTACATGAACACCCGCTCCCAGGGCACGAATACATTGTCGAACACAACCAAGGCCTCGTGGCCTCCATAGATCTGGTTGCCCCGGTCGATGGTGCCCTTCTCCAGCTTGCGGGTGTCGCACGACTGGCGGCCCATGATGTAGATGATCCCTTCGGCATCGGAGGGAAGCGCGAACGAGATGGCATAGTCCCTGTCTTCCTCGCGCATGCTGATGGTGGGCATGATGATGATCTCATGCGAGTTAACGGCCCCGGTCTGGTGGCATTTCGCGCCTCTGACCACGATACCGTCTGGCCTCTCCTCGACCACGTGCATGAACAGGTCCGGAT
Organism: Candidatus Phosphitivorax anaerolimi; assembly: GCA_001896555.1. GTDB lineage: Bacteria > Desulfobacterota > Desulfomonilia > UBA1062 > UBA1062 > Phosphitivorax > Phosphitivorax anaerolimi. Next base: position 15,256 of record MPOS01000045.1, read on the forward strand.
CGACCTGCTGGTGCGGGGCCTTGCTGCGGTCGCCCTTGGGATCGGTCATGGCCCCGTCGCAGGTGAGATCGTTTTCCTGGACATACTCCACGAACTTCAGGAAGCGCTTGTTGTACTCGGTGCCGTACTTCTGGTCGATGTCATAGGTGGTCATGGATAGGGCATTCATAGCATCCATGCCCACGCAGCGCTGGAAGCAGCACCCGGTGAGTGATCCGAGGAGCCTGCCCATCTTGCTCTTCTTCACCAGGTCGTCGATGCTCTGGTGAATGTGGGTGAACCGATTGATCTTCTTGCCCGTGAGATGCGAGGTGGCGGTCATGAGATCCTCGTATTCGGGCATGTGTGCGAACTCATAGGTGGCGGCAACCGCGTTCATGGAGGGACGGATGATCGGGTCGTCCACCACGTTCTCCACCCGTTTGCCGAACATGTACACCTTGAGTTTCAATTTCCTCAGGGACTCTTCATACTGTTTTGCATTCATCATCGGCATGATAACACTCCTTCTCGAAACCTGCTATTTTCCTGTAAAGTTGGGTTTCCTCTTCTCCAGGAAAGCCTTCATCCCTTCCTTCTGATCAGATGTCGAGTACAATTCAGCCCATACATTGACCTCAAAGATAATCCCGGAGTTCAGGTCCTTGTCGATGCCATAGTTGATGGCCTTTTTGGCAGCTTCGATGCCGCGAGGGGATCTATCCATGAGTTTCTGCGCCAAGGATTTCGCATGTTCAATCGGGTCACCGTCCACAACCCATTGGCAGAGCCCCCAAGCACTCGCAGTCGCAGCGTCGATGATATTACCGAAATAGATCATCTCCCGTGCGCGGCCCAACCCGATAAGCTTCGGGAGGCGCTGGGTTCCCCCTGCTCCGGGCATGATTCCGAGCTTGACCTCCGGAAGCCCGACTTTCGCGTCGGTGCTGAAAACCCGGAAATCACATGCCAGTGTCAACTCCAGGCCGCCGCCAAGCGCGAACCCCCTGACTGCGGCAAATACAGGGACCGGCAGGGCTTCGATTTTGCCGTATACATCGTTGAAGACAAACTTCCTGGCGTCGGCCGGACTCATATCAATCATCTCTGCGATATCGGCGCCTGCTGCAAAATTTTTTCCCTCGCCGGCAATGATCAGGGCGCGCACACCCTCTTCGTCAGCAACCCTATCAAGCAGTGAATCCAACTCCTTGACGAGCCCCGTGTTGAGCGCGTTGAGCACCTCGGGCCGGTTGATCTTGATTATCGCTATCCGGTCTTCATACTCGTATTTCAGATATTTCATCCCGGTATCTCCTGTTGGTTGGCGGGGCTTTTTTAGCCCCGCCATTCTCTGCTGCACTGTATTCTTCCATCTATGGGGAAAGCAGTCCTGCTACTCGTCGACCTTGATTACCACGCAATCGCCCTGGGCCAGACCGCCGCAGATACCGCACACTCCGTAGCCGCCACCCCGTCTCTTGAGTTCATACATCATGGTGAGCAGAATCCGTGCGCCGCTCGCCCCCACAGGATGGCCGATTGCGATGGCCCCGCCGTTGGGGTTTGTCCTTTTCAGAATCTCGTGCCACTTCGCTTCGTAGCCTTCGGCGAGGATCTTGGTGGAAACCAGGGTGACCGCGGCAAACGCCTCGTTGATCTCGACCACCTTCATGTCGTCGATGGTCAGATCTGCCCGTTTCAGGGCCTTCTGGATCACGAAACCGGGAAGCTCGGCCATTCTCCTGGGCTCGCTTGCGCCGCTGGCCACCGAGACGATGGTGGCAAGGGGCTTGACGCCCTTCTCTTCTGCCTTGGATCTCCTCATAATAATGACCGCGGCAGCCCCTGCATCAAGGCCAGGGGCATTGCCGGCGGTCACTGTGGGGCTTCCGTAGATGGTCTTCAGCTTTGCAAGACCTTCGAGAGTGGTGTTCGGCTTAGGGAACTCGTCGCGGTCGAAAATGATCGGATCGCCCCGTTTCTGCGGAACCTCAACAGGCACCAGCTCGTCCTTGAATCTCCCGGCCTTGTCGGCCTCTCCCCACTTCTGCTGTGAACCCAGTGCCCACAGGTCCTGTTCCTCGCGGGATATGCCGTATTCGATAGCGATCTCTCCGGCGTCCTTGCCCAGAGGAGAGTATTCGCGGTAGGTGATCGGGTTGAGATAATCCTGAACCAGGAGCGGCATCATCCCTGAGCCCCACCGGTGCCCGTTGATCAGAAGCGGAGTGTTGCTCATGTTCTCAGCGCCCACTGCCATGCAGGTATCTGCTTCTCCCAGCAGAATCGCCCGTCTTCCCAGATGAACTGCGCAGAGTGATGAACAGCATGCCCGGTCGATGGTCAGAGACACCAGGTTTTGGGGCAGCCCGGCCCGGAGCAGTGCCTGCCGTCCATTCACATTGTCATAGAGCGCCGCCTCGGCCTGATCACACATGCCATAATAGAGCTCGTCGAGGTCTTCACCCTTGAGGCCGGATCTCTTGAGGCTCTCCTTGATGACAATGCACCCCAGATCGGTGCTGTGCATGTTTTTCAGGGTACCGCCGAACTTGCTGAACGGTGTCCTCACTCCACTTACAATTACGATATCATCTTTGCTTTTCATTGTTTGCTCCCTTCATTATTCTCCTGCTTACGAAAGGCTCTCGTTGTTCCTTAAAAAGGCGATGTCTCAGTCCTCGTCCCCCCGATAGGCCATAACAGCCGAACAGAAAAGGTTCGTTGCGTGGTTGATCTCCTGGATCTTGTCTTGACCCCTGCCATCATGGAACATCATCCACCGGAGGGCCAGATGGCTGAATGCGCCGAAGAACATGTTCCTGAACACGCGCGGATTCACATCGGGCCGGAAGCAGCCTTTTTCTTTGCCTTCTTCGATGATCTCTTCGACCACGCGGAAATACCTCTGGAAACTCTCGAACGCCTTGGAACGGTAGAACCGGGGGTTCAGCTGAAGCTGGAAAAGGAATACCTTGAGAAAGTCTTCCTCGGTCAGCATCAGGAAGAAATAGTACTTGGTGAACCTCTTGAGCTTGCGGATCGGGTTCTTGATATGAAAGGTCTCGGACAGCTCATAGAGATTCTCCTGAAACCGGTGTCGAGGGATGGAGAGGAAGACATCTTCTTTGTTCTCAAAATACTCATAGACTGAAGCCTCGGAAATCCCGGCAATCTTTGCGATCTCGGAAATCTTTGCCTTGGTGAATCCTTTTTCGGCAAACACCTTCTCAGCAGCCCTCAAGATCCGATCCGCCTTGGTGCAGATCGGCCTCGCGCTCGAGGTAATCATGGCATGAATCAGGGACATGATATCATCAAGGTCACCAGTACTCTCTTCAATCTCGCCAAGGGCAAGGGAGCTGATTACCTCCATGTCCAAGGTGCCGAGAATGATATCGCGCACCACCTTAACATTCAGATCCGAGCGGAACGAGCCATCCTTGATGCCATTGTCGAGAATGCCGTACATGACATAGGCATATTCCTTCACGAGCTGGTAGGCCGGCGTCAGATAGAACTCCGGCGATGACCTGCATTCGAGAATCAGTATCCTGCCGTATCCCGGGTGGGTGTCTATGTCTCTCAGGTGGAACCAGATCATTTTGCTCAGGCGGCTCTCAGAATCACGGATACCCTGCAAATGCTCTCTCAGCAGAAAGAGTACCTCTTTCATCCGCTCGCCAGGCACTGAAAACAGCAGATCTTCCTTGCTCTTGAAATACTGATAGATCACGGAGTCTGCAACCCCTGCTCTCGCAGCGATTTCAGAGATGGTGGCATCCACCATACTTTTTTCCGACATGATCTCTTCCGCAGAAGACAATATCTTGGCACGTTTATCTTCAACCATCAGAGAACCTCATGTCGGGTTTGTATATCGGCTCCTGCTCGATCATCGCCGTCTTACTTGCCAATCTGTTTTGCCTCACCAATGAAGTGAATTGATGTTTCCTCACCCTGGCTCACTTATTACTGGCTCACTTATTATAGGTATACCAACCCCTGCCTGTCTTTCTTCCGAGATGCTTCGCATCAACCAGCTGCTTCAGGATAGGCCTGGGCCTGAACCGCTCGCCATACGCGTCGAAAAGAATCTGCTGCACCTTCAGGTTCAGATCATTGCTGGTGAGATCCATCAGGGCGAACGGGCCGACCGGGTGCCCCAGACCATACCTGCATGCGGTATCGATATCTTCGGGGCTCGCAACCCCCTCTTCTAAGAGCCTGCATGCCTCCACCCACATTGCGTGGAGCAGCCTGTTGACGGCGAAACCGGCAACATCCTTTACCCGCACCGGTTCCTTGCCGATCGTGCGGCAGCATTCCATCATGAACTCCACTGCGCTCTCATCGGTGTCGAGCGCCGGGATCACCTCGACCAGCTTCATGACGAACGCCGGGGAGAAGAAATGTGCTCCCAGAAACTTCCCGATTCTCTGCGGCCCCACGGAGGTGGCCAGAAGGGTGATGGGCAGGCTCGATGTGTTGGTGGCGAAGACGCATTCGGGTTTGCAGAGGGTATCCAGACGCGAGAACACCTCTTTCTTCGTGTTGAAGTCTTCAAACACGGCCTCGACCACGAGATCCGCATCCTCAAAACCCTCGAACTTGTCGGTCAGGCTGATTCGATCGAGGGACGCTATCGTCTCTTCCTCGGTCATCTTGCCCTTCTTGATCGACTTGTCCAGAACGCCGCCCAGTCGCTCCTTTGCCCGCTGAGCGAGATCGAGGGAGATTTCATGGATGACCACATTGATACCCGATGCGGCAAAACACAGCGCAATCTCAGACCCCATCATGCCGGCACCGGCTACTCCTACTTTTTTGATATTTCCCATGATGAACTTACCCCCTGGGTGTATGTATTTCCCACATCAAATTTATTTTGATTTACTCTTTCTTTTATTCTGAATGCCATTCTATTCATTATCCCAGCCCTAGTCAACAGTTATTTTCCCTAGAAGGATCGATTATCTTACTTTATTTTTCCCACGTTACAATATTATTATCCTTATCCGGGTATCTTTCCCACCCTGAAACGCCCTGCCTTCTCGCGCATAAGCAGTAAATTGAATTTCTTTCCTTTTACCATGATCGTTCCCCAGGCTGTGTTTCTATCGTTCCTTGTAAACCTCGATAGAGTGAGCATAGTGCTCATCCCTTGATACATGAGGATGCACCATGCCGATTCCATAAGAATGTTATTCAGTCATAGGGATTTATCAAGTGATTATATCAATAACCCTTCGCGACCCCTGATACTCCAGCGGTGCACGAAGATAACCGGCTTCGTAGCCTATAGCTCGAAGGCATGAAGAAGACGTACATGCTTGTGGTCTCGGACAAGGAATGTGTAGCCATCAACCCTGCCCAATACCGGCCCAAGGCAGTCCGTGGGTTCCAGCCGGGATGACAATCCGGAAGATATGCCGCCTGCTATGGAGGCCCGTTCTCCTCATGGGAGAAACAGCACTGCAAGGGTATCGATTGCTGCCTTCAATACCGCACCGGTGGCAGCCGGGATCAGCCCTGATCCTTCTATTGTCTGGCGCGCAAGAGCCTCTCAAGGAGTTCGTCGAGACTGGGTTTGCGTCTTGAGGGATGGAGCGGAGGCACCTTGAGCCTGCCCTCGGCGCACTGCCTCACCTCTTCGAGGCGGGTGACACGGTGGCTCTCAAGATGCGGACCGATCTTTTCTCTCAGGAGGCGCACGACCATATCCACATCGTCCAGGGCATGGTGTTTCTGCTGTTCAGCGATCCCGAATGCCTTGAGCACCGTGATCAGCCGGTAGTTATAGAGGCGCGGCACTATGTTGCGGACAAGCTCGAGCACACAGAACCCGGGCTTGAGGGTATCGGGCATGTTCATACGCCGGAAGGTGGGTGCCAGAACCCGGTCCCAGTCGAAGGAGAGATTGTACGAGGCAAGGGGCAAATCGCCGGCAAAAAGCCGGAACCGTTCAAGGGCCTCCCGTGGGGGGCTGCCCTGATCTCTGAGATAGCTCCGGGTGTAACGGTGAATCCGGACGGCAGCGGGTTCCATGGGCACATCGAAGTTGATCAGCTCCCTGAACGGCTCACCTTCAGGCTCCCACCCTCGCATGATCCGTGCGGCAATCTCTACCGGATATACCGGATCAATGAGACCGGTTGTTTCGGTGTCGATGAGCACCCATCGATCGGGATGATTGTTTCCGCTGTCTGTCACCTGCTCAACCGCCTTGATAGGGAAGATTGCTTTAATCGCCGTTGCAGTAATATGCATGGGTATCGAATAAAATTCGCTCAAATACAAGAAAGAAATAGCTACGTCCGGTCTGCATCTCTAGCATTTTTCTTTGCTGTGTTCTTCCCGTCCTTGACCGGACAGGTGCGGCTCATTCAGGTCCGCGCGCCCAGCCTGGGGAGCAGCCATGCCTGAAGGAGAAACCAGGCACAGATGATGAGGATGAGGATCCCGATGTCGGCCATGATCAAACTCCTTGTCTGTTTAGATGATCAATCAAGGGTTTCTGGTGTGTCTTCCATAGGGAGAGTCGATTGCCGGTGCAGTCTGAAGACAAAAAAAAGGATGGCGGTTAGGGCATAGGACGCGCCATCCTAAAGAGGAGGTTTTATGTTTGTACTATTTGAGATGCGTGGCAACGGAAAAGGATTCACATTTTGTGGGTAATTTCATAAATCCCCCGATGCGGTCTCCGTTCGAGGGAAATCCACTCCACATTAGCTCTTAATGTCTCTTTATCGGATATCATAAGATCCAGCAATCGCCCATTATTCCGATCTGCTCAATAGGCAATTTATATTTTTATTTCCTATTTAATCATGAGCGGCCGGAGAATTGTCTTCTGTTGGGGTGCCTGAGGGGGTTCCGTGGGATATACCCTCGAATAGGCTGGTGCTCAATGGGGCCGGAGACCGGGAATACGGCCCGGTCTTCGCGCAACTGCTCGGAGATGCTTAAGCTTCGCAGGGATGAATGCGCATGAAATCAGGGCCTCCCACCCCGGCAGGCCTCATACCGGAGAGCATATAATCGCTGATCAGGATGAGAGGCTACTGAGTGCTGGTTTGCGGTACTAGACCTTATAGACGTTTGACGCCTGAGGTCCCTTCGGTCCATTCGTAATGTCAAATGTCACTCTCTGCCCCTCTTCGAGAGACCGGAAACCTTCCTGCTTGATGGATGTATGGTGTACGAAGACATCCTGCCCGTCATCAGAGGTAATGAAACCAAAGCCTTTTGAATCATTGAACCACTTTACTCTTCCTTGTGCCATGAAAGACCTCTTTCCAGATTCCCTGACCGGCATAGCCAGAGATCTGCTTGTTAGAATTTCTGAAAATGAGAATTATCGTGAATGAAATGATCCGTTGGCTTTTTGAAGTGAACCGAAGGTTGCATTCATACAGCACTTTTCATATCAGATAGATCTCTCTTTCAGATCTGTTGTGCCATTAGTGCAAATCTGGCGGCATGTCAACAAAAAACGATCTCATGAAAACTTAACAAAGGCCCTCCCGATTACTTCCCGATACCGAGCCTTCTCATGCGGGCCTGGAGCGTGGTCCGCTTCATGCCCAGGATTTCGGCGGCGCCTCCGGGACCTCCCAGCCTGCCGCGCGTAAGATCGAGCACGTGCAGGATATAGCGGCGCTGCATCTCGTCCATGGTGGGTGTGCCGTCAAAGGCGGAGTCAAATGCAGGCCGCGGAGCCGCAGGCAGATGGAGCGTCAGCCTGTCTCCTGATGAGAGAATGGCGCAGCGCTCAATCACGTTCCTCAACTCACGCACATTGCCGGGCCAGGAATATGCCGTGAGTGCCTTTTCATCTTCACGGGTCAGGGCGGGCAGACTCCGGTGATACTGTCTGCCATAATGTCTGAGAAACTCCCGTGCGAGCTCCACCACATCCTGCCCCCGGTCCCTGAGCGGCGGCACCGACAAAGGCACCACATTGAGCCGGAAATACAGGTCCTGCCGGAAGCGCCCCGAGGCCATGTCTCTGGTCAGGTCCCGGTTGGTGGCCGCGATGAGGCGGAAGTCCGACACAATAGTCCGCGTGCCTCCCACGCGCGAAAAGCTCTTTTCCTGGATGACCCTGAGCAGCTTCACCTGTGCGCTCAGGGGCACATCGCCGATCTCATCGATAAAGAGGGTGCCCCGGTGGGCCAGCTCAATCTTGCCCGGCTTCTGACGGTCGGCCCCGGTGAACGCACCCTTTTCATGACCGAACAGCTCGCTCTCCACCAGAGTATCGGGTATGCTCGCCAGATTCACCGTCACAAAGGGGTTGTCTTTGCGGGTGCTCTTCTCATGTATTCTCCTGGCCAGAAGTTCCTTCCCCACGCCGGTCTCCCCGGTGATGAGCACCGTGGCGTCGCTCAGGGCCACCTGATCTGCGAGGGCCAGGAGAATTTGCATCACGGGGCTGCTTCCGATGATCGCCCCCGATGCAACATCCCCGTCTTCCGACGGACGGGCCGATACCACACGCGACCTGTCTGCTTCGATCATGCCCGCATAACGGAGAATACGATCGATGGAGAAGCTCACCTGCCTGGCGATGCGCAGCGCCGAGTCCCGGTCGAGGTCGAGGTCTCCGCCTTCGTCATCTGCGCAGGAATGCTCGAGATAGAGAACCCCCCGGGTCTCGCCCCTGATCACCACCGGCAGGCAGATTATGGAGAGGACACGGGGTTCGCCATCCAAGTCGTGTCCGGCCGGGGCGCCCTTGAGTATCAGGGGTTCCCCGTTGCGGAAGGTCCTGAGCACAAGCCTGAGCGACTCCCGGAAAAGCTCCGACGAGATATCGGCCTTTTCGAGATTGCAGGCCGCCTTAAGCACTGGACGCCCTGTGTCGCGGCCCCCTGGATGCCAGAAGAGACCTCCCCGCTCCGCTCCGAAAAATCGGCTTGTGGCGGCAACGAGCCGGTTGAGGAGCTCGTCTCCGTCCGTGCTCGGAATAAACCCGTCCATCAGGTCCGCAAACCTCTCTGCCAGATCCTGCCTCCTGGTGCCTGGCCGCTGGTCCATGCCGATACTCAGCAGGGGAACCAGGTCGTCGGGGAAAAAGTCCTGTCCATAGCCACTCAGGCCCTCCCAGGCCATGAGGGCATAGTTCCGGGCGCCCGGCCTGTCCTTTGCCGCGAGCTTTACCCGGGCCATCTCCGCCCTGGTCTTGGCGAGCTCAACCGGATCTCCCGTGAGGTGCAGCTCGGTTTCGCTGGACTGGAGAAGGGCGAGAACATCGTCGTGGTCCGCCCCCCTCTCCTGGGCCTGGAGAGCGCGGATCCGGAGCGCTACGCCCCGCAGGTGATGGTTCGGCCCTTCGAGGACTCTCCTGATCTCCTGTTCGAAGGCTAAAGAAGGCATGGCAGGAAGAAGATCCTGGCGCTCGAACGCATAGAGCATCTCGAGATGCACGGGCCAGTTGTACTGTGGCCCGATGGATTCGGTATATGGCATGTTCATGGTCATCCAGTAGGCATCCTCGATCCTGCCCTCGAAATAGGCATGATAGGCAAGCCCTTTCCTGGTCACGTGAAGGGCCTGTCTGTTGTCGAGCTCGAGGGCCTCTTTCTGGGCTGCTTTGAGATGGGAGTAGGCCTCGCTCCTCCTGCCCATGATGATGAGCACGATGCCCAGCAGGGCCTCGTAGAAACATGCGTTGCGGTCATTCTTCTTCAGTCTGGCCCTGCGCCAGTGAGAATCCAGGAGTCCAACGGCCCGATGGTACTGGCCAAGGAGTGCGCTGATGTACCCGAGCGCCGAGGAAGAGGCAAGATACTCGGGAAGATAGGTGGGGACCCTCTTTCCTGACTGCGGGCTGTTCATCCGCCCCACCTGTTCGAACGCATCCAAAGCCTCTTTGTACATGCCCTTGAGGTAATAGTATATTCCGCGGAACTCCGAGGAGATCGCCATGATGTCCTCGTCGCCCAGATCCTCCGCCTGTTGCAGCCCGGATGAGATGGAATCAAGCCCTCTGGCCGTTTCACCAATGAGGTAGCGGTAGAGTCCTGAGACAAGATCGATCCGCGCAAGGCTTCGCCGGTCGCCCAAACGAACGGCCACGGGCTTCTCCCTCTCCAGGAGGGATGGTACCTCTCTGATGCCCTGGGCATGGACGATTCTGAGCCGGCATAGTTCATTGACAATCTGGACAAACAGGGCGTCCCAAAGGGGATCACTCAGATTCCGCCCGGCGATCCCGCAAGCGGTGTCGAGGAGGTCGATTGCGCGTTGGGCATCGCCTTCTTGAGTCGATTTTTCTGCAGCCGCCTGTGCAAGGAGCGCCGCATCGTAGTCGAGGCCGGCCTTGGCAAGAACAGCGATCCGAGCAGAAACGGGGAGGCTGTCCTGAAGGTCAGGGCGTTGAATCTGAGCTGCCAGGGAGGCCGCGCGCCTTTTCGTGTTTATCCTTAAGAGCCTGCGCATGATGTGCTGAGGCAGGTTCGCGGCCAGAGCAATGCTTCCGTCTTCAGCCTGCTCTACGATGCCCAGCGACACAAATTTTTCCACCCGCGAGCAAAGCTCCTGCTGCGTAAGTGGGGCAAGCCTTTCCAGAACATCCAGACTCACCGCTCCTGTCAGAATCTCCAAAACAGCCAGGGTCTGCCAGTCCGCCCTGCTCAGCTCCTTCATGAAAAACCTCCTGAAAATACGTCTGAGACCTTGCAATCAACGCATCCGGACGGATAAGACCTTCCCGTAAGAGGAACCACCGATACGCACTGATTCGCGGGAAATCGCCCGGCTTTTCTCTATGCGTATCCTCTACCCATCAGCACCTCTTCGTCAAGCCCATATGTGGGCTCGGAATTGCCCATATATGGGCTTTGTTATGACCATACAGCACCATTCATCCTAGGATTACAGGAGGTTGGACAATCCTGCGGTATGGCATGAGGCATGCTTCATGACCCGGCATGCAGACACGTACGTGTGCAACAACGAGCTCAAAGCCCGGGTGAATTGCAAGGTTGTGCACAATGTCTGTGCTTTTTGGTTTCTTGAAAAAATGGGCAGCACAAAACGCTGAAATTATGTTAAAATGACAAAACAATCTCAGAGAGGGGCATCAAGCCGGGCATCGGTAGCACTGCCGGTGTTCGCGGCCAAGCGGATTTTTCTGGAACCAGTTCAGAGAGGGGGTGCCGGGCAGGGGCTTTCTCAGCCCCATTCCGGACAGCCGGTAGAAATGCGGGATGCGGACGTGCCATAGCCAGGCCTTGCCTTAAAGCCACATACCGCTGCTGAGTATGTTTGAGCATATTAATGAAAAAAGGAGAGTGATATGAACTATTTGATTCAGCCGAAGAAGTATGTTTCGCTGATGGCGGACGAGGGTTCCCGGGCAATCATGGACAAGACCATTGCCTTTTTTGAAAACATGGGAAAAACCCGGCTCCTGGACGACTACAACAAGAAGGTCTGGTACCGTGAGTTCGTGGATTTCATCGGCCGCGAGCAGATCTTCGCCAAGCTTCTCACCCCGAAGGAGTATGCCGGCGGCGACCCCGACTGCCGCTGGGACACGGCGCGAAACAGCGAGTACAGCGAGCTGCTCGCATTCTACGGGCTGGGATACTGGTATTGCTTCCAGGTAACCATCCTGGGCCTGGGCCCCATCTGGATGAGCCCCAACGAGACGGCCAAGAAAAAGGCGGCAAAGCTCCTCAAAGAGGGGGCCATCTTCGCGTTCGGCCTCTCCGAGCGGACCCACGGCGCCGACATCTACTCCACCGAGACGGCGCTCATCCCGAACGGCGACGGCACCTACCGGGCCAACGGCGAGAAGTACTATATCGGAAACGGCAACGAGGCCGAGATGGTCTCTACCCTTGGCAAGGTCAAGGACGGCACGGACGACTATGTCTTCTTCGTCACCAACTACCGGCACAAGGCCTATGAGCTGAAGAAAAACGTCATCTCCCACCAGGAGTATGTGTCCAACTTCGCCCTGCACGACTATCCCATCACCGAGGACGATATCCTCTCGCGCGGGCCGCACGCATGGGACTCGGCGCTCAACACCGTGAATATCGGCAAGTTCAACATCGGCCCGGCATCAATGGGCCTGGCCGAGCACTGCTTCTATGAGGCCATCACGCACGCGTCAAACCGCATCCTCTATGGCATGAAGGTCACGGACATGCCCCATGTGCGTAAAAACTTCATGGATGCCTGGCTGAGGCTGGTCGCCATGAAGATGTACCAGCGCCGCGCCACCGATTACTTCCGGGGCGCTCATGCAAACGACCGCCGCTACCTGCTCTATAACCCCACCAGCAAGATGAAGGTGACGCTCCAGTCCGAGGAGGTGGTCAACCTGCTCTGGGACGTCATCGCGGCCAAGGGCTTCGAGAAGGATACCTACTTCCACATGGCCGCCTCCGACATGCGCGGCCCGTCCAAGCTCGAGGGAACGGTGCACGTAAATGTGCAGCTCATCCGCAAGTTCATGAAAAACTACTTCTTCAACCCGGCCGAGTATGCGCCGGTGGAGCCTGATTTCTCGCTTAAGGACGACGCGTTCCTCTTCGACCAGGGCCCGACCAAGGGACTGGGCAAGGTGCAGTTCCACGACTACCGGCCGGTCTTCGAGGCCAGCAAGGACCTGCCCAACGTGGCCACCTTCATGAAGCAGACCGAGATCTTCAAGAATATGCTGGAGAAGGCGGGCCCGGACAAGATGCAGGATATGGACCCATCGTGGTCTCTGCCGCTGGGCGAGATGTTTTCCATCGTGGTCTACGGCCAGCTCATCCTCGAGCAGGCCGGGTTTGACAAGACCGATTCGGACATCGTCAACCAGATCTTCGACTTCATGGTGCGCGACTTCTCGCTCTTCGCCCTGCAGATCTACGGCAACCATAGCACCAAGGACGAGCAGAGGGCGTACTGCAGGGATATCATGCTCATCAAGGCAGTGCCCGATCCGGCGCAGTATAACAGGGTCTGGGAGAATTACGTCTCTGTGCTCAACGGCGAGTACGCGATGAACGAGTAGCGAGGAGAAAAAGGCGGCTGAAACGCTCGCGCGGACCAAGCCGTCTATTACAGGAAAGGACTTTTCCAGGGAAGGGGGGGGAGCTTCTCCTCCCCTCTTTCCTTGCGGTTTTTCAAGACTTGAGCGGCAATGGGGGAGAGCACATCGGGCAATCTCCCGCTGCTCTCGCAGGGCCGCTTATCTCCCGGCTTATCACCTGCAGCCGGCTACAGGATCTCTAGAACTTGTACGACAGCTCGGCGTGGTATTGGACCGCCTCGGGCTCGTTGTCCCGCTCAAGCGCCTCATAGATATAGACATTGCCTCCCACAGTGAAACACTTGGTCACATTGAAATCGAGACTGATGATGTGTCCCTTGAGATCCGTATCCCCCACCCCGTCCCCGAAGGTGGCATCGGTGAGTCCGGGCACAAAGGCATCGGCACCCAGCTCCGCATAGGTATACTCCAGCACGAAGCGCATGAATTCCACCTCGATCCCGGCCGTCCAGCCCACATTTTCCTCCTCGGGATCGAGGGTGCCTCCCAGTATGCTCTGTCCAGCGTTTCCTTCGGCACCGATGTTCTTGAACACCTGCCCGTACACCGTAAGCCCGATATCGCCAAAATCCATCTCGGCACTGGCGTACAGGTCGATCACATCGAACTCGTAGTCAGGGTCGAGGTTGGGATTGTCCCGCCTGAACTGTCGCTCGAAATCCCCGTCAAAGTCGTAGTATGCAATGGCAACACTGATCCCGGCATCCTGTAGCTCGATTTCCGTGCCTGCCTGTACGGCATAGAGGATCCCGAAGTCCTGATCGACCTCAATCTGGATGACGTCGTATCCTCCAGCTGTCACGAAAAACATGCCGGGGTCGATCTGAAGGGTGAACCCGGCAGGGCGCACGTCGCTGTCCCAGAGAAGCCAGCTCGTCTGATAAGGGTTCTTCTGCTGCCCCGCTATGAACGTCACCGGTTCGATATTATGACTTGCATAGGCGTAATCGAGGCGTATGTCCCCGGTCTCGAAATACTCCTCTTCGCTCCAGGTATCCAGCGTGGAGGTGGCGGCCGGCCCTCCGGTCGCAAGCCCTGCGCTCAACTGCCAGTTCTCGCCTCGGCTCTTCCAGTCAAACCCCAGCCTGAACCTTGTCCGGATGCGGTCCCGGGTTTCGTCGGGCTCCGCCGGATTGTCCAGATCCAGAAGCTCGTACCGTATCAACATGTCGCCTTTAAGGGTGAGGTTCTCGATACAGTCCCGCAGGGTAACATCGCCTGCTGTCTGCTCTTCATCGGCCTGGCCGTTCTCCTGCCCGAGGAGCGGGACCGGGAGAAGCAGGCAAACGATCAGGGAAGTGCATAAGAACATCCTGAGCTTCATTGTTCCTCCTCCTATATTGGTAGCTGTAGATGGCGATCACAAAGGTGTTATTTGGTTTATGCAGACATACATAAATAATACGATGACGTGATCATCACTCAAGGAGGGAAACTGCATCATTGATATGAAGTAATGCATGGTGCAGATCCAGACAAAAATCGGCTGGTGGCCGGCTCCTTGGGGAGGATATGATCGCGAGGGCAGATCAAAGGGGAAAAGGCACCCCGTTAGAAAACTCGCGGGAACGAAGATCGAGAGGGGAACTTCTCTTTCAACGATGTTCTTTTTTAGCAGGCAATCTTCCGGCGCGGTCCATGCCGGGAGCCGGACCGCCCTACCGCCTCACTCCCCGAAGAACCTGCCCTCTTCCCAGGCTACCTTGTGCTCCATGATGACCTGGAACTGGTGGCTGATGTCCGAGATCTCCCGCTGCCAGAAGGTCTCACTGCCCCAGTCGGGATGGTTTGCTCGGAAATCGTGGTCATCAAGCTGCCGGGCGCACCAGGTGAGATAGTAGATGATGCGCATGAAGCGAAGCGGCTCGATGAGCGTAAGGGATGAATAATCGAACTCGCGGAACTGCTCGTACCCGTCCAGCAGCAGATCGATCTCGCGCCGGGAGCGGCCTGCGTGATCGGGAAGGAGCATCCAGAGGTCCTGGACCGGCGGGCCCAGCATCATGTCGTCGAAGTCGATGGCCATGAGCCCCTCGCCCGGGCGGTCGAGCAGGTTTCCGCGGTGACAGTCGCCGTGAATTCGGATGAAATGTTCCTCATGGAAGAGTCCGGAGATGTTCTCGATGATCCGTGAGGTGAGATCTGCAAAGGCAGAGCGGTGCTCGGGCGTGATGAGCCCGCCGTGGATGAGAAAATCCAGGTCGTTTGAGGTTGCCTTCTCCGGGCTCAAGACGACCCGGTCATTTGGAACACGCTCCTGACCTACGAGGTGAATCCGGGCGATGAGGCTTCCCACCCGCCTCAGGTCGTCGCCTGTGTTGATCTCAAACTCGCGGCCTGATTTCTTTGGAAAGAGCGCGAAGAACCCGCCGTCCGCTTCGGCCAGGGTGCCTCCCCCGGGCAGAACCAGGGGGCAGACCACGGGAATCTCGGCAGCCGCGCAATCCGCAAGGAACTGGTGCTCGTCTTCGAGCGCGGTCCTGCTCCAGCGGCCCGGGCGGTAGAACTTGGCGATGATCCGCTCACCCCTCCTGGCCTGCAGCTCGTAGACCCGGTTGATATAGCTGGGCAGGGGTATGGTGAGCCCGGTCATGGGAACGCCGTATGCCTTTTCCACGAGGTCCAGCAGGACCTCTGGCGTAAGGTGCTTGAAATCAGCGATCTTTGCGGCTTTGCTCATCATCACCCTTCTCGAGCACGAGTATAGGTCAATTATGCTCCCGTGTCTTCAGGAAAACCAGATCGGGCCATTCCTTCATGGTGTGGTTCAGCCGCCACTCGCTGGGCGCCAGGTAGGTGAGATATCCTCCGGCGTCCCGAGCCAAGTGCGGCTGGAGGGCCTTTTCGAAGTCCATAAGCATCTTCCTGTCGCTGCACTCGATCCAGCGGGCTGTAACATAATCCACAGGCTCATAGATGACCTCGGCCCCATACTCGGCCTTAAGGCGCTCCATAACCACGTCGAACTGCAGCGGACCCACCGCTCCCAAGATATAGTGATTGCCTGCCAGAGGCTTGAACACCTGCACCGCGCCCTCCTCGCTCAACTGGGTGAGCCCTTTCTGGAGCTGCTTGAACTTCATGGGGTTTTTCAGGATCACCCGCCGGAAGTGCTCGGGTGCGAAATAGGGAATGCCTAAGAACTTCAAGGGTTCCTTGTCGGTGAAGGTGTCGCCGATGGCGATGGTGCCATGGTTGTGGATGCCGATGATGTCTCCTGGATAGGCCTCTTCGACATTCTCCCGGTCCTGGGCCATGAACACGGTGGCATTGGAGAGGATCATCGCCTTGCCGGTTCGGTGGTGGACCACCCGCATACCGCGCGTGAACCTGCCGGAACAGATCCTGAAAAAGGCGATGCGGTCCCGGTGGGCCGGGTCCATATTCGCCTGGATCTTGAACACGAAGCCGGAGAACGGCCCCTCGAAGGGGGAAACATCCCTGCTCTCGGCAGCGCGTACGCCGGGACACGGGGCGGTTTCCACAAAGGCATCGAGCATCTCCCTGACCCCGAAGTTGTTGATCGCGCTGCCGAAGAAGACCGGGGTCTGGTTGCCCTTGAGATATTCCGCGCGATCGAACCTTGGCAGCACCCCCTCGATGAGCTCCACGTCTTCCCTGAGCTGGCCGGCCTGGGTGCCCAGGTGCTCGTCGAGTGCGGGATCGGCCAGGTCGGTGATCACGATGCCGTCCTGGTCCCTGGTGGCCTTGCCGGGCGTGAACAGGTGGAGCTGCCTGCGGGAGAGGTCATAGACCCCCTTGAACGCCTTGCCCATGCCGATGGGCCAGCTCATCGGAACGCACTCGATCTGCAGCTTGTCTTCGATGTCGCCCATCAGATCCAGGGGCGAGAGACCGTCGCGGTCGAGCTTGTTGATGAAGGTCACGATCGGGGTGTTGCGCATCCGGCAGACCTCCATGAGCTTCTCGGTCTGGGACTCCACTCCCTTGGAGCTGTCGATCACCATGAGTGCTGAGTCCACCGCGGTGAGCACCCGGTAGGTATCCTCGGAGAAGTCCTGGTGCCCGGGGGTGTCGAGCAGGTTAATCTCGCAGCCCTGGTAGCTGAACCTCATCACCGAGGTGGTGACCGATATGCCGCGCTCCTGCTCGATCTTCATCCAGTCGCTGGTGGCATACCGATTGGCCTTGCGCGCCTTCACCGTGCCGGCGAGCTGCACGGCCCCTCCGAAGAGCAGCAGCTTTTCAGTGAGTGTGGTCTTGCCCGCGTCCGGATGGCTGATGATGCCGAAGGTCCGCCGCCTGAGCACCTCTCTCTCATGATGTCTGCCGGACTCCGGCTGGGTGCCCGCCTCCTGGTCTTCTTCGATTGTTCGACATCTCTCGATTGCTTCCATAGTTTTTTTATCCCGCTTTTTATCAGAATTGTTTCCGAAGGGCTTACCGGCTTGGACGCCGGAACCTGCGGCACGGCTCATGCGCGAAGGTTTGCATCAGGGAGATATATGTTCCATATGCGGTTATGCTTTAATCTGCCCGCTCAGTGATGTCAATCATAAAAATAGATTCTTATTCCAAGACTTATCATTGCATGCAGGTCGGTTCGTCCCGCTCAAGGGCCTTGAGCGCAACCCGCGCCGCATCCCTTTCGGCCCCTGCCTTGATGTCCAGATCGATATCCTCCCCCGTGGTGCGGTCGTCGATCACCGCGCACACGCATCCGGCCGAGAAGCCGTAGACCCCGGCCATTTTGAGCAGGGTCCCGCACTCCATCTCGAAGTTGAGGATATTGAGCTTTCGATACTCATCGGTGATGCCCGTAAGATGCCGTAGGAGATGAGGGTTTGCTGAGGTCCGGGTTCGCTCCTGGCCCTCGAAGAAGGTGTCGACCGAGGCGGTGATGCCCAGGTGCCAGTCCACCCCGAGCTCTTGGGCCGCCCGCACCAGAGCCATGGTGAGAAAGAGATCCGCGGCTGCAGGATACTCAGGCGGAGCGATGTCCAACGCCGCCCCCTGCCGGCACAACGCGGCCCGGGTGATGACGATGCTGCCAGCCCGGACATGGTCCTGAATGGAGCCCGTGGTGCCTACGCGAACGATCCGGGAGATGCCCACGGAGACGAGCTCGTTCACCACGATGCTCAGCGAGGGCGCTCCCATCCCGCTGGTTGCGCATACGATCTTCCTCCCGCCTGGTATTCTCACCAGGAAACTGGAGAGCCCCCGGTTCTCGGACAACGGCCTGATCAGCTCCACGCCCGGAAATTCGGTCGCGATCATTCGAGTTCTCTCAGGGTCGCCGCACAGAATGGCGTCTGACGGAGGGTCTTCGCCCAGATCCTGCCGGGAAAAACCGATATGATACTTCCTGTCATCTCTCACCATTACGCACCCCCCTCCTCTATCCTATCGCTGCCGGCCGGGCGCAGAGAGCATGTTCACTCCTCCGTACCGTCCTGGCTGCCATTCTCGGGCAGAAGCCCATCTTCAATGTCTTCCGGAGCGGGCACGGCCCTGGCTGCGGCGCGTCTGATGGTATCCGGCTGCATTTTTCGGGCGAATATCAGGTAGCTGGTGTGCCCAATCATCCGGTCCATGGGCCGCAGCCTCGCCGGTACGGGTTTATAGGTGCGCAGGAAAGTTTCGGCCACCTCGGTGACCAGGAAATCCCAGTTATTGAAGGCCAACAGCACCCGGCTCACCTGGTTGGTTGTGGGCACCAGGACCCCCAGATGCCCTCCCGGCTTCAGGCAGCCGTACACCTCACCGAGCAGCTTCCAGGGCTCTCTCACATCCAGGAAGAACGCATCGAGGTCCTGCTCATGAATTCCCTGTTCCAGGCTCTGGTGATGGATGACCACATTCGTATCATCTGCATCCAGCCTGAGATTTTTCACGGCATGGTTGATGAGCCCGATATCCTGCTCATAGGAATAGACCCTGCCCTCGCTCCCGACAGCCCGTGAGAAAATTGCGGTCATGGCGCCCGAGCCGGTGCCTGCCTCGGCGATTCTTTTGCCTGGGAAGATATCCAGCTTCATGAGGATATAGCCCGAGTCCTTGGGATAGACGATCTGGGTGTTGCGTTTGAGCCCTTCCATGACAAAGTCGTGCATGTCGCACGGCAGCACAAAGTAGCGCTTGTCACGCACCTCGAACGACCCGCCGGCTGGGATTTTTCTCAGCTCTTCGCAGCTGATGTGACCGCTCGGCAGCCCCACCGACACGGAAGTCCGCAGATCGACCACCCTTCTGAACCTCGACAGATCGGTGATCAGTACCTTCTGGGCGAGCAAATCTCCCATGGTATTCTCTCTTTCCTGATCTAAAAAATGATCATCTGCCGGCGCTTCAGGTCACAGACGGACGGCAGCGATTACTATGCCGGACTTTTCCCTGGATCAGGCAAAACCCCTTGAGAACTTATGCATACAGGGAGGTCTGATTGGCGTCAATTAAAAAACCTCATCGCATTGACTCATAGAAAATACTACCGAAGCCGAGCTGTTGCCTCATGGGGGATGTTACCAAGAAATGGAGGCAATAAATGGCAGACAAAGGCATCAGC
>MPOS01000051.1 GCA_001896555.1 Candidatus Phosphitivorax anaerolimi
AAACCCACGGTCACCATCACATCCCCCCTGGTAGGCACCTTCTACCGCTCGGCCTCGCCCGAGACCCAGCCCTTTGTCCAGGTGGGCGACCGGGTCAAGAAGGACCAGGTGCTCTGTGTCATCGAGGCCATGAAGCTCATGAACGAGATCGAGTCCCATGTCGACGGCATCGTGACCGCCATCCTCAAGCAGGACGGCGAGCGGGTGGGCTATGGCGACCAGCTCTTCATCATCGAGGAGCTATGAGCTCATGGCGGCTCGTCCTCGACGGCAGGCATGATTCCCGCTCGAACATGGCGCGCGACTCCGCCATGTTCCGGTCCGTGGTTTCAGGAAGTTTCTCCGGGGTGCTGCGGATCTACAACTGGTCTGAACCCGCGGTGACCTTTGGTTTTCATCAGCGATCATTCATCCCTTTCGACCCCGGGGTCGATCTTCCCCTGTTGAGACGTCCCACCGGCGGCGGCGCCGTTCTGCACGGAAACGACTTCACCTTCAGCCTTTGTGCGCCCCTGGAAGGGGCATTTGCCAAAGGCGTTGTGGAGAGCTGCCGGGCGGTCACCAAGACGTTCGCCCAGGCCCTGAAGCGATGCGGGGTCGAGGTCGAGATGCGGGGCCAAGGCACGGAGTTCTCTCGTGTGTGTTTCCAGCGTTCTTCTCCGGTGGAACTCTGCATCGACGGCGCCAAGATCCTGGGCCTGTCCGCCCTGCGTACCCGAAACGGCATGCTCCTCCAAGGCGTCCTGCCGCTCACCGTCGATGCAGGCCTCTCGCGCAGGGTGTTCGGGACCGAGGGCGACCCGGGCCTGAAGGGCATCCGCGATCACGCCCCGGATTTCAAAGAAGAGGAATTCCTGGGCTGCCTAGTGGATGCGTTTGCGTCTGAGATGGATCTTTTTCTTTCTCAGCGCCATGACCACGATGGTCAGCAGCACCACGATGATCAGCGAGAAGTATACCTGCGGCGAGAGAAACCTTGACACGAGCGCCTCTCCAAAGATCGAATACAGCACCACAGAGGGCAGGACGCCCAGGCAGGTAGCCTTCATGAAGTCCTTCCATTCCACCCCGGC